>PMYL01000028.1 GCA_003170825.1 Acidobacteriaceae bacterium
GACGACCGCTGGCGCAAATATCTGTTCTATTGAGAAGAAAGTTATCAGTTATTGATCCGCCCCAAAGGATTGCATCACAACAGGATGACGGCATCATTGGAATGGGACCTATATAGGTTCGTCTCTGAGCCTAAGCAGGCTCCTTCCACTCTATCCGGCCGGGGGCATTCCGAGGCTACTCCAACGCCGGCTGTTCCATCCTGCGCCATCATCGCATAATCCGTAGAATAGTCTTGGATGGCATTTACCGAACAATACGATGTGGCCGTGGTGGGCGCGGGGCACGCCGGGTGCGAGGCGGCGATGGCGGCGGCGCGGATGGGCCTCAAGACCGCCCTCATCACCATGAACCTGGACCTGATTGCGCAGATGAGCTGCAATCCGGCCATCGGCGGCGTGGCCAAGGGGCACCTGGTGCGCGAGGTGGACGCCCTCGGCGGCGTGATGGGCGAGGTGGCCGACGCCGTGGGCATTCAGTTTCGCCTGCTGAACACCTCGCGCGGACCGGCAGTGTGGAGCCCGCGCGCCCAGTGCGACAAGCAGCTCTACCGCGTGAAGATGCGCGAAGTGCTGGAGTCGCAGCCGGGGCTACACATTCGGCAGGCCGAGGTGGTGGACCTGGTCATCGAAGACGCTTTTCTCCCGGAGGGAGAACCCGAGAATAGCCCAGGGCGGAACCCTGGGTCGAAGGTGCCGCTGGATCTGCCCCGTCCCGTAGGGCAGGGGCGAAATGGAACGCAGATGCGTCCGCCCCGCCGCGTTTTGGGCCTCAAGCTGCGCGACGGCCGCCGGCTGCTGGCCGGGGCCACCATCATCACGACCGGCACGTTTCTGAACGGGCTGATTCACTGCGGAGAGGAGCGTTATCCCGCCGGCCGCAGCGGCGAGCCCGCCAGTGTCCTCCTCGGCGAAGCCCTGCGAGCCCTGGGCCTTCGGACCTGCCGTCTCAAGACAGGCACGCCGCCGCGTCTCGACGGCCGCACCATCCGCTGGGACGCGTTCGAGGAGCAGCCCGGCGACGCGGACCCCACGCCCTTCAGCTTCCGGACAAAGAAGATTGTGCAGCCGCAGGTTAGCTGCCATATCGCATTCACCACCCCGGAGACCCTGCGCATCATCCGCGAGAATGTGCACCGTTCGGCGATGTATTCCGGACAGATCAAGGGCATCGGTCCGCGCTATTGCCCCTCCATCGAAGACAAGATCGTCAAATTCCCCGACAAGACCCAGCACCAGTTTTTCCTGGAACCCGAGGGGCTGCATACGCACGAGGTTTACGTCAACGGCATGTCCACCTCGCTGCCCATGGAGGTGCAGTGGCAGATCGTGCGCTCCATCCCTGGCCTCGAAGAGGCGGAGATGCTGCGGCCCGGCTACGCCATTGAATATGACAGCGTGGACGCCACCGAGCTGGACCGCACCCTGCGCGTGAAGAGCATGGAGGGCCTCTACCTGGCCGGCCAGATCAACGGAACCAGCGGCTATGAGGAAGCAGCCTGCCAGGGCATCATGGCCGGCATCAACGCAGCCCTCTGGCTCAAGGGGCTGCCGCCCTTCACCATGGACCGCAGCGAAGGCTACACCGGCATCCTGATCGACGACCTCATCTCGAAGGGCACCAATGAACCCTACCGGATGTTCACCTCGCGGGCCGAGTTCCGGCTGCACCTGCGCATCGACAACGCCGACCGCCGCCTGACCCCGCACGGCCGCCGTCTGGGCCTGATCGGCGATGAGGCCTGGGCAGAATACGAGCAAAAGCAGGCGCGCATGGCTGCGCTCAGCCGCCTTTTGACCACGGGTAAAGTGGATCCCGAGCGCCTGGCCGCCGCGGGATTCGCCGGCCTCACGGCGACCGCCGGCCTGACCTGGGCGCAACTGCTGAAGCGGCCCGAGGTGACCATCGAGGCGGTGCTCGGAGCCCTGCGCGAAACCCTCGCTCAGGAGCCCCTGCTCGCCGACTTGTCTGCCGCCATCGACCGGAGTCTGGACCAGAGCGCTGAAGCGGAAACTGCCCTTCCCGCCGTCCTGCGCAACGAGGCCCGCGCCGTCGAGACCGAGATCAAGTTCGCCGGCTACCTTGATCAGCAAAGGAAATCCATCGACAAGCTCAAGGCCGCCGAGGCCCTGGCCATTCCGGAGTGGATAGAGTACAGCGCCATCAGCGGGCTGTCGCGGGAGATGCGCGAGACGCTGGAGCGAGTGCGCCCCATCACCATCGGCCAGGCCAGCCGCATTCCCGGCGTGACGCCGGCCGCGCTCAGCCTGGTGCATGTGTCCATCCGGCTGCAAGGAGCCAGGCGGCGGGCAAGTTAGCCGGGCCGGCGAGTCGGCCTGGGCCGTCGTGAGAATTGGCAGTGCCCTCGCCCTACGGATTCGTCTTGTCGCTCTTGCCAAACAGCGGAATGTGGAAGGGCATCTCGGCGTTGGACTGCTTTTTGGTCTTGGCGCTGGAGTCCTCGCGGAGCACGGTGCGCTGGGAGTTGATGCAGTGCCAGCCGGAGCGCGCGCGCTCGAAGACGTGGGTGAAGACGCCCTTTTCGTCCACCTGGGCGGAGCCCGCCTTGTGGTGCAGCACGTAGGTGCCGTTGGCCACCGCGATGTCGCCCAGCATGCGCACGGTGATCACCCGCTGATCGAGATGGAGGGTTTTATCCTCGCCGGTGATCAGCTGGGCCAGTTGCTGGTTGCGGGTGGTGATATCGCCGCTGGCGGAAATATCGACGAACAAGGGGGAGAGCACCAGTTCCAGGCCGTATTGGTCACGCAGGTTGACGGCGATGGCCCAGGCGTCTTCGATCTTCTGGAACTCCCGAATCTCCGGGCTTTCCGCGGACGTGGCGCCAGGCTGGGCCGAAGCTGAAACCGGAGCTGGAGCCTGACTCTGGCCCCCGGCAGCGCAGCAACAGAGAAGAACAGCAGAAAAACAAGCCACAAAACGGTTCATACGCACCATGAACTCCACGACAGTTGTCAGTTTTCAGTTGTCAGTCGTCAGTTTGTCAGTTTGAAAACCGTCCAGACCTGGCACTGACCACTGAAAACTGATCACTGACTACTGTGATGATAGCTCTTGGACTCGGGAAGCAGGCCAGATGGGAGCGGCAAAAATGAGCACAGCCTCAAAGCAGCGCTTCCAGCCGCTCCGGCTGGTGGAGCGTGATCAGGGAGTCTTCGATGGAGATCCAGCCGTCCTTGCGGAACTGGCCGAGAGTGCGGGTAACGGTTTCGCGGGTGGTGCAGGCCATGGAGGCCATCTCCTCGTGGGTGAGCAGCAGCGGGAACCGGTAGCCGCCATCGTCCAGGTGTTCGCCGATCTGGTGGGCCAGCTCCAGCAGCAGCCGTCCCAGGCGGGCGGCCACGGTCTCGGCCAGCGCGATGCGGCAGGCATCCTGCAGCGCGAAGCGGTACTCCTGGCAGATGCACTGGACAGCGCGCATCTGCGCCTCCTTGTGGCTGCGCAGGAAGCCGAGGAACCTGTCCCGCTCGACGGGGCGGAGTTGAGCGCTGGTCAATGACTCGGCGGAGACCTCATAGACGCCGTGGGAGAGAACCGCGTAGAGGCCCAGCATGGAGCCGGGTCCGGCCACTCGGACAATCATTTGACGATCGTCAGGCCGGCCCGCGGTCAGCTTGAGATAGCCGCCGCAGATTAAATAGAGGCAGCGGGCATCCTCGCCCTGAGTGAAGAGTGCAGCCTGCGCGGGCAGAGAGATGGTGCTGGTGGCCAGCTCAAGATCGGCCAGAACGGCGCTGCCCAGCGAGCAAAACCAGCCGGGGCGGCGATTGGCGCAGGCCGCGCATCCCACCGGAGCCTGCCGGGTAAGGTGCTTTTGCCGCGGTTGCGCTACTGCCGTGATCTGTGTGTCTGCCATGGTCTTGCCCCTTCCGGCGCCGATCGAGCACCTTCGCCTCTGCCGCTTTCAGAACCCTGCATGTCGTCGCAAGGGCTCCCTCTGAGGGGAAAATACTCTGGGCCTCCCGGAAAAGAGGCTCTTGCTCTATCCGAGTTTGCCGGAGAAGCCGTCGCTGTGAATGTGATGGGCCTCACGTCTATGCGGGCCTTGTGTGGCCGCCAAGCTCTTCCAAGGCGGGAAGAATTCAGATCGCCCAATTTGTCCCCAAACCGGCCCCGGCGCCGCCGCCGGTTGAGCGGCAAGGAGATTCTGGGCCAGCCTGCAAGCCGGAGAACGCCCCAGATTGCCGCCAGTCCCGTTCCCACCCGGGGGACGATCTGTTTTGCACAGCCAGAACGCCACATTTTTGCTGTCCTGCTGGAAGCAGTGTTCCCCGTATTCTGGTGATTCCCGGCGCCAGGGGGAACGGTGTGCGCCCCGGAGTTGTGGATTGTCCCTGGTTAGGCTTTAGATTCGCTCTAATGCCTGAATCCATATCACTTTGGGGCAGGAAACTCAGGTCCGGAGTTTACCCTTTTACGATCTGTGACGAACGTCACCGTTTGGGGTACAAACATCAACGTAGGATGCAGCACATGAAGTGATGCTCCGCACAACGAGCTCCTTGCGAAACAGTGTGCCCAGCGAACCCGCTGCTGTTCCGGCGCTCCCGACAGGGAATTGCCGAGTTCAGCCGCCGGACGCTGGGACAACTGTTTTCGGGAGAGGCGATAAGATCACACAAGGCGGTATTTTTCATGCATAGAGATGGGCCTGTAATGCAATTGCCGATCAGTGCGGCTCCGGGCAGTTGGCCGGGACTGCGAGTTTGTTTGATGTTGATGCTGGGCGCAGCTATGCTGTGCGCCCCCGTGCTGGCGGCTCAGGCATCCGGCGACAAACCGGCCGCCGCTCAAGCCAAGGACGCCGCGCCTTCGGGATTTGTGGGCGGCGAAGTTTGTGCTACCTGCCACGAAGAGGTGTCAAAGGGGTTCGCCAACAATCCTCACACCAAAATGGCGCTGATGCACGGCAACGCCGCCGGGGTGACCTGCGAGAACTGCCACGGCGCGGGCCAAGCGCACGTTGACGGCGGCGGGGACGCGACCAAGATCTTCGATCCCGCCAAGGCTTCGCCCAAAGACGTGGACGCCAAGTGCCTGAGCTGCCACGCGGGAGCGCATCCCAACTTCGAACGTGCTCCTCATGCCAAGGCCGGCGTAAGCTGCATCGGCTGCCACAGCATCCACGCCAAAGGCGACAGGGAAGACCTTCTCAAGGCTGCTCAGCCCACGCTCTGTTATCAGTGCCACACCGACGTGAAGCCGTCGTTCGATATGCCGTTCCACCACAAGGTGAACGAAGGTCTGGTCAAGTGCAGCGACTGTCATGATCCGCACGGCACCTTCGGGAACAACAACCTGAGGTCCACGGCTGACCAGAATATGATCTGCACCAAGTGCCACACGGAGGTGCGTGGGCCTTTCGTGTACGAGCACGCCGCGGTCAAGGCGGAGGGGTGCATGGCCTGCCACACTCCGCATGGTTCTCAGAACGCCCGGCTGCTGAATATGCCGAATATCAACACCTTGTGCAACCAGTGCCATAGCCCAGTCTCCGCCGGCACGGTTCACGGGATGAACGCCGGATCGGCCGAGCTGCAGCCATGCATTAACTGCCACACCATGATCCATGGGTCCAATATCGACCCGTATTTCAAAAGGTAACGGATCTGGGCCGTGCCCTCCAGACGATCAATCGGACGGCGCGGCTCGGATCGCGTGCCAGTTTGGCGTGCGAGTACAAGGTTTCGATGTCAGCAATTATGTTTTTTTTCAAGTGAGGCTTCATATGAAACAGATAGGCTGTTCTTCACGGCTGTCTAATCAACAGCCCTCTCACGCAATGATCCAGCGCATCGCCGGGGGCATTGGAGTCGCCGTTTTACTGATGACGGCAGGCATCGCTCTCGCCCAAAACCCGACGCCGGAAGCACAGCCGGGCGTCCCAGCGGGATATACGGTCCATCAGACCGCGGACCTGGGCGGGCACATCTCCGGCATCTCGGGCAGCAAGGCCATGTACGACACGCTGGTCAATATTCAGTCCGGGCCGCGCGTGCTTGGCGAGACCTTTGAGATGCATGCGCTCCCGGGCAAAAAGAATACCCTTGTCGATTCCCTCAAGGCCATCGGCAGCGGCTTCGGCGGCGATCCCAACAACTTCGCCAAGCTGGACTTCTCCAAGGGCAAGTTGTACGAGTTCTCGGGAACCTTCCGCCGCGACCGGCAGTACTTCGACTACGACCTGCTGGGCAACCCGAATATCACCACGGGGCAGTCGATTCCCATCGGCCCCTCCAATGCGCCCACCGGCTCGCTGGCCTGGCCGCAGGTTAACCATTCTTCGGTGATGTTCAATACGGTGCGGCGCATGACGGACACCTATCTCACCCTCTATCCGCTTTCGACAGTGACCTATCGGGTGGGGTACTCGCAGAATATCTTCCAGGGCCCGACCCTGAGTCCGAGTTATACCATCGCCAAGTACAACGCGCTGCTCGAGGAATATCAGCGCAACAGCACGGACGACTTCACGGGCGCGATCGACTGGAAGCCCGTGCAGGGCACCATGTTGACCTTTGAAGAGGAGATCACCCACTTCAAGACCGGCTCTTACTTTACGCTCGACCCGAATGGATTCACGGTGCAAGAGGCAGATGGAACACCGGCCTATCTGGGCAACTGGGACAGCCAGACCGCTTATGGGATCGCCGGCTGCAACAAGGCCAGTATGATCAACGCAACCACCATTCTCTATGCCAACTCCAGCGGCGGGAAGCCGATCATCGATCCGGCCTGCGATGTAGTAACCAGCTATACGCGCAGCCAGCCGACGCGCATTCTCACCCCCACGGAGATCTTCCGGTTCCAAAGCTCCAGCATCAAGAACGTCTCGATGAACGGCGATATTCGCTACACCGACGCGAATATGAACCTTCCCAACTACTACGAGAATTTCCAGGGCCTGGATGGGGCGTCTCGCTCGATCACCTATACGGCCAAGGCGAGCGCCAAGCGGGAGATGGTATCCGCCGACTACGGCTTCGTCTGGCAGGCTATGAAGACGGTCAGTCTCTCCGATCAGGTGGACTACTCCAATGTCCACCAGCCCGGATCGTCCACCTTCACCAGCCTGGTCACGCTGGCGACGCCCACCACCGCGGGACAAGAAACCATCAACTACCCCGGTCCGCTTACCACGACAATCGCGGCCACCGGTGCCACCACCATATCGGGGGCATCCACGATCAATACACCGCTGCCGGCCGACTTTGGGCAGAAGTTCCTGACCAATAACCTGACCGGAAGTTGGGAAGCCACCTCGCGCATGACGCTCTCGCTCACCTATCGCTACCGCACGCACAAGATCAGTGAGGGGCTGAATGGCGCGGATAACGCTCCGTTGGCTCCAGGTGCGACTAACAATGGAACCGTCACCATTAACGAAAACGGCGGAATCTTCAACGCCGCCCTGCGTCCCACCGGCAATTGGGATGTCAATGGCACGGTCGAGGTGGTCTACGACGACAACGCATTCACTCCGGTCGCTCCGCGGCAAACGAAGCACTACAGAGTGCATACCATGTACAAGCCAAAGCCCTGGGCGACGGTATCGGGCGCCTATAACGACCTGGAACGGCATAACAACACGAACAACAACCAGAGCGCCGTGGCAGCAGGCGATGACCCGTACGATGGCCCGATCTATCATGTCGATCACAGCCGGATTGTGAGCCTGGGTGCGAACCTGTTCCCGAATGAGCACTATGGGCTCGATTTGAATTACGCCTATAGCGATGTGTATACGGCGACCAACATCTGCTATCTGAACGGCGCCACGAGCACTTTGCCCGGCACTGCCTCGACCAACAGCAGCGGCGCGGCGAATGTATGCCCCGGCGTCTTCGCCAGGGGGTCGACGACCGTGCTCTCGGACTGGGGGCCTGCCAGGGACTTCATGGATGCTCCTACGCAGTACGCGTCGGTGGCCCTCACGATGTCCCCCGTCAAGTCAATCCACGCCAATATTGGCTATCGCATCAGCGATGTGAGCGGCAATCAGTTTTTCAACGATGCGCGAGCGGTCAACGGCTCGCTCGACTCTAAGTATCAGTCTCCCTTTGTGAATGTTGCATGGACGATCCATCCTGGATGGATTTGGAAGGCAGAATACAATTACTACGGCTACGGCGAGGGCGGCCCGTCCGGCCCGCAGTACTGCAGCACTTCAACGTCTGCGACATCAGCGGTTGTTCCTTGCACCTCTCTACCCGAACCGACCGGCCTGACCGAACCGTCTTCCGGCTTGACCTCGCCGCGGAACTTTCATGCCAATAACGTGACCATTGGAATGCATTACGAGTTCTGACAGGGCCTGGCCCTCTAACCATCGGCGCAGTTCCCGAATGCAAGGGCTGCGCAGTTTCGTGTGAGATGGTTTATCTTGCCATCCTGGTTGCAACCCCAGCGACTCTTATCTGTCGCCGGGGTTGTAGTATGAAGAAGAAAACGCTCGGCAGGCGCTTCTCCCGCGCAATCTGGCCGACAAAACTCAAGGAGTCTCGCAATGACAAAAACGATTCGATCCCTGTTGGTGTTGGCCGCTGTTGTGTGTCTGGCCGGCGCCGTGGGCTTCGCCCAATCCGGCGGCGAAGCGACCTACAAAGCCAAGTGTCAAATGTGCCATGGCGCCACTGGAACCCCCAGTGCGGGGATGGCCAAGACGATGGGGATAAAGCCGGTCTCCGATCCGGACATCAAGAAGCTGACCGCGGACCAGATGTTTGCCGCCGTTAAGAACGGCAAGGGCAAGATGAAGCCGGCCACGGGACTCACCGACGCGCAGATCAAGGACGCCGTGGCTTTCTACCGCGGCCTGAAGTAGCAGGTCCAATCGAACCGGAAAGTTCTACCAGGCCCGCCGCCACCGGCGGGCCATCTTGAGTGCGGGGGGATAAAGTGCCAGTGTTTCAAAAATTCCGTGAAAACTGGGTGCGGCCGGCTCTGTTCTTCGGCAATAACCCCATCAGCCTTGCCGGCGGAGCGATCACCAGCGCATCCGGCGTGACCATGATCGGCTATTGGCTGGTGGAGCTCTTCGGCCGGCCCAACGACAATCCCTACCTCGGCATCATCTTCTTCCTGCTTCTGCCGGCTCTGTTTATTGCCGGGTTGCTGCTGATCCCGGTGGGCGTGTTTGTCCGCCGCAGAAAGCTCCAGCTAGCCGGCCAGATTCCGGCCCAATTCCCCAAGATTGATCTCAACGACCGGGTCTTTCGCCACGGCCTGGACATCGTGCTGGTGGCCACCATCGTCAACCTGCTGGTTGTGGCCATGGCCAGCTATCGCGGTTCGGCCTACATGGACTCGCCGCAGTTCTGCGGCCAGTCCTGCCACGTGATGCATCCGGAGTACACGGCTTATAAAATCTCCGCGCACTCCCATGTGGACTGCGTAGCCTGCCACATCGGCTCGGGCGCGTCCTCCTACTTTGCCGCCAAGGTGAATGGCACCAAGCAGCTTGTTGAAGTCGCGTTCGATCGCTACCCCACGCCGATTGAATCGCCGGTGCAGAATCTGCGCCCGGCGCGGTATATCTGCGAGGGCTGCCACACCCCGGCCCGGTTTGTCGGCGAGAAACTGCTGGTCAAGTCAAACTTTGCCGACGATGAGAAGAACACCGAGACCCAGACTGTCGTGGTGCTGCACCTCGGCGGGATGGATGGGCTCTCGCATCTGACCGGCATTCACGGCGTGCACCTGGGCCACATCGAGTACATCGCCACCGATCCCACCCGGACCGCCATCCCCTGGGTGCAGAAGCGGAACCCCGATGGCTCGGAGACGGTGTTTGCCACGGCCGCCGCGGGCAGCGGCGTTCCTCAGGGCGAACGGCGTCTCATGGACTGCATCGATTGCCACAATCGCGCGGCCCACACCTTTCTGACCGCGGAAGATGCGCTCAACCGGGCCATGGCTGATGGCGCGGTCTCGCCCGATCTGCCCTGGGTCCACAAAGAGGGTCTGGAACTGCTCAAGGCTGCCTACGCCTCCGAAGCCGAGGCGCGCGCTAAGATTCCCCAGCAGCTTGCCGCCTTCTATCGCGCCCAGCATCCCGAGGTGCTGCCCGCAAAGGCAGCGCTGGTTCAGTCCGCGGGCGACGAACTGGCGACCCTCTACAGCCAGAACGTCTTTCCCTTTATGAAGGTGACCTGGGGAACGCACCCCAACCACATCGGCCACATCAGCTATCCGGGCTGCTGGCGCTGCCACGATGGCGACCACTCCTCCAAGGACGGCAAAAGCATCACCAATGACTGCGCGGCCTGCCACAACCTGCTGGCCGTCGACGAAGCCAAACCCAAAGTGCTCTCCGACCTCGGCATTCAATAAATAATTGTCACAGTCTTCCACCCCAGCGGCCAGGATATGTCGCTGGGGATCCCGGCCGGCCCCAATTGGCCGCCAGGTATACCACTGCCGCCGCCGGCTGGCGGTCAGGTAGACACTACCACCCTGGGCCACGCAGCTTGCCTCGGTCATCAATTCCGTGGCCAGCTCGGTCGTCACCGCCAGCGCCAGTTCCAGCTCCGTCAACCTGCTGAGCACGGGCGCCGGACGCATCGGACCGCCGACAATGTGGAGTTCAGCCGGCACGATGACAGCCTTGTAAAATCCGAACCTGGTTGCACAAATTGAGCTTAATTTCGCAAGCATCTGCCGTGTCACACACCATGGCGCGCGGCGTCTCCTGGTCAACAAGATAATCGCTCTGAGTTGAATAGCGTTCTCTTTTGAACAGACTGCTCAAACTCGATCTGTCATGCTTTTCACCAATCTGGGCCTATGCAGGTCCGGTGCCAAGCCAGGAACCGGCGCACACTGCGCGGCTCGTGAAGCGTTCCGTCCAGGCTGCCGCCAACCCTACAATTCAGCCCTCGGAGGACTTCAAAATGAGTCTAGACCGACGTGGCACTCACCTAAGGCAGGAAACCAAGGAGGAAGCGTAATGAAAAAGGCGTTCTTGTTTGTTTGCGTGTTAAGTATGGGCACCGTGGCCTGGGCGCAGACGGCCCCGCCACTGGGTTCCGCGCAGAGCTTTGCGGTCCTGGGAGCCTCAACGGTCACCAATACAGGCGCGACGATCATCACCGGAGATTTGGGTGTGAGTCCGGGCACTTCATGCACTGGATTCCCAGCCCCCTGCACTGGCGGACCAGGAGTAGTGAACGGGACGATATACGTCGGCGCGGGCTCTCTCGCTGGCCCGGCCCAAACTGACGCAGCTATTGCGTACGGCGATCTGGTAGCGGAGGCCTGCGGGACCAACCTGAGCGGGAAGATTCTAGGCACCAGTCCCGGTGCAGTCACGCTTGCGCCTGGCGTCTATTGTTTTAATTCCTCGGCGCAGTTGACCGGCATCCTCACGCTCAGCGGCAGCGGTATTTACGTATTTCAGATGAAGAGCACGCTTACGACAGCGGCCAATTCCTCTGTTGTCCTGACCAACGGAGCGACGGCAGCGAATGTATTCTGGCAGGTCGGCAGCTCTTCCACTCTCGGCGCGGGCACCGTTTTTGTAGGAAGCATTCTCGCCTACACCAGCGACACCCTCGACAGCGGCGTCAGTGTTACCGGCCGGGTCGTTGCGCTGGGAGCTGCTGTGACACTGATCGATGACACGATCACAGTTGTAGCCTCCCCCGTTACGCAACCGTGCAAGGATTTCACCACCGGCGGCGGGTTCATCACCGGGCCATCCGGCGGCAAGGCGGCCTTTGGCTTTGAAGCTGGATGCAAGTGCGCTCAAGACAAGGACGGTTCGCTGCGTGGGGAGTTCGTTTACCATGACCAAGGCATCGACATGACGAGCACGAGCGTCACCGCATATCTTGAGACTGGACCGAATTCGCGACGCATCCAAGGCACTGCCGAAATTAACGGGCAGGATGGCACGTACCAATTGGATGTGAGCGACAACGGGTCGGGTACACACAGTTGCGCTATCCGCCTGTCAACCGGCTACAGCGCCTCGGGTGAGGTTAAAGGTGGCCAGATCGAGATCCATAGGTGCTACCCCAGTGGCAAAGATGATCATGGCAAGGGCTGCGATAATGATGATCATGGCAAGGGTAACGATAAAGATGATCATGGCAAGGGCAACGATAAGGACTGACGATCCTATGGACTGAAACTTACCTGAGAAACGCTCGGAGGCGCGGCCTGTTTCGCGCCTCCCGGCACTCAGGGTCATCTGTCTGTTGGAACTCGCGCAAAGCGTGGAAGCTCCATCGAACCAGGGTTGAACGTAGATCGGGCCGCGATCTGTGTCCAGGGCCTGTTCACACTACTGAGGCGCCACCACCTCAGTAGCATGAACAGGCCATGATGCGCGCAACTGCCATCGCCCGGACATGGTAGCCTAGCTCTTCACGTTGAAGGAGCCCGATTCTTCATGCATTCCAGCCAGCCTATGCACTTCAATCTTGTCGCCGCGGCCCATGCCGCCATGATCGAGCACGGATTCCAGCCGGATTTTCCCGCCGGAACCGATGCCGAACTCGCCGCCATTCAGGCCCACCCCGCGCCGCCCGCCGTCCCCGGCATTCAGGACCTGCGCAGCCTGCTCTGGTCCTCCATCGACAACGATACCTCCAAGGATCTTGACCAGATCGAGTGGGCCGAGCCGCTGCCGGATGGCCGCATCCGCGTGCTCATCGGCGTGGCCGACGTAGACGCGCGCGTCAGTCCGGGCACGGTCATCGACGGCCACGCCAAGAGCGAGACGACCTCGGTCTATACCGGCGTCAAAGTCTTTCCCATGCTTCCAGCCGAGCTCTCCGAGGGCATTACTTCGCTGAACGAGAATGAAGACCGGGTCGCGCACGTCATCGAGTTCTCCGTAGACGCGGCCGGCACTGCCTCCGACGGCAAGGTCTACGCCGCTCTGGTCCGCAACCGCGCCCAACTGGCCTACAACGGCGTCGGCGCATGGCTTGAGGGAACCGGCCCCGCTCCGGCTAAGGTGGCTGCCAGCCCCGATCTGGCCGCCCAGCTCAAGCTTCAGGACTCCGCGGCCCAGCGCATGGTGGGCGGCCGCTTCCAGCATGGAGCGCTCGATCTTGAGACCATCGAAACGACTCCGGTGACCCTGGCCGGCGAGGTGGTGGACATTGCCCGCCTCCAGAAGAACCGCGCTACGTCGCTCATCGAGGAGTTCATGGTGGCGGCCAACGGCGTCGTCGCCCGCACGTTCGAGGCTGCCGGTGTAGCTTCCATCCGCCGCATCGTTCGCGTTCCCAAGCGCTGGGACCGCATTGTCGAGGTGGCCGCCGGCCTGGGCACAACCCTGCCCGCCCAACCGGACTCGAAGGCCCTCAACGACTTCCTCCTCGCTCAGAAGCAGAAGGACCCCGACCATTTCCCCGATCTCTCGCTCACGGTCGTCAAGCTGATGGGCCCCGGCGAGTACGTGCTGGTGAAGCCCAACGAGCCCTCGCCTGGCCACTTCGGCCTGGCCGTGCAGGACTACACGCATTCCACCGCCCCCAACCGCCGCTTCCCCGACATGGTGACGCAGCGGCTGATGAAGGCCTGGCTGGCCAAGGCGCCGCAGCCCTACTCAGAGGGCGACCTCAACGCCATCGCCGTCCGCTGCACCTTGATGGAAGACAACGCCCGCAAGGTGGAGCGCGAGATGCAGAAGCGCATCGCCGCCGTGGTGCTGCATCCGCGCATCGGCCAGAGTTTTCCCGCCATCGTCACCGGCGTCAACAACTACGGCGTTTTTGTTCGGACCCTAGACCCGCACGTGGATGGGATGGTCGTCAGCGGCGGCAAGGGACTGGACGTGGGCGACAAGGTAACCGCGAAGCTGGTTTCCACCGACCCGCAGCGCGGGTTTATTGATTTTGCGGTGTGAAATCGCGGCTTTGGCCGTGTCATACCGCTTAATGGCTCTGAGAATCCATCGAAGTGTCGATGGACGTTAGAAAGTTATGATCCAAGGTTCGAGCATCTCAATGGTCGCACCGTGCGGTAGACGCGAGGGCATGGAGGGGCCTATTATGCCATTCAACACTTCCCTTGGTCTGACCCTCCACAATGTCTGTCCTTGTGGGCACTTGCTCATATAATTCGTCGCAAGCACCACGAAACCATTGGGAGTTGTTCCTGCTACCTGAAGCTCAGCTACGCTACAAGAGCCCAAGTGGTGCAAAAAGGCATGCGGGATCTCTGCTAGCTTGATCCTGTTCGTCCGCAGATCATACACAATGATATCGAGCGGGGCTTGATCGCCACCATCGGAAATCGTGGCGATTACGCGGTTGCCGTCCGAAGTGAAACCGGCGATCCCAAATGCAATGCTCCGGCCCCATGTGCCGTCGACACTCAAAACCGACGTGGGTTCAATTGATCTTCCGTCAGGACGGGTGCCGGAAATGGTGTACTCGCTCTGGCAAAGATGAGTGTTTTTGCCGTGGACATCTTCGCTATGCATCTGAAGGACGACGCTGTATCCTCTGGTACTTCCATGGGAGGTTTTCGCGTCAATGTTGTTCCCGCAGGTAATTCCTTGCTGGAGGAGCGGATGGAGCGATAGTGCGATAAGCAGGTCGAACAGGATCACCGCGCAAGTCTATAGCGTATCCACGGCGAAGTAAAGTCTTTGCCCTTCCCACTGACGGCTAGAACGAGAGCAGTTCACATCCCCGCCGGCCCCTGCGCCAGCCCGATCAGATGCTCCTCGGGATCGAGGAAGCCGGCGATGATGCCGCCGTCGGGGATGGGATGCGGGCCGAAAGCTTTTTTCCCGCCTTTGCTCTCAATCAGCTCCAGTGCGGCGGTTACATCCGCAACCGCAACATAAAACGTCACATGCCCGCGGCCTTCCCCCATGGCGCCGATGCCCCGCCTATGCCGGAGCCTGGTTTGACCAGCGAATATCCCTCCATGACGGGGTCGATCTCCCAGTGGAAAACGCCCTTGTAGAACTCTTCCAGCAGCTTCTGGTCCTTGCCGAGAATCTCGAAATGTACAACCGGATGGGTATGGGGCATCGATGCAACCTCCTCTTGAACGGGATGTGAAGGCAACTCTACACGGTCCCGTCCGGCAAAATCCAATGAAAAAACCGTCGCAAAAATAATTTTCTGGCCTCGTCTCGCCAAATAGCGCCATCAAGGCCGCAGGCTGCCTTGGGGAACTCTTTGCTCCCACGAAGGGGGGAAGTGCGTCTAACACAAAAGAACTGTGTATGCACAGTGAAACATTGCCCCTGCAAGACGCCGGTCACAGCAGGCGCGAAGCGGGGTGATTTACCCTTGAGGTAGCCCCCCGGGTTTAATCCGGCCCCAATTCGCCCTTCCAGGCGGGCCAACACCGCGGGAGCCGACTCCACAACTGGTGAATGGATGCGCTTAGGCTCTTGTCTTTTCTCTGCAACGCTCGCGGCTGGCTTCGGTCTGCTGGCGTTGTCCTCCACTACATTTGCTCAGGAACCGGGCTCCGGACTGACCGCCGTTGCAGAGCTTCCCGAGGCTCCACGACCGCAGCTTGCGCTGGCTGAGGCTGAGCCGTTGGCGCAGCAAGACCCCGCCGGGCAGGGCAGTTCCAGCTACCATACGCCTGCTCAACAGTCAGACGCCGAAAAAAGTCAGCACGAAAAAGCCGGACAGCAGATCGCCGCGCCCGGGCTACAGACAGGAAATATCAGCGGCACTGTAATCGATGTGAACGGCGACCTCGTTCCCGGCGCCACGGTCGTTCTCGACGGCCCAGTCCTCGAAGATCACCGCACGATCCTGGCGAACGAAAACGGACTCTTTGAATTCGACGGTCTCAAGCCGGGAACCCCCTATCGCGTCACCATCAGCGCCAAGGGGTTTGTAGACTGGACCTCGCCCGCCGTCATCCTCAAGCCAGACCAGTACTTATTCCTGACGGACATCAAGCTCCAGGTCGCAGGGGGGGTGACCTCGGTAAATGTGGCTTCTTCCACCGAGCAGATCGCCATCGAGCAGGTCAGGATCGAGGAACAGCAGCGCGTTTTCGGCTTCATCCCCAATTTCTACGTCGTCTATGATCCCAACGCCGTGCCGCTCACGGTGAAGCTGAAGTTCAAGCTCGCCTTCAGAGCCGCCACCGATCCTGTTACCTTCGTCGCGGTAGCTTTCATGGCAGGCATCTACCAGGCGGCAAGCACCCCCGACTACGTTGAGGGCGCGAAGGGTTACGGCCAGCGCATGGGCTCTAGCTATACCGACGGGTTTACCGACATCATGTTCGGCGGCGCCATCCTGCCATCGCTTCTGCACCAGGACCCGCGCTACTTCTACCAGGGCACGGGCACAAAGAAGTCTCGCGCCCTCCACGCTTTCCTCAGCCCATTCGTCTGCAAGGGAGACAACGGCCGGTTGCAGCCGAACTACTCGAGCGTAGGTGGCGATCTGATCTCGGGGGCCATCTCGAACTCTTTCTATCCGTCGTCGAATCGCGGCGCGGGGCTATTGTTCGAGAATGCCGCTATCACCACCGCCTCCCGCATAATCGACAGCCTGGCACAGGAGTTCGTCCTGCGCAAGTTCACGTCTAAAGGCAAAAACAAAAAATAGCGCTATGACCGCATAGAGAGGCAACCAAGGCCCACTTGTTCGAGGCGCACTTCGGCTATAGCTGGAGCCTGAGCGAGGGCAGAGAGCTTCGCATTCAGTTGTCGCGGCGGGAGCAGCAGAAACTGGATCGATTGTTGATTTGTGGTTTTGAGACTCATGTAGGCTCCTTGACTTCGAGTCGCTGATTCGCCGTCACTTCGCCAATCCTTTGCACTATCCCTGACGGCCAATGGATCTCGATCGTGCCCCTGCGCTCAATCCCCAGTCCGAAGTGAAGCGTCAGGTCGCTGCTGGAGGCATAGCCGACGCTGTTCGTCACACATCGAATCTGCGTCCTGTTTGCCGTCTTGCAGGTAACCTGGGCGCCAATCGCCGAGCGATTGCTGCGTGTGCCTGTGAGCCGCAACTGCAGCCAATGCTGCACAGGGCTTCGATTCCACCATAGCTCGATCGGCCCATCGAGAGAAGTCACTGCCACGTCCAGGCGGCCATCGCGGTCAAAGTCCGCAAAGACGCAGCCGCGGTGCATACGCGCCGGCGCCAGTCCCACTCCGGATTCGTTGGACACATCGGTAAACTTGCCGCTTGCGTTTCTGAATATCCGGTTGGTCATCGCATCGTCGGTATCCACGCCGCCGCCGGCAACAAACAGGTCAAGCCAGCCATCGTTATCCAGATCGACCAGGCCACAGCCCCAGCCGCTGTGAGGGTGGGTCAGGCTCATTAGCCTGGTGGGAATGCTTCCGTCTTCAAATTCTCCATGCCCGCCGTTCAGGAAAACGTCAAACGCCTCGTTTTTCAAAGCAGTCATCACCAGGTCGAAACGGCCGTCGCCGTCGATATCCCCAAAGTCCGCGCCCATTCCCGAGATACTGCGGCCATCGCCGTTATAGGCCACGCCGGCATCGAGCCCCGTCTCCTCGAAGCCATGCCCGGTATTGCGAAACAGCAGGTTGCGGGCTTTGTCGTTTGCCACAAAGATTCCCGGTCGGCCGTCTCCGGCAAAGTCCGCCACCGCGATGCCCATCCCCTTGCCCAGAACTTCTGCCAGAGGTCCCTTTCCCGTCACCTCCGTAAACGTTCCATCGCCGTTGTTGTGGAATAGCTGCATCGGCTCCGCGGCGTATTTGTCCGGCGGGCAATAGCGTCTCGTCTCAGCCGTCATTCCCCCGCAGATAGGATCGATTCCAGGCGCCCATTCGCAGTAATTGGAAATAAACAGGTCCAGCTTGCCATCCCCGTCGTAGTCGATCCACGCCGCTGCTATCGACCACAATCCCTGCACAGCCGGCAAGTTCAGCCCGGCCGCCTCGGTCACATCGGAAAACGTTCCGTCGCCATTGTTCCTGAAAAGCTGGTTCCCATGCACTCCCACAACAAACAGGTCCTCATGGCCATCGTTGTTGTAGTCGCCCACGGCAACACCCATTCCGTAGCCCCGCCCCGCTACACCTGCCTTTCCCGTCACATCGCTAAACGTTCCGTCGCGATTGTTCCGGTACAGGCGATTCCAATATCTCTTGTCCGTCTTCTCAAGCTGGGGCATAGCAGCCCCATTGACGCAATAGAGGTCAGGCCACCCGTCTCCATCGAAATCGATGACGCCGAGTCCACCGGGCAAGGTTTCCGGCTGGTATTTGCGCCCGGTTGCTCCAGTGCGAAGCAGGAAATCCAGTCCATTGGTCGGCGCTCCGTTCACCATCCTGATAGGGCTGGCAACGGCCGCAGCCCAACCGCGCCGCGCCAGCAGGGCTCCCGAAATCAATGCCGCGCTCCCGCGCACAAAGTTACGTCTACTCGTGTGCATCGGGATTCCTCTGCTCGCCGCTTTCGAGCGATGCGTTTGCCAGCCTGGCGGCTTCCGCGGCAGCCTGTTTGGCTTCGTCCTCGCGGCCGAGTTTGCGTAGAGCCCGTGCGAGCTGTGCGTGCAGCGCGCCCTTCTTATCCGGATAGCCCCTGGCTAACTGCGGCCCCAGGTAGTGCAGCGCCTCGCTGGGCTTCCCCAATTGCCCGTATGCCACCCCCAGTTCCACCTGGGTCCACGCGTCCTTGGGTTGGATAACCGCCAACTGCTTCAGCCGTACAAGCGCCTCGGCATAGTCCCGTTCGCTCATCGCCATCTCGGCCAGCGTCTGGATTGCCGAGATCAGGTGGGGATTGAGAGCCAGAGCCGCCTGCGCCGCGCTCCGCGCATGCTCTGTGTCGCCAAGCATCTTGTCGGCCTCTGCCAAACTGGCAAGCAAGTGGGGATCGTTTGGCCTGGACTTCAAAGCTTCCGCGTACTCTTTCTGCGCCGCCGCTGCATCGTAGCGCAGTCGCAGCGCCACATCCCCCCTCAATTGATGGAGCGCCACTTCGTCGCCCGCCTTGCTCAGCCGTTCTTCCGTGCGCGATTCTTCGTTGCCATAGCAGGCCTGAAGCCAAAAGCCCGCCACACCCTCGTCTGCCTTCAACCCGCGCTCAAGCGAGGGAATGGCCCGCGGGCAATCGCCTGTCCTGGCAAGGGCCACGCCTCGCCAAAGCGATTCGGAACTATCGGCCGCGGCAACTGGCGGCAGCGCTAGCAACTGCTCCCATCGTCCCTCCGCGTAGAGATCTCTTGCGCTCTGGCCCGCTCCGCCCCCCTCGCCGGCCTTGCCCGGCGCTGAAAGCAACGGACACAACCCTGCTGGATCGCGCAGACAATCCCAAACCTCTCCAGCGACCTCAGGCCCCGGCGCCAGGGCCGGTGGCCACGATCCCAGGACCCTGCGCAACTCTGCCGGCGACCGGGCTCCCAGAGCCAACAGCCGCTGCTCGGCTTCCTGCCAGTTTCGTTCTTCCGCCGCTAAATGAGCTTCAAGCTGCAGTGTCTCAGCCCCACGAGGCTCGCGCCGTTCGGCTTCCTTCAGGCTCTCCTGTGCTTGAGCACGCTTGCCAAGTGCCAGTTGCGTTGCGCCCAACTCTCCCCAGATTCCTCTTTGCTCCGAGTCTGCCGCGGCTGACTGCTCCAGCAAGGTCTCCCTGGTCTCGCTCCCTTCCGGATGGCCCCAGGCTTCGATTCGAAGTTCCGTCCCTTCCCCGCGCTTCGTCCTCAGCAACCGCATCTCCAGAATGTGGAAGCGATCCAGACAGTAGTTGGCCCATGCCGTCAAGTACTGCTCATCTCCCCCAGAACGGGCAACTGCGGATTGAAACGCCTCCGACGCCATGGCAAGATCCCCCAGTGCGATGGCTGCCTGCGCCAGGTAAGCCTGCGCGGCTCCGTCATCGGGATGCGCGTTGGATGCCGCCTGTAGGGGGGCGATTGCTTCCTGCGGGCTCCCACTGCGAAGCAAGTCCTCGCCCAGCAGCAGGTTGGCCATAAAGTTCCCGGGAGCTTTCTGTACGATCCGCTTCAAAATCGGAATGGAGTGAGCATAATCAGCCCGCTTGTGAAAAGCGGATGCGGCCTGCAGTTGAGTGGCAATTTCATCGGGCTCCGTCGCATGAACGGCCCTCGCGGCAACCAGCAGCGTGATCGCGAGAGCACATCCCCAGGCAGCCAGCATCGTTATGATGGGCGACTTCATCGTTGTCATTCTTTGCTCAGAATCGAGTCAATCTGGCCCAGTTCATCCTCTGAAAACGCGAGGTTGGCCAGCGCCGCCACGTTCTGTTCGATCTGCTCCACGCGGCTGGCTCCGATCAGTGCCGAAGTCATGCGGCCGTCGCGCAGCACCCAGGCCAGAGCCATCTGCGCCAGCGACTGCCCGCGCTCGGCGGCCAGCTTGTTGAGCGCGCGAATCTGCTTGAGACGGCCTTCGGTGATGTCGCTGGTCTTCAGAAAGACCGCCTTGGAGGCGCGCGAGCCGGCGGGAACGCCCTGCAAATAGCGGTCCGTCAAGAGGCCCTGCGCCAGCGGAGTGAAGGCGATGGCGCCGATGCCCTCGCTGCCCAGCACATCCAGCAGTCCGTCTTCAACCCAACGGTCGAACATCGAGTACCTCGGCTGATGAATCAGGCAGGGCGTGCCGAGTTCGCGCAGAATCCTGACGGCTGTTGCGGTCTGCTTCGCGTCGTAGCTGGAGATTCCGGCGTAGAGCGCCTTCCCTGAGCGCACCGCCTGATCCAGCGCTTGCATCGTCTCCTCGACCGGCGTCTCCGGATCGGGGCGATGCGAATAGAAGATGTCCACGTATTCCAGGCCCATGCGCTTCAGGCTCTGGTCCAGGCTGGCCAGCAGGTACTTGCGCGATCCCCAGTCGCCGTACGGGCCGGGCCACATACCCCAGCCGGCCTTGCTGCTGATAATCAATTCGTCGCGATGCGGCGCGAAATCGAGGCGCAGAATCTCCCCGAAGTTGCTTTCCGCGCTTCCTGGGGGCGGGCCATAGTTGTTAGCCAGGTCGAAGTGCGTGATGCCCAGATCAAATGCCCGCCGCACCATTGCGCGGCCATTCTCAAAGGTGTCGACCCCTCCGAAGTTGTGCCACAGCCCCAGGGAGATGGCGGGCAACCGCACGCCGCTCTTGCCGCAGCGGCGGTACTGCATGGCGTCGTAACGCTGCTCGTTGGCGATGTACACGGTGCTTCTCCTTATTCAAACTTGCCGTGTGCCCCAGGTCTTCCGCCGCAGCGGACTGCGGCGGAGAGACCTGGGATTGTTCTAGCTCAAAATCCCCTTGACCACAACTTCCTTTCGTCCGTCCGTAGGAGGAGCCACAACATTCCCCGCGATCGGCTTGCCGTCCACGGTCAGTGCAATTTGATTGCCCTCGCCCTTCCGCTCGATGGCGATGTTGTACACCACCCCGCGAAACGTGCGGGTCGCGGTGAATCCCGGCCAGTTCTTCGGAATGACCGGGGCAATCCGCAGCCCGTCCAGCGAGGTGCGCACGCCCAGGATCCACTGCGCGATCGCGTAGTAGTTCCACGCCGCCGTGCCGGTGAGCCACGAGTTCTTAGCCTCGCCGAAGGTGGGCGCATCCTTTCCCGCAATCATCTGCGCATAGACATACGGTTCGCAGCGGTGCAGATCGCTGATCTCCTCGCGCGCCGATGGATTGATGCGGCTGTAGTAGTCGTGGGCCTCGTCGCCGTGGCCCAGGCGCGTCTCCGCGATGATGACCCAGGGATTGTTGTGGCAGAAGATGCCCGCGTTTTCCTTGTATCCCGGCGGGTAGGACGAGATTTCGCCCAGGTTCAGGTAGTACCTGGAGTACGCCGGCTGTTGCAACACAATGCCGTGTTTGGTGGCCAGATGCTTGCGCGTGGACTCAAGGGCCTTGGCAGCCAGACCGTCTTCGAGACCGATGCCGGCCAGCACGCAGTAGCCGTTCGACTCGATGAAGATCTTGCCCTCCTCGCACTCCTTGGAGCCGATCTTGGCGCCGAAGTCGTCGTAGGCGCGCAGGAACCACTCGCCGTCCCATCCGTGCTTGCGGACGACCTGATCCATCTTCTCGACCTCGGCCAGATACTTTGTGGCCTCTGCATCTAGCCCGCGGTGCTTGGCAATCGCGGCAAGCTCCTGGCCGGCGTGGACAAACAAGCCGGCGATGAAGACTGACTCGGCCACCTTGCCGTCCTTGTTGGTGGTGGTCTGGAAGGATTGGCCCGGCGTATCGGAGAAGCAATTCAGGTTCAGGCAGTCGTTCCAGTCGGCGCGCCCGATCAGCGGCAATCCGTGCGGCCCAAGCCGCTCCAGCGTATAGAGGAAGCTGCGCTGCAGGTGCTCGTAGAGCGGCGCCTCCGAGCCCGGCTCATTGTCGTAGGGCACCGGCTCGTCCAGGATGCTCCAGTCGCCGGTCTCCTTCAGATAGGCGGACACGCCGATGATCAGCCAGTGCGGATCGTCGTTGAAACCGCCGCCTACATCGTTGTTGCCGCGCTTGGTCAGCGGCTGGTACTGGTGGTATGCGCCGCCGGTCGGCAGTTGCGTGGCGGCCAGGTCCAGGATGCGCTCGCGGGCGCGGATGGGCGCCATGTGGACAAAGCCGAGCAGGTCCTGGTTCGAGTCGCGGAAGCCCAGGCCTCGCCCAATCCCCGATTCATAGAACGACGCCGAGCGCGACATATTGAACGTCGCCATGCATTGATACGCGTTCCAGATATTGACCATGCGGTTGGTGTGAATGTCCGGAGTGTTCACCTGGAAGATGCCGAGCAGGCTGTCCCAGTACAGGCGCAGCCGTTCAAAAGCCGCGTCGGCACGCTTGGGATCGAGGTACTTTGCAATGGTCGGCTTGACCAGCTTCTTGTTGATGGTCTGGGAGTCGGGAGGATCGAACTTCTGATCGACCGGATTCTCATGGTAGCCGAGCACGAAGACAATCTGCCGCGTCTCGCCGGGCGCCAGTTCGAGCTTCACCTGGTGCGCCCCAATCGGCGACCACCCATGCGCAATGGAGTTGGTCAGTTGACCGGCTTCCACGGTTGCGGGCTTGTCCCAGCCGCGATTGCGGCCCAGGAACGCCTCGCGCTGCGTGTCAAATCCTGCGCCCGGTTCATAACAAGCGAAGTAGGCGAAATGGTTGCGGCGCTCGCGGTACTCCGTCTTGTGATAGATCACGCTGTCTTCCACTTCCACCTGTCCGATCGAAAAGTTGCGCTGGAAGTTGGTGGCATCGTCCTGGGCGTCCCACAGGCAGAACTCAATGCTGGCAAAGGCGGAGATGGAGGCCTTGGTTGCGCGGCGGTTGGTCACCGTGAGTTGCCAGATTTCCAGGTTCTCGTCCAGCGGCACAAAGTATCGCGTGTGCGCCTCGATGCCGCCATAAGACGAGCCGATGGTGGTGTAGCCCATCCCGTGCCGGCACGTGTAGTCCTTCAGCTCGTGCCGCGTCGGTTGCCACGAAGGAGACCAGAACTCCTTCGACTCGTCGTCGCGCAGATAGACGTAGCGTCCACCCAAATCCAGAGGCACGTTGTTGTAGCGGTAGCGGGTCAGCCGCCGCAGGCGAGCGTCGCGATAGAACGAGTAGCCTCCCGCCGTATTGGAGATGATTCCGAAATATGCCTGGCAGCCCAGGTAGTTGATCCACGGCAACGGCGTATCCGGCTGCGTAATCACGTACTCGCGATTCAAATCGTCGAAATATCCGTACTTCATGATGAGTGCTCCCTGGAATGAAGGCCGCCGCCGGCATGGCCCTCGGCTCAAAGTTTAGTCAATCGTTTTTCCAGAGCGCTTTGCAGTACTCAGGAAACCGAAGCGCGATTATACGTCACGCGGCGCGAGTGTGAAAGTGACCCAAAGTGACGCATCCTTTGGGTTTGCCCTCCGCCGTTGCCAGCAATTGGGAGAATGTGAGAGACTTGCCGGTCTTCCATATAACGCTGGCGTTTGCACGAGGCGAAAATTCACATATGCCTGGTTCCTTGTTTCTGGCCCTCATCCATGCACGATCCGGTCGAAAGTTGCCGATAGCCGCTGTCCTTGCCGGCCTGCTCATCTTCCCAGCCGTTCTGGCCGTTGGGGCCGAGAGCGCAACCCTGGCCATCAAGGTGGATCAGGTGGGTTATCCCCTCGACGGCCCCAAGGTCGTGTTCGTAAGCGCCCCTGCTGAAACCTTCCAGGTCAGGCGTTCCAGCGGCAATGCGGTGGTTTTTCAGGGAAAGCTCGCGCCGCCCCAGGCTGACCCCAACACCGGCGACCAGGTCCAGACCGCGGATTTTTCCGGATTGCGGCAGGCGGGAACCTACTACATTGAGGTTCCCGGCGTGGGGCGCAGTTGGAACTTCACGGTGGGCAAGAATGTCTTCCAGCGCACCTACTACCTGGCCATGCGCGGCTTCTACGGCCAACGCTGCGGGACGGCGGTCGATCTGGGAACCGAGTTCCCCGGCTACTCCCACCCCGCTTGCCACCTGCATGGCGAATTTCACCCCTCCTCGGGGGCCAAAGGTCCACGGGACAACATAGGCGGCTGGCACGATGCGGGCGATTATGGCCGCTACATGGTCAACTCCGGCATCGCCACAGGTACCCTGCTGTGGGCCTGGGAGATCTATGGGGAGAAACTCAAGAACATTTCGCTCGAAATCCCTGAAACCGGCAACGGCACGCCGGACATTCTGAATGAGGCCCGCTGGAACCTGGAGTGGATGCTGAAGATGCAGGACGGCGACGGCGGCGCCTGGCACAAGCAGACCAGCACACACTTCTCGGGCTTTGTTGCGCCGGAAGCGGACACGCTGCCAAGCGAGGTCATCGGGACCGGCGCTGCGCCCTGGAAGAGCACCTGTGCCACCGCCGATCTGGCTGCTGTGGGCGCAATTGCCGCGCGGGTCTACAAACCGTTTGACCCAAATTTCGCCGCCCGCGCGCTGGAGGCGGCTCGGCGCGCGTGGGCATGGACTGCGCAGCATCCGGATGTCACTTTCCGGAATCCGCCCGGCATAAGTACCGGCGAGTACGGCGATGCCAACTGCAAGGACGAGCGGGTGTGGGCGGCGGCGGAGTTGGGTCGCACCACCGGCGAGGCGGCGTACAACGATTTCTTCCTGAATCACTATGCGGAGTTTCTTCCCACCCTCGATTCGCCGCCCGCGGAGAACTGGAGTTCGGTGGCGCCGATGGGCCTGTGGACCTATGCGCTGTCTACGAGCAAGGGCGCGGATGCGAAGGCGGTTGCCGCCATCCGGGACCGGACCCTGACGACGGCGCGCGCGGTGGTCGAGCGCACGCGCGGCAATCCCTACCACGTGAGCCTGCGGGCGAAGGACTACGTGTGGGGCTCGAATGGCGTTGCGGCGGGGTACGGCATCTATCTGCTGATCGCCAACGTGTTCCAGCCGGACCAGGGCTTCGTGGATACGGCGCGGGACAATCTGCACTATCTGCTGGGCCGAAACACGTTTTCGCTCTCCTGGGTCACGCAGGTGGGCGAAAATCCGTTTCAGCATCCGCATCACCGGCCCAGCGGAGATGGGAAGCAAGACAAGCCCTGGCCAGGGCTGCTTTCCGGAGGGCCAAACGCAGACCGGCAAGACGCTGTGTTGGCGGCGCTGCCGAAAGATTTGCCGCCGGCGAAGGTCTATGCCGATCGGTTGGCTTCATACGCAAGCAATGAAATTGCAATCAACTGGCAGGCATCGCTGGTGTTCCTGCTGGCTGGTGAACTGCAATAGTGAGCCGCACAGCGACGTTATAAAGCCGGTTCAGACCGGCGGAAAATTCGGTTTTGTCTCCCGCGGAGAGCGGAGAGACGATGCCAGTGGGCATTGAGGAGTCGAATGCATCTTCACGTTATCGACATCGTTATCATCGTGACTTATCTGCTGAGCACGGTGCTTATCGGCTACTGGGTTTCAAAACGCGCCTCGCAGAGCATGCAGAACTACTTTCTCGGCGGCAACAAGATGCCCTGGTATGTGCTGGGCATCTCGAACGCATCGGGAATGTTCGACATCAGCGGCACCATGTTGCTGGTCTCCTGGATGTTTGTATACGGGCTGAAGAGCGTGTGGATACCATGGCTCTGGCCCACATTCAACCAGATATTCCTGATGGTCTACCTCTCCGCATGGCTTCGCCGTTCGAAGGTAATGACCGGCGCGGAGTGGATCAAAACGCGCTTCGGCACCGGACGCGGCGCGCAGTTGTCGCACCTGATCGTGGTCATCTACGCCTTCGTCAGCATCATCGGCTTCTTCACCTACGGCTTCAAGGGCATCGGCAAGTTTGCCGCAACGTTCCTGCCCTGGCATCTCTCGCCCAACGTATACGCGCTGATCCTGATCGGCATCACGGCCATCTACGTCATCAAGGGCGGCATGATCAGCGTGGTCATCACCGAGGTGGTGCAGTTCTTCATTTTGGCCATCGCCTCGTTTGCGGTGGGCATTATCGCCATGATGAAGGTGGCGCCGGACACACTGCGCAAGGTGGTGCCTGCCGGGTGGGACAACCTCTTCTTCGGCTGGCATTTGAACCTCGATTGGTCGGTATTGCTTCCGGCGGCCGCCGCCAAGATAGCCGAAGACAAATATGAGCTCTTCGGCTTTTTCGTCATGATGCTGTTGTTCAAGGGCATCCTTATCTCGGCCGCCGGTCCGGCGCCGAACTACGATATGCAGCGCATCCTTTCATCGAAGACTCCGCGCGAAGCCTCGATGATGAGCGCCTGGGTCAACATCGTGCTCACCTTCCCGCGCTACTTCCTCATCATCGGACTCACGGTGCTGGCCGCCGCCTTCTATGGCGACGCGTTGCGCGGCATGGGAACCCACATGGACTTCGAGCGGGTGCTGCCCATGGCGCTGGGCCGATTCGTTCCCGTCGGTCTGCTGGGATTCCTGATCGCCGGCCTGCTGGCCGCCTTCATGTCCAACTTTGCCGCCACGGTCAACGCCGCGCCCCCATACTTCGTCAACGACATCTACAAGCGCTTCATTAATCCCCATGCGTCGCCCAAGACCTACGTCCGCCTCAGCTATCTGGCCTCCCTGGCCGTCGTGGTGATCGGCGTTCTCATCGGCTGGAACGTGCCTTCGGTGAATGTTGTCGTGTTGTGGATCGTCTCCGGCCTGTGGGGCGGGTACATCGCTTCCAACGCCCTCAAGTGGTACTGGTGGCGCTTTAACGGCTATGGATACTTCTGGGGCATGGTCACAGGCATCGCCTCATCCGTGCTGCTGATGCCGGATGTTATGGGACAAATACCGGCGGTGAAGAGCCTTCTCGATAAGGTTCCCTTCAATCTGGAAGTCACGGTCACCTTCCCGCTGGTTTTCATTCTTTCTTTGACAGGCTGCCTGCTCGGCACGCTGCTCACCAAGCCGGAAGACGAAGCGGTGCTCAAGGACTTCTACCGTCGCGTCCGTCCGTGGGGCTTCTGGGGACCGGTCCTCAAAAAGGTGCTCGCCGAGGACCCCGGCTTCAAGCGCAATAAGGATTTCCTGCGCGATATGTTCAATATCGCTGTCGGCATCGTGTGGCAGATTGCCCTTGTGGCGCTGCCGCTCTACATCGTGATTCAGGAATTCCAGCGCGCCGCCATTACATTGGCCATCATTCTGGGAACGTCGGCCATTCTCAAGTTCACCTGGTACGGCCATTTGGCTGTGCGTGAGGTTGAAACAGACAAAGCCGCCGCGAACGATAAGTAGCTGACCCAACTGACTTACCCCGTCCTGGCGGCTGCCTTTCCGCAAGAGAAAGCAGCCGCCAGGCGGTTTTCCGATAGCATGGAACCGAATCCACTCTGCACAGCGAAAGAAAGAACATATAAGTTGGAAAACCGCTCCGAATCCCCGGCTGTGCAAGCCTGGCCAGCCAGCCAGGAGACGGGAGTGTCCCTTGCGCGCGTCTCCTGGCATGGCTGGCCCGATTGCTATCTCCTCTCGAACGGCCTCGTGGAAGCTATCGTGGTTCCAGCCATCGGCCGCGTGATGCGCTTCGGCCTGGCGGGCGACGTGGACGGAGCATTCTGGCAAAACCGGGCCTTGGATGGCAAACTGCACTCACCGGCCGCCAACGAGTGGATGAACTTCGGCGGAGACAAGTGCTGGCCCGCTCCGCAGTCCGCCTGGCCCGAACACCAAGGCCGCGATTGGCCGCCTCCGGTCGCATTCGACTCGCGCCCTGTCGAGGCCGTTGCCGTCGAGCGTGGCGTCGTGCTCACCTCGCCGGTCGATCCGGGGTATGGTATTCAGGTGATTCGCCGCGTGGAACTCGATCCCGCGCAACCGGTCATGCGCATCCTCACCGGGTATCGCAAACTCTCCGGCGCGCCCGTCACGGTGGGCATTTGGACCATCACTCAGATGCGGGAGCCCGAGCGCATCTTTATGCTGCTGCCGGAACATTCGAGCTTCCCTCAGGGCTACGTTCGTTTGATGGACGGCGAACCTGCGGAGCTGAAGATCGAGGGCCGCCTGCTCTCGTTCGCGCGCCGTCCGCGCGCCTGCGCAAAAATCGGCGCCGGCGGAAGCAGCATGGCGTGGGTTGGACCCAGTTCGATCGTTCGCATCGATGCCGAAGATGGGCCGGGAGAATATCCCGATGGCGGCTGCCTCACCGAGGTCTACACTAACCCCGATCCGCTGCAATATGTCGAATTGGAAACCCTGGGCCCTCTGGCGGCCATGAGCCCCGGCGGCCAAATCGAGCGGACCACCGTGTATACAGTTCTGCCTCGATCAACGCCCGACCCTCAAGCCGAAGCGCTGAAGGCATTCGGAATGGCGCACATCGCTCTGAGTTAGGCAAAAAGCGGGAACTGCCGGGTTCAGCCAGGCGGATAGCAGGCCCTTGACGCGTGCCGCCGCGAATGATCGACTGGTTCAGGAACAGGCCTGAGTGAATCTGTGCGCGTGCATCAATTTACCCTCGACGATTACGAAAGAGTTTTTGCCGATCGCCATCTTCTTCATGACGTAGTGGCGAAGTGGGCGAAGGCCAAGCCGGAGGCTCCCGCCATGCTCAGCGCCGAGGGCAATCGCGCAGTCACCTGGAGCGAATTCGACCGCATCACCACGGCGTTGGCGAGGGAATTGTTGCGCCTGGGCTTCGCCAAAGGCGATTTCCTGGTCACATTGTTGCCGCTGTCCGTGGATCACGTCTTGCTGGAATATAGCTGTTTCAAAATCGGCGTGATCGTCGCCCCGCTGGATCTGCGTTTGTCCCCCGCCGAGGTGATTCGAGCGCTGGAAATCCTCCGGCCGCTCGGGTTTGTCTGCCTGGGTGTGAAAGCGCCGTTCGATCTTCGCCCACTGTGGCGCGCCGTGCAGGCGCATTGCCCATGGATTCAGCATTTCATCGTGGCAGACTCGGACGAAGCGATTGCCGGTACGCGATCCTTTGCGTCGATTGCCGAGCCGGCGTGGAGCGCCGTGACGGCTGCAAACCCCGAGACGGCTGCAGACTCTGCCGCCCTGGCCGGGATCGCGTCAAGCATTACCTCCGGCCTGACCGAGGACGATGGCGCGCTGGTCATCTTTACCACCGGCTCGACCGGTTCGCCCAAGCCGGCCCTGCTTTCGCACCGCAACATCACGGTGCAGAACATGTGCCTGTGCGGCGCTTTTTTTGGCGGAGACAGCGGCGCCCGCACGCTGGTCAATTTGCCTGCGTCTCACGTAGGAGGCCAGACGGAGGTGTTGATGAGCACCTTCTTCGGAGGAGGCACGGCGGTGCTCCTGGAGGTCTTCGATGCCGGCCGTTCGTTGCGCGCCATTGCCCGGCATCGAGTGGAGCTTCTGGGCCAGATCCCGGCCATGTTCAACCTCGAGTGGATGCTGAAAGACTATGATCGCCACGATCTCTCCAGCCTGAAATTTGCCGCATGGGGCGGACATGCGGTGTCGCGGCCGTTCGTGGACCAGCTTGCCGCCATGGCGCCCGTGATCGGCACCGGGCTGGGGCTCACTGAAGCCGCCGGTTTCTGCACTTATATTCAGGCGAGCGCGGCTGGCCGGGAGACGCTTCTGGCCGGGCTTGGCGCCGGGCTGGGCCAGGACATGCCCATCTATCCCTGCTCCATTCGCCAACCCATGCACGCCGATGGCAACGCCGGCGATGAACTGCCCTCCGGCGAGATTGGCCATGTGTGCTTTCTTGGGCCACAGACCTTTCTTGGCTATGTTAACGATCCTGCCGCCACCGCCAAAACGATTTCGCGCGACGGCTTTTTATATACCGGCGATCTTGGGCACAAGGACGCCGCGGGCTTGCATCTGACCGGCCGGGAAAAGTGGGTGATCAAGTCGTTTGGCTACCAGATATTCCCCGGCGATGTGGAACGGCATATCTGCACGCTGGCGGGGAAGATAGCCAACTGTGTCGTGGTCGGCGTGGCGCATGAAGTAGCTTCGGAAGCCGTAGTGGCCGTAGTGGAGAAGAAACCCGAGGTCGAACTGAGCCGCCGGGAACTGGATCGGCACGCGCGTTCCTTGCCATCCTATATGCGGCCGCGCCATTGGATCATTCTCTCGCCCGGCCAGATGCCGCTGAACCGTGTGGCCAAGCCGGACTGCATCCGCGCCCAGGAAATGGCTCGCCAGGAGATCGAGCGGTTGCGCGCCCGCGGCGAGTGGGACAGAGGTTACAGATAAAACCTTATAGCGGCTCCACAATTGCTGTACCCGAAGCCACTGCCGCTGAGTGACTCGCCGCGGCGAGCCACCTTGCTCGATGCCGGCGAGGGCACGTGAATTGTGGAACCGCTCTATATGGTGCCGGGGGGGATTGCCGTCACGCATTGATTGTAAATAAGTTACTGAAAAATAAAGACGCACGAATCGTTCAAAAAGCAACAAACGCGGTTCTTGAGTACGCTACAAGTACACGGGATTTGAGACGAATCGGTTTCGTATTCGGTCATTTTGATCCTTGGCGCGAGTTTCCGGCTGGCAAATCTGCGAAGGGCTTTTCGAACCAGTGATCTTGGCAACGCGCTCAACCTCCGAGTTGCCGACTAATCGGACATTGGCAAATCAGCGCATGTCAGATACCAAACGGGACCTCAGACTTTCGCAATGCCATGTTTTCATCAACTGACCATCGAACTTATCGAAAACGCGACATTTCAAGCGATAGCCTTCGGATGGTGTGCCGACTCGGCCCCAATTCCTCTAAATCTCAGATGCTCACATGCCTCCGCCAAGTGAAATGCCAGAACGCAGTGTCCTCAATACCGTCGGAGTCCTGTCCTGGGAAGCCGCATCAGGGCGGGTGTCGCAGTCACTTCTGAATTCTGTTTCACATTTTCTGTAACGATTCCTAGTCTTGGGACTTTATTCATATGAATGCACAAGCCAAGGACATTTCGCACAATGAATTCCCGCCGTGATCGAGTTTTATGCCTTGCTCTCCTGCTTTATACGGGCGGAGCGGCATCCGTCGCGCAAGAGCCGCTAACGCTCCGGCAAGCCATTGACCGGGCGCTTGGGCAGAATCCCGAGGCTGCGGTTGCCCATGCCGACGGTCAGGAAGCCAAGGCCGCAGCGAGCCTTGCGCGCACCCAACTGCTGCCGCAACTCAACTTTACTGAAGACATATCCCGCGGAGACGACCCCGTGTATGTCTTCGGCACCCGGTTGAGACAGCGGCAGTTCACGCAAGCCGACTTTGCGGTGAACGCTTTGAACCGCCCTCAGCCGATTGGCAACTTTTCAACGCGTCTCTCCGGCTCCTGGATGGCATTCGACTCGTTCAAGACGCAGAGGGAGATTCGCCGCGCCGATCTCTTCAAAGAAAGCGCCTCCTCATCCGCCAAGGCGGTAGACCAGCAGATTGTCTTCCACGTTGTCGGGGCGTTCCAGTCGGTGCTTTACGCGCAACGGGAGATCGACGTCGCGCAGCATGAACAGGAGACTGCCGCGGCGCTGCTGACGTCAGTGGACGATCACGTCAAGGCAGGCCTTGCGGTGGAGTCGGACCGGATGTCGGCTCAGGTAAATGTGGCCGCCCGCAAACAGGAGATGATTGCGGCCCAGGGGGATCTGGAACTGGCGTGGGCGGAGTTGGGCGAGGCCATGGGCGCCACGGACCTGAAGGCAACCGAACTGGAGCCGATCGAGCCGCATACATTCCCGCAGCAGCCGTTGGAGCAGGAGATAGCGACGGCCGCAAAGACGCGCCCCGATCTGATAGCTCTGGGACAGGTTCAATCGGCGCAGGCGTCAGCCTTGGGAGCGGCAAAGTCGGACTTTGGCCCTCGCGTGAGCGCCTATGGAGACTGGGAAGAAGACAGAACATCCTTTGCCGGTTCGGGAGGGAACAACTGGGTGGCCGGCGTCCAGATCAGCGTAGACATTCTGCCCATGGGCAAGCGCGCCCAGCTTGCGCGGGAGGGCGCTGCGAAGCAGAAGATCGACGCCCAACTGGCTGCTTTGCAACAGCATGTGCGGCTGGCAGTAAGTCAGGCGCACATTCATCGGCAGACGGCAACACTCTCTCTTGAAACGGCGCGGGCGGCGATGGACCAATCGGCCGAGAGTCTCCGCATCCTCAAGAACCGCTACGGCGCGGGGCTTGCCACCATCACCGATCTGCTTCGAGCCGAGGATGCCGAGCGGCAGAGCCAGTCCAACTACTGGCATGCCGTCTACGGCAATGCCATGGCCTATGCCGAACTGCTATACGCGACAGGGACGCTGACTCCCGATGCGGCGGAGGAATTGCAATGAAGATTCTGTTACGGGCAAGTTTGCTCGCCGTTTCTGCGGCGATGATGGCCGGTTGTCATGGCGGCGAATCCACTTCACCCGTTGCGGTGCAAACGATGCAGGCGCGGGTGGTCGAGAGTCAGCAGCTACAGGTGCCTCTGAACGTGCGTTCCACGGGAACCGTTCACGCGCGGGAGACCGCAATTGTCTCCGCGCAGGTGATGGGCCGCATCCAGCAGGTTCTGGTGCGCGCGGGAGACAGCGTGCGAGCTGGACAAACCCTGGTCGTCCTCGACGATGCGGCTCTGCGCGCTTCGGCGGATCAGGCGCAGGATGCGGTGAAGGCAGCGCAGAGCGAACAGGCCGCTGCACAAACTGACGCCAAGCTGGCGGCCAGCACGCTGGAGCGCTACAAGCAACTACAGGCCGAGAAGAGCGTGAGTCCGCAGGAGATGGATGAAGTTGCGCGGCGGGCCGAGGCATCTTCCGCAAGACTTGAGGCGGCGCGCGCACAGACCGGCGCGGCACAAGCCCAGGAAAGCGGCGCACGCACCATGCGGGGCTATACGCGGCTGCTTGCTCCCTTCTCCGGCGTAGTGACGGCGCGCATGGCCGATCCGGGAACGATGGCCTCGCCGGGCGTGCCTTTGCTCCAGGTGGACCAGGCCGGTGCTCTGCAACTCGAAGCCTCGGTGGATGAGTCGACCATCGGCGCGATCCACAAGGGGATGAAGGCGCAGGTTGCAATCGATGGCGGCAATTCCACGAGCCTTGCGGGCACAGTCGCGGAGATTGTTCCTGCCGCCGACCCGGCAAGCCACAGCTTTCTGATTAAGATCGACTTGCCTTCTTCGAGCCAGTTGCGCGCCGGTATGTATGGAACAGCGGAGTTTGCCAACGGCACTCGGCAAGCGATACTCATTCCGCGATCCGCCGTCGTCATGCGCGGTTCGCTCGCATCGGCATACGTTCTTGACGGCCAGGGAATTGCACAGCTTCGTACTCTCACTTTGGGCGCAACACAAGGGAATCTCGTAGAAGTTCTGTCGGGCATCTCCTCTGGAGAAAAACTCGTCGACGCGCCCTCCGACCGCGATCTTGCCGGCAAGCGCATTGAGGTCCAGCCATGAAGCCCGAACTTGGTATCGCCGGACGCCTTGCTCACTCCTTTCTCAACTCCAAGCTGACGCCGCTCTTTATTGCCGCGTCGCTGGCCCTTGGAATCTTCGCGGTCGCTATCATTCCCCGCGAAGAGGAGCCGCAGATTCTGGTTCCGATGCTGGACATAGCCACCGCAATGCCGGGCGCATCCCCGGCGGAGGTGGAACAGCGCGTGACGCTGCCCATCGAGAACCTGGTGCATCAGATCTCCGGCGTCGAGTATGTGTACTCGACATCGGCTCCCGGACAAAGCCTGGTGATCGTACGCTTTCTGGTCGGCACGCCCCAGGAAGACGCGCTGATCAAGGTTTACAGCAAGCTTTACTCGAACTTCGATCGCATGCCGCCCGGAGCTTCGCAACCGCTCATCAAGGCCCGCTCCATCGACGATGTTCCCATCCTTGCCCTGACGTTGTGGGGCGAGCATTACAACGGCTATCAGCTTCGCGCCATCGCCGCTGAGATGCAACACAACATCGAGCAGATTTCCGATGTATCGGAAACGGCGATCATCGGCGGGCTTCCGCGCACCATGCGTGTGGTGCTCAGCACCGAGAAGCTGAGTGCCTACGGCCTATCGCCGATGGCCATTGTCGGTCATCTGCAAGCTGCAAATGCGAGCGCGCAGGCAGGGAGCTTTGCCGAGAACAACCAGGAGGTTCGGGTTGACGCGGGCAACCTCTTCACCAATCGGGAGGATTTGGAAGCCGTGGTGGTAGGCGTGGTTCGCGGGCATCCGGTGTATCTGCGTGACGTTGCCGAGAAAATCGTCGACGGCGCCGCGGAGCCGGCGAACTATGTGGTCTATGGCACGGCGAACGCGGGCACTCCAGCTTCGTCAACCGCGCGCCAGTATCCCGCGGTGACCATCACCGCGGCCAAGCGCAAGGGTACCAACGCCACCGATATTGCCAACGCGGTTCTCAAGCGAGTGCATGATATGCAGGGCGTGACTGTGCCCAACGACGTGACGGTGACAACCACCCGGAATTACGGTGAGACGGCGAAGGATAAATCGGACGAGCTACTCGAACACTTACTGCTGGCTACTTTGTCGGTAACTCTGCTTGTAGCACTCTTCCTGGGGTGGCGCGAATCCGGTGTGGTGCTGCTGGCTATTCCGGTCACACTCGCGCTCACTATGACCGTGTTCTATCTCCTCGGCTACACCATCAATCGCGTAACTCTCTTCGCTTTGATTTTTAGTATCGGCATTCTCGTCGATGACGCCATCGTTGTCGTCGAGAATATGGTGCGCCACTTCCGGCTTCCGGAGAACCACGGCCGGTCGATGAGTGAAGTCGCGGTTGAAGCGGTCGCCGAGGTGGGTAACCCCACCATTCTGGCCACCTTCGCCGTAATCGCGGCGGTACTGCCCATGGCCTTTGTCCGCGGCCTGATGGGACCCTACATGCGGCCCATCCCCGTGGGCGCTTCGGCGGCGATGCTTTTCTCGCTGCTGGTTGCCTTTGTAGTTTCTCCCTGGGCTGCGCTCCGGCTGCTTGGCAGGCATCTTCAAGGGGCCAAGCTACTGGAACCGGAGACCGAGAACTGGCGGACCAGGCTCTATCGCCGCATCATGACGCCGCTGATCCAATCCAAGCGCAATCGCCTGCTATTTTTTATTGGCGTGGCTGTGCTTTTTCTGATCTCGGTGGCGCTTGTACCCCTGGGATTGGTGCGGGTGAAGATGCTGCCATTCGACAACAAGAGCGAACTGCAAGTTGTCATCAATATGCCCGACGGCACGCCGCTTGAACAGACAGCGCGCGTTGCACAAGCGCTCGGCGATGAACTTGCGCGGCAGCCGGATGTACTGAACTACCAGACTTACACCGGAACCTCCGGGCCGTATAACTTCAACGGTCTGGTGCGCCACTACTATATGCGCAGCCAGCCGAATCAAGCAGACATCCAGGTGAACCTGCTGCCTGCAAAGCAGCGCAGCGTGCAGAGCCATGCAATCGCCAAGCGGCTTCGTCCGCTATTGGACGCAATCGGCAACCAGTACGGCGCGCGCATTCAGGTCAGCGAGGTTCCGCCAGGGCCTCCGGTCATCCAGACGTTGGTGGCTGAGGTCTACGGTCCCGACCTGGATGGCCAGACGCGTGTCGCCCAGCAGATCAAGTCGATCTTTCAGCACACTCCGGGGGTTGTGGACACCGACTGGTACGTCGAAGACCCGCAACCGAGGCTTGTGATGCGTGTGGATGAAGTCAAGGCGGCGCAGCATGGCATCGCGGTCTCCGATGTAACTCATGCCCTGGCACTTGCCCTCTCAGGCACGGAGGTCGGCCTGATTCACGATCAGGCCGCAAGAGAGCCCGTGCCCGCCATTGTCGAAGTTTACCGCGCGGATCGCTCCTCCGAGCAGGGCCTGGAGAATATCCGTCTGCCCGGCGCGGACGGTGCCATGGTCTCGCTGCGGGAGTTGGTCGTGGTCGAACACAAGACCATCGAGCGCAGCATCTATCATAAGAATCTACGCCGCGTGGTTTATGTTACCGGTGACGTAGCCGGAGCGGAAGAAAGCCCGGTCTACGCCATCCTGAAGATGAACAAGGACCTCGACCATCTCACTCTTCCGGCCGGATACACCCTGGCCCGCTACAACGCGTCGATGCCGGAGTCCACGGACCACTACTCGATGAAGTGGGACGGCGAATGGCACATCACCATCGAGGTCTTTCGCGATATGGGGCTGGCGTTTGCCGCCGTGCTTATTCTCATTTATGTGCTGGTGGTTGGCTGGTTCCGATCCTTCATCGTGCCGCTGATCATCATGGCTCCGATTCCGCTTACGCTGGTGGGCATTATGCCGGCGCACGCGATACTGGGCGCATTCTTCACGGCGACATCGATGATCGGCTTCATTGCCGGGGCAGGAATTATCGTGCGCAACTCGATCATCCTCGTCGACTTCATCGAACTCAGGATTCGCCAGGGAATGCCGTTGGCCGAAGCGGTAATCGATGCCGGAGCGACTCGCTTTCGGCCCATGCTGCTGACTGCGGCAGCGGTTGTCGTCGGCGCAAGCGTCATTCTCACCGACCCCATCTTTCAGGGACTTGCAGTGTCGCTGATTGCCGGAGCTGTCGCTTCCACGTTCCTCTCGTGGCCGACCATTCCGGTGCTTTACTTCATGGTTCACTCCGGGCACAAATCTGAGCCGTCAACCCAACCAGAAACCGATCTCGAATCCGATCAAGGAGACTCCCTATGACAGTTGAACGCGGTGTGCGCCTCATGGCAGGCGTCATGGTGCTTTTATCGCTTGCGCTTGCGCATTTCCTTTCACCCTATTGGCTCTGGCTGGCGGTATTCGTCGGACTCAACCTGCTGCAATCGGCATTCACAAACTGGTGCCCTGCCATGAGCATCTTTCGCGCCATGGGGATGAAAGATGCCGGCTGCGGTGCGAGGTAAGGACGATATGCACGACAGACGATTTCCAGCATCGGAAGCGCACCGGCTCGACGATCCTGAGCGTTTGCTCTGGCTTCCACCAGCGGCGGTGCTCGGTGCACTGGCCGTGAGGCCCGGCGAGACGATAGCCGATGTAGGCGCTGGAACGGGATACTTCTCGCTGCCACTGGCGAAGGCTGTCGGTCCGGAAGGCAAGGTATACGCCGTTGACGCCCAGGCCGAGATGCTCTCACTGCTCCGGCAGAAGCTTGACGCGGCGGCATTCGCTATCGTTCAGCTGATTCCTGCGGAAGCTGACCAGACCGGCCTGCCGCCATCCAGTTGCGATCTGTTCTTTCTCGCCAACATCTGGCATGAGATCGAAGATCAATTCGCAGTTCTGCGGGAAGCCATGCGCGTTCTGAAGAAAAACGGCAGAATCGCGATTCTCGATTGGAGACCGGATGTCGACCCAAAACACGGCCCTCCGCTCGCTCATCGAGTGGACCCATCGCGCGCTATCGAGAGCCTGCGTTCGGCGGGCTTCGAGCCGGTTGCAACTGCGAATCTCGGCCGGTACTCCTGGCTCGTTCAAGGGGGGAAACATCCATGACGGCGCGAAAAGGCAAGCCGCGTATCAATCACAGCGAGCGAGCCAAAGATGAGGTCTACCGCCAGATGTTCCGGCTGGAGGAGAGCCGTCCTGGCGCCGAGATGGCTCTCGCGCTTGCCTTGTTGCGCGCGTGGCTCGCCGCTGAATCCAATTCTGAAAGCGGCCTGGAGCGGGTTTGGCTGAAGAACATCTCCCCCATCTGCCTTCAGATGATCGAGGCCGCTTTGCAGGCGAGGGACACTGTTAGCCCTTGTGCGCAGTGAGCGGCTTCCTGATTTTTCCGCGCGGCGAATCTCTGTTCCATCCCGCTATCGTTTATCCAGTGGAGGAATATACTGTTCTTGCTCTTGATGACACCAAACGATGCGATCTGAACTGATCCAAGCCACCGAGCTCTTGCGCCGCAACACTCCCGAAGCCGTCGAGGAGGCGATCGGGCTGCTGCAGAACACGGTCTATTCCTTCAGCATGAAAATCTGCGGGCATCCTGAAGATGCAGAGGACACCATGCAGGAGGTGCTCTACCGTTCTCTGGAACATCTCGCAAAGATTCAAGATCCCCAGGCTCTTGCCGTATGGCTTTATACCGTAACCAGAAACCGCTGCTGGCGCATGCGCCGCAAGCCGGCTCATGCTCCCAGCCAGACCTTCTCGCTGGATGAACTGATGCCCGACGCAGCGGAGTTGGGGCGATTGCTGGAGGATGCCGCCGAAAGTCCTGAGGGCAATCTGCTCCACGCCGAGCAGCATCATCTGTTGCATCAGGCGGTCTTGCGCATCCCTGTGCAATTGCGCATCGTTCTTGTGCTCCACGACATGGAGGAGCTGACAACCGAACAAGTCGCGCAGATTCTTGATCTACAGCCAGGGACAGTCCGGGTTCGCCTGCATCGGGCGCGCCTTTCCGTTCGCAACGAGATGAATAGGATAGTTGAGAGAGCGCCCGCGCCGTCGGATTGCGGCAAGCCATTTAGGATGAAGTCCAAACGCATCGCACCTAAGAGTGGACAACGCCCTGCGGAGTGCCGGGAGTTATTCCTGAACCTCTCAGAGTATCTGGATGGAAAAGTGGAACCCCGCACCTGCGACCAGATGCGCAAGCATATCGAGGCATGTCCAGCCTGTGTGGTATTCCTGCGCGACTTGCGCGGCGCCATTGACCGCTGCCGCTCGCTCGAGGTTCCGTGTGACCCGGCTGTTGCGCTGCGCCTGCGTTCCATCCTCACCCAGGAATATCTGCGCTTGCTGGGTATGCCAAGCACAGAAATACTCTCCGTTGTGCTGTAACGAATCCCCGCCGGCTTGTCTTTCTTTTAATGAAAGAGGAAAACCATGATGGAAGTGAAGATTACGCATCTTGATCAGGTGAAGTTCTCCATTCAGTCCCGGTCGCACACGATTCTCTGCGACCAGCCAGCAGAGAATGGCGGCGAAGACTCCGGCATGACGCCCCCTGAACTGCTGCTCGCATCGTTGGGTTCCTGCGCGGCTTTCTATGCCGTGCAGTATCTAAAGACCCGCTGCCTGGCGGAGAGCGGCGTGGGGGTTTCCGTGACCGCCGACAAGCTCAAGCAGCCTGCCCGGCTTGGCAATTTCCGCGTTCATGTGTCTTGCCCCGTTCCGCTCACCGAAGAGCAGACGGAGGGGCTCATGCGGTCCGTGCATCACTGCCTGGTTCACAACACGCTCTTGACGCCGCCGGAGATCAAGATCGAGCTGGCTATTCCAGAACCGACTGCGGTTCACGTCTGACTAGGTCGGCTACGCCTGGATTACAGGCAAACCGGCAGCTCCCTCAGTTGACGAAAGCAGAACATCGCATGGAGTGATGCCCAAGTCCTATGAAAACCGGGAACTCTTAATTCGGACTCCGATCAACCAATCTTACCGCGACAGGAACAGCTAGGCTAAAAACTCCTAAGTGATTGATAATAAACATGTTAAATGGTGCCGGGAGGGGGGGTCGAACCCCCATGACCGCAAGGGTCGGCGGATTTTGAGCCCGCTGCGTCTGCCAGTTCCGCCATCCCGGCTCGGGGTGGGGATATCCATCAAAAGTATCGCACAGGCCGTGCTGGCGGCGCTACAGGCCTGCCTCCCTCCACGGCTTCGGAACTCGCCCGCAAAGCCGGCCCGCAGGCACATTCGGAATGTGCCGATCCGGGCACCGTCCCGGCTTTCCACACCCATCCGCCGGCCACGGGATGTGAATCCCGTGCGACAATGGAGGCAACCGTGATGACCATCGCCTCTCCTGCAGTTGTTCCCTCGCCGGTTGCGGTCACCCCGCAACTGCTGGCCCAGCACAGCATCACCGCGGAGGAGTACGACCGCATCCTGGCGGCTCTCGGCCGCGTGCCCTCCCTCACCGAACTGGGCATTTACAGCGTCATGTGGAGCGAACACTGCTCCTACAAATCCAGCCGTGTCCACCTGAAGCGGCTGCCCACCAAAAGCGATCGCGTCGTCCAGGGGCCGGGGGAAAACGCCGGCATCATCGACGTGGGCGACGGCTGGGCCTGCGCCTTCAAAATCGAGAGCCACAACCACCCCAGCTACATCGAGCCTTTCCAGGGCGCGGCCACCGGCGTGGGCGGCATCCTGCGCGACATCTTCACCATGGGCGCGCGACCGCTGGCCGTCATGGACTCGCTCCGCTTCGGGCCGATCACCGAAGAGGCCGGCCCCAAATCCGATCTGGACGCGGAAGAGCGTAAGCTCCTCGCCCGCAACCACGCTATCGTCGAAGGTGTCGTCAGCGGCATCGCCGCCTACGGCAACTGCTTCGGCGTGCCCAACCTGGGCGGCGAAACCAAATTCGAGCCCTGCTACAGCGGCAACCCGCTGGTCAACGCCTTCGCCCTCGGCCTGGTCCGCAAGGACGAGATTTTTTACGGCAAAGCCAGCGGGACCGGCAACCCTGTCATCTACGTCGGCGCAAAAACCGGCCGCGACGGCATCCACGGGGCAACCATGGCCAGCGAGGAGTTCAAAGAGGGCTCCGAGCAGAAGCGCCCCAACGTGCAGGTCGGCGACCCCTTCATGGAGAAGCTGCTGCTGGAAGCCTGCCTTGAAGCCATGCAGACCGGGGCCATCGTCGGCATCCAGGACATGGGGGCGGCTGGGTTGACCTGCTCCACCTGCGAGATGGGCGCCCGCGGCGGCGTCGGCCTCGACGTCGAACTCGACCTTGTCCCGCAGCGCGAAACCGGCATGACCGCCTACGAAATCATGCTCTCCGAGAGCCAGGAGCGCATGTTGCTGGTCGCCATCAAAGGCAGGGAAGACGAAGTCCTCCGCGTCTTCGCCAAGTGGGGCCTCGACGCCGTCATCGTCGGCACAGTCCAGCCCGAGTCGCGTCTCCGCATCCGCCACCATGACGAGCTGGTCGCCGACATTCCCAATCAGTCCCTCACTGACGATGCCCCGCTCTACCATCGCCCCGTCGGCACATGGAAATCCCCCGTCTCGCTCGAACCTCCCGAAAATATCCTGGCCCAGCTCGCCCAGGACCGCGACTTCACCGCCGACCTGAAAAAACTCCTGGCCAGCGCCAACGTCTGCTCCAAGCGCTGGGTCCACGAGCAGTACGACACAATGGTCCAGACCAACACCGTAATCGGCCCCGGCGGCGAAGCCGGCGTGATGCGTATCAAGGGCACGGCAAAGCCGGACGCAGCGGACGGGCCAATCGGGGAGATCGGTCTGGCGATGGCTCTGGATGGCAACGGCCGCTGGGCATATCTCGATCCCAAACTGGGCGCGATGCACGCCGTTGCCGAGTGTGCGCGCAAGGTTGCCATGACCGGCGCGAAGCCGGTAGCCGCCACCAACTGCCTCAACTTCGGCAACCCCGAGAAGCCCGAAATCATGGCCCAGCTCTCGGCCGCCATTGACGGTATCGCCGAGGCCTGCACCGCTCTTGGCACCCCCATCACTGGCGGCAACGTTTCTCTCTATAACGAAACCCGCGGCGAAGGCATCTATCCCACGCCCGTCCTCGGCATTGTCGGCATTCTCGACGATGTGACCAAGGCGGTTCCGGCGGAGTTCCAGAAGGCGGGCGACGCGATTTTGCTTTTGTGGCCGATTCCCAGGGGCGAAGAGCCGAATCCGCAGCTTAAAGTTCCCTTTAAGCCATTGCCGATGAGCCCCTACGTCATGCTTCCTATCACTCTGCCCCCGCCTTTTCCCATCGCATCTCCCATCCCTGACCCAGTTCCCGACGTTATGGAAGACACAACGGAAACTCCTGCCATGGAAGTTGCGGCATTCGGCAGTTCAGAATACGCCAAAGTCGTTCTCGGCGGCCTCTGGGGTACGCCACCCGCGCTCGATCTCGACGCCGAGGCCAGCCTTCATAAGCTGCTGGTCGCGATGGCCGAGGAGGGTCTGCTTCGTTCAGCCCGCGACATCTCCGACGGCGGCATCGCTGTAGCCCTGGCGCAGGCGGCATTCCCCAAGGGAATCGGCGCAACCGTCGAGCAGGACCAGTCACTCATGGTTCATCCGCTCTTCGGCCTCTTTGCCGAACAGGCTTCCACCGTGCTGCTCACCACCGACTCCAGCAACGTCTCCGAGATTGAAAAACTGGCCGGGGAGTTCAACTTCCTCGCCGCCCGCATTGGAACCACCGGCGGCCAACGCCTGGAAATCTCCGTTGATGGTGAGCCCTTCATCTCGGCTCCGCTCGCAGATCTCCGCAAGCCCTGGGCCAACTCGCTGGAAGCCACCCTCCACGGCGAGGTAACCCCATGACCCGGCGCCTTTTTCAGGGAGTTACAGGCGAGATCGAAACAACCAGCCTCCGTGCCCCATCCTTTCGCCTTTTTTCTGGCGAAAGGGTGGGAGGCCACGAACTCTCCAATCTGGATAGAACCCAAGAAGACGACCCCAAATTGAAAGAAGAATGTGGCGTCATCGCCATCCACGGCCATCCCGACGCCGCCCGCCAGGCCTATCTCGGCCTCTACGCCCTCCAGCATCGCGGCCAGGAATCGGCCGGCATCGCCACCGCCGACGGCTACCATCTGGCCAACATCAAGGGCATGGGCCTGGTCTCTGAAATCTTCACCGACGACGTCCTCGCCAAGCTCCCCGGCCCCATGGCCATCGGCCACACCCGCTACTCCACCACCGGCGACTCGGCCCTGCTCAACGCGCAGCCCATCCGGGTGGACTCGACCAAGGGCCTCATCGCCATCGCCCACAACGGCAACCTGGTCAACCTCGGCAACGTCCGCGCCCGCCTCGAGCGCGACGGCGCATACTTCCAAACCACCTCCGACTCCGAGATCATCGTCCAGCTCATCGCCCACTCCCGCGCCTCTACGCTCGTTGACGCCATCGCCGACTCGCTCCGCCAGGTCGAGGGCGCTTTCTCCATCGTCATGATGACCCGCGACCGCATCTTCGCCGCCCGCGATCCGCGCGGCTTCCGCCCGCTCTCCATGGGCCGCATCCGCAACCTCGACGGGCCGGACACCATCGTCTTTGCCTCCGAAACCTGCGCCTTTGACCTGCTCCGCGCCGAATACGAGCGCGACGTTCTCCCCGGCGAACTGATCATGGTCACCGAAGACGGCGTCACCAGCCGCCAATACGCCACCGGCTTCCCGCAATCCAGTTGCATCTTCGAGCACGTCTACTTCGCCCGCCCCGACAGCCGCATCTTTGGCCGCTGGGTGCAGGAGAGCCGCGACCGAATGGGCCGCCAGCTCGCCCGCGAATCCGGCGTGCCGGCGGATCTGGTCGTCCCCGTCCCCGACTCCGGCGTGACGGCGGCCATGGGATACGCCGAAGAGGCGCGCCTGCCCTTCCGCATGGGCCTCATCCGCAACCACTACGTCGGTCGCACCTTCATTGAGCCCGAGCAGCGCGTCCGCGACTTTGGCGTCCGCCTCAAGCTCAACCCCGTCCGCAACCTGCTTGAAGGCAAGCGCGTCATCCTCATCGACGACTCCATCATCCGCGGCACCACCAGCCGCAAGATCGTCCGCATGGTTCGCGGAGCCGGCGCAAAAGAAGTCCATCTCCGCATCAGTTGCCCACCCACCATCTCCCCGTGCTTTTACGGCGTGGATACCCCCAGCAAGCGCGAGCTGATCGCCGCCAATAAGTCCGTCGAAGAAATCCGCCGCTTCATCGAAGCCGACTCGCTAGCCTACTTATCCCTCGAAGGCCTGCTCGACTGCTGCGACGGCGAAGAGCACAACGGCTACTGCACCGCCTGCTACACCGGCAACTACCCCACCCAGTGGGTCGATGTGGAAGAAATCTTGCCGGCGACGGCTAGTTTTTAAGACCAGGACAACCATAGACTTGGGGCACATTTACAAAGGGAGCGGGGCCGTGTGGCTCATATCCCGGTGCCGGGGCCCGATTCCGCCATGTGCCCCCAGTCACAGGACGTTCACACTCCGGCTGTGATAGCATCCGATTTCTTAGCGATAGACGCCTGGCGGATTCATCCTCGATTCCCCTGCACGGCGCCGGCCCAAGCCTTTATGGACGAGGTAGACGGCAGACCGGGACACGTGGCCCTCCAATCCGGCCACCTGGACGCCCTCACAGACGTCCCCAGGTCTTCCCTGTCCCTCACTGCTTACGATTCGCGCACTCCCGCCAACTCGCCAACTTGCTACTCCCGCGAAGCGGACGCGAACTTGCCGTTTTTTTCAAAACCACAACTTTCCCCGCCCAATTTCTCGCATCAACTTGCACCCAAAAGGAGAAGTATATGAAAACCTACCAGGGAAGTGAGATCCGCAACGTAGCTGTAGTGGGGCATGCGCACAGCGGCAAGACCACCTTGATCGCCGCACTGCTGCATGCCGCCAAGATGACCCCAACCCAGGGCCGCGTCGAAGACGGCTCGGCCGTAACCGCCTATGACGAAGAAGAAGTAGCCCGCGGCGCAACCATGCAGAACGCGGTCGCCTTTGCCGAGTGGCAGGGCGTCAAGATCAATCTCGTCGACACCCCCGGCTTTCACATGTTCACCCACGAAGCCCGCGCGGCCCTGTTGCCCGTCGAAGCGGCCATCGTGCTGGTCAACGCGCAGCACGGCATTGAGCCGGTCACCGAGCGCGTCTGGCGCTACGCCGACGAGGCCGGCGTCCCGCGCATCGTCGTCGTCAACCAGATGGACCACCCCAAGGCCGGCGGCGGCGGCGGATTGAGCGCCCTGATCGACGATCTTGTTGACCGCTGGGGCCGCAACTGCGTGCCCGTCCAGCTTCCCATCTCCGATGCCCAGGGCTTCCACGGTGTTGTCGATCTGGTGACCATGGAAGCCTTCTACTACACCCCCGGCGGCGATGGCCGCGGCAAGGCCACCGGCGAGATTCCCGCCAGCGTGGCTGCCGACGCCAAGGCCCGCCACGAGGCGCTGGTCGAACTGGTGGCCGAGGGCAAGGACGAGCTGATGGAGGAGTACTTCGAGAAGGGCACCATCGCCGAGGAGCATCTGATCGCCGCCCTGCACGAGGCCATCCGCGAAGACCGCATCTTCCCGGTGCTCTTTTCTAGTGGCCTGGCCAACATGGCCACCGACCACCTGCTCGACTTCATCAAGGTCTACGCCCCCTCTCCCGTCGAGCGCGCTCCCATCGCCGTCCGCAACCCGGCAATCGACGCCGTGGCTACGGAAGACGATCCCGACGCCGGCAAATCCACCCGCAAGATCGCCGACAGCGAACCGCTGGCCCTCATGGTCTTCAAGACCATGACCGATCCCTTCTCCGGCCGCATCAGCTTCTTCAAGGTCATCAGCGGCGTCATCAAGAACGACGCCACCGTCGAGAACTACACCCGCCGCGACCAGGAGCGCCTGTCGCATCTTTCGGTCATGCAGGGCCGCAAGGCCGTCGAGGTTCCCGAGCTGCACGCCGGCGATCTGGGCGCCGTGGCCAAGCTCCGTGAAACCCTCACCGGCGATACCCTTGGGGTAAAGGGCGCTGAAATCCAGATCGATATCCACAAGCTCCCCGAACCGGCCATGACCTACGCCATCGAGCCCAAGAGCCGCGCCGACGAAGACAAGCTCGCGCCCGCCATCCACAAGCTGATGGAGGAAGACCTGCTCATCCGCTTCTTCCGCGACCCGCAGACCAACGAATTCCTCATCGCCGGCGCCGGCCAGCCGCACATCGAGGCCATCGTCAGCCGGCTCAAAAAGCGTTACCACGCCGAGGTCACCCTCAAGGCTCCCAAGGTTCCCTATCGCGAGACCATCCGCGCCAAGGTCGAGGCGCCGGGACGCCACAAAAAGCAGACCGGCGGCCACGGCCAATTCGGCGACTGCAAGATCCGCATGGAGCCACAGCCCCGCGGCGCCGGCTTCGAGTTCGCCAGCGAAGTCTTCGGCGGCGCAATCCCCCGCAACTTCATCCCCGCTATCGAGAAAGGAATTGTTGAGTCCGCCGCCCGCGGCTATCTCGCCGGCTACCCGGTCGTCGACTTCAAGGCCACCGTCTACGACGGCAGTTATCACGACGTGGACTCCAACGAAATGTCCTTCAAGATGGCCGGGCGCATCGCCTTCCGCAAGGCCATGGAAACGGCCAAGCCCTGCCTCCTCGAACCCATCATGAAGGTCGAAATCGAAGCTCCCGACGAGTTCGCCGGAACCCTGATGGGCGACCTCAGCAGCCGCCGCGGACGCGTGCAAGGCACGGACTCCAAGGGCCGCACCACGTTAATCAACGCCAGTGTGCCCATGGCCGAAATGCTGACCTATGGAACGCTATTAACCTCGATGACTCAGGGCAAAGGCAGCTACCGCATGGAGATGGACCACTACGACATCGTCCCGCAGTTGGTAGCCGACAAAATCCTGGTCAACGCCAAACGTCCTATTGAAGAAGAGGAAGAATAATTACCTCAACTGCTGTCATCCTGAGCGACCCTGAACGTAGTGAAGGGGAGTCGAAGGATATGCGGTTGCTTTTGGGAAGTCGGCTCAACCATCCTTCCAGTGTGCCCCAGGTTCCAAGAGCGGGATTTTGGGGCGTCCTGCCTTGGGGTGGGCGTACACTCCGGGAACCGGACCGTACGCCCACCCTTCACAAAACCGTGAAGGATGGCGTACCCAGGCCTTTGACCGGGTGTATACTTTCGAGGTCAGGCACCGGCCACCCGCCGATGCTCCTTGTACGCCGAAGGAGGCAGACAATGCCAGTTTCTTCATCTCGTCCGATTATTGTCAGCTTGTCAGTTATACTACTGTACTTGCAATGCGTTGCCAGTGTGTGGGTGTGGCAGGATATGACTACCCTATTGGTAGGCATAACGCTGCTGGCCCTCCCCTTGCTGTTTATTCATTTCTGTGCCTTGGGCCACAACTGGGCACGAATTGTGTTGACTATATTTGCCGTGATCTTTCTCTTGAATTTTGGCGTTTTCGTGTTCAGGTTGATGAGCGCAATCAAACAAAGAGGGTCTGCTGGATTTGAATACGATATCAGCGACATCATAACCATTACACTGACGGCCATTTGCATCGTAGCGCCGATCATGCTCTTCCTTGGCAGATCGAACGCCTGGTTCCGTGAAGTTAAGGCGCGCACCGTGGACAGGCCATCCTGGATAGGCGTCACCGTTGTGACGGCAGGAGTTTTTCTGAGCATGGCGGTCAGCGCAGGAGTCAGGCATCACCAATGGGCCAAGTACACGCTGCCCCCCGAGATTATTACCGATGTTAGAAATCAGCTTACAGGTATCCATGCCAAATTAGCGGAACTCGACAAGATGGAGGCCGAGTTGACAGTCAACCCGGTAAATGATAATTCCTCGCAACGGAGGCAACAGATACTCATGTATCGCACAATGTTTAGAGAAGGTGGCACCACGATTTTTAGTGACGTTCACAAACGCTACCCTCAATTGACCAAACGACAATTATTCGAACTTGCGAGCATCATCGGCAACTCTCTTCAGCAGAATGCCCAGTATTACTTGGCTTTCCCCAACGGTGTACCGAAAGAAGGAGCGATTATCGAGAACCCTAGCTTCGATATCAACGATACCAGCAGCAATCTTCCAGATCCAGAACCATGAGTCTGTGTGGGCGGGTAGCCCACCCTTGATCCACCCATCAAGAATACGTGCTCCATCCTTTCGCGCACTTTGCGAAAGGGCGGGTGGCCCACATCTCGATTTTGAGATGGGTGAGACGATGAGCCCCAACCCGCCGCTTTTCGTTCTCTCCAACTCCGGCTTCCAAAGTTTCCCAGGTCTGAAAATCCAGACCTGGGCCACCCATCACCCATTGTTCATGGTAGGTTGAGATCTGGGAAACCACGAACCTAAACCCTCCGTCTCCTTTTTCCAACCAGCCGTCTGCCTCTCGATGCGAACCGCCGTCAGGCTGCCAATCTCCGCATCAACTGCGCACCCGCCAGAACATCGATCCCGCAACTTTCCAGTTACCACGGCGTGGTCTGGATGCAAAAAACCAGAAAGCGGCATCATCGGAATCCAGGCAGCAATCCCGATCCGTTGCGCTCAGATGTGCGGACGCGATTTCTTCGACGTTCTATTTGGCGATACGCGGCGCCGGAACACTCTCGCCCAAAGCCGTCGCCAATGCAATTTGGTGGTCTTGTTCATCGATCAGAATCCCGCGAATCTGCTCGCTCATGGCATATTCAGACAGATGCTCGCACTGGCGAACCCGTTCACGATAATTTCGAATCGTTGCAGTCTCATTGTCGAGATCGAATTGCAGCATCTCCGTGGCTTTTTCCGATGTCTTGACGGTCTTCGCCTCTACCGATGGCATACCGCCAAGATAGTCAATCTGTTCGGCAATAATCAGGGCGTGGCCGAGTTCTTGCGCGGCGTGCTTCTCAAGTTCGCCGGCTATATTCATGTACTCCGCGCCCTTCAAGACCTTTGAATATACGACATACCCAATAATTGCCTGGTATTCGCGTGACAGGTCTTCATTCAATAACTCGATCAGTTCGGAGCGAGTTACTTTCTTAAAGTCTTCAGCGTGCGTCTTGTCTTTCAAGGCGTTTTCCTCCTGATTGTGGTGTTGAAGTCGATTTCAATGAAGCATAGAGAGTGCGCTTCTGATGCGTACTCCCACAGCAACGTATTCACCGTAGCAAGAGTATCCGAGACAAGACTGTCCGAAAGAGAACACTACCCTTTTTGGCGGGTGGTCGGGCGCCTTACCCTTTCGCGCACTTTCCACCCCAACTCACAAAGTTCGTGCGCCGGGGACCCCGGTTGGCGAAAGCGTGGGAGACCCCCCGGCTTCGCCACCCCGACCCCCCTTTCCCGTTCCCTGTTCTTTCGTCTTGCAGAAAATTACCCTCTACTGGCGCACACTGGAAATGAGAGGTGAATGCAACTCCCAGCGCCATCGGGAATGCGAGACCATGCGAACCGTCAGGAACATCACCGTAGCCGTCACCCCCGAACTCTACCGCCAGACGCGCAGGAT
>PMYL01000044.1 GCA_003170825.1 Acidobacteriaceae bacterium
CCATCCGCAATCCTTGCAATCGGCCCTCCGGCCAGCCCATCTCCTTGCCAATGGCGTATGCGATCTGCGCCACTCTGCTTTCATGGCCCGCGGTGTAGGGATCTCGCATCTCCATCGCGGTGACTATGGCAGACACCGACGCGGACAAAGCATCCGTCAGATGCCTTTGCGTCTCTTCAAGGTGGCGCCGCTCGGCGTCCAGGAGCTGCTTCTGTTCCAGCGCTTCAATGCCGTGAACGATCTGCACGCCAAGGCGTTGGAATACATCCACCGGCGCGGCTTCAAATGCGCTGTGGTGCGCGGAGTAAACGATCAACGCGCCCCGCCAACCTCCCTCGATCTGAAGCGGCATGGACACCGCGGATCGTATCCCGAACTGTCGCGCTCGTTCCCGCCATGGGGCAAAGGCCCGGAATGTCTCAGTGTCCTCCATAATCTGCAGCGTGTTGGTGCGAATGCAGACGGCCGTCGGTCCTTGTCCTCCCAGTTTGTCCTCAGACCAGCTCAGATTCAGTCCATCCATATAACCCAACGCACTGCCAGCCGATGCGGCCATCCGAATCTTCTTATCCGGACCGTCTTCAGCAATGCCCACCCACGCCAGCACATACACCGAGTGCCGTGTAATGGCCTCACAGATGGACTGCAGCAAGCCCTCCGCCGAGCGAGCGCGCCCCAGCGCCAATGCTGCAATGGAAAAGGCAGACAACGCCCAGTTCTGGGCCGAAAGCAGATGTTCTTTCTGCTGTTCTTCGGTAATATCGCGAAACTCGACAATCACCAGCGTTCGGCCGGCCAACTCCAGCGTTTCCGACGACCAGATCGCGACTGGCGCCGAAGAGCCGTCTTTACGTTGAATGTGAAAATCGGAGTGGGGCGACACATGCGGCGTCGCCTTCTGGAATTCAAGCTCAACCTGTTCGCGCTCGGCCTCCGGGTACTGCATGGCGATATGCATCCCGATGAGTTCTTCGCGCGAATAACCCATCAACGCTTCTGCCGCCGGGTTGGCATCCACCACAATCCCCGTGTCGGCGTCCACCGCCAGCTTGCTGTCCTGGTCATAGGTCCAACTCAATGCATAGAGAGAGCGCCGGTCGTCGGCATTCGGCTCTAAGATCATGGCGGTCGGTCTCCGCGGCCCGGTTCTTACCCTTGCGATACTTCAATCGAAAAGACAAAAAATGAGCAGACAATAATGAATGTTTTCACGAGGAGATACCCCAAAAGGGACACAAGTCAATCCCCCAAAAGCGTTGTATTGAACGATTCACATCACCCGGCTGCATTCCTCCATTTGGGTAAATGCAGGATCAACCCTATTCAAACCTGGCATAATCAAACGCCTCTCGCGGAACAGACTGGTGCATATCTGCACAACCTCCGCATCCAACAGCGTTCCGGCCTGGCTTTCAATTTCCGCCAAGGCAACCTCCAAACCGAGTGCCGCTCGATAGGGCCGGTCGGCGGCCATCGCTTCCACAATGTCCGCCACGGTCAGCACCTTGGCTTCGGGTAGAATCGCATCCGCCTTCAGTCCCAGGGGATAGCCCGAACCATCGAGCTTCTCGTGATGTTGGCGCACAATGTCGGCAATGGGCCAGGTAAAGGGAATCTCTTTCAGAATGGCGTAGCTGCTCTCCGGATGCCCTTTGACCAGTGCCCATTCTTCCGTACTTAGCCGCGCCGGCTTGGTCAGGATTTCAGTAGGGATCGAAATCTTCCCGATGTCGTGAACCATTGCCGCCATCCGCAATCCTTGCAATCGGTCCTCCGGCCAGCCCATCTCCTTGCCAATGGCGTATGCGATCTGCGCCACTCTGCTTTCATGGCCCGCGGTGTAGGGGTCGCGCATCTCCATCGCGGTGACCATGGCAGACACCGACGCGGACAAAGCTACCGTCAGATGCCTTTGCGTCTCTTCACGGTGGCGCCGCTCGGCGTCCAGAAGCTGCTTCTGTTCCAGCGCTTCAATGCCGTAGACAATCTGCTCGCCAAGGCGTTGGAATACCTCAACCGGCGCGATTTTAAATGTATTGGGGCGGGCGGAGTAAACAATCAACGCGCCCTGCCAGCCACCCTCGATGCGAATCGGTATGCACACCGCGGATCGCATTCCGAACTGCCTCGCTCGTTCCCGCCACGGGGCAAAGGTCGGAGATGTCTCGGAGTCCTCTACAATCTGCAGCGCGTTGGCATGGATGCAGACGCCCACGGGGCCTTGTCCGATCGCCTCATCCTCCGACCAGCTAATAGGCAGTCCATCCAGATAATCCAAGGCACTGCCAGCCGACGCGGCCACCCGAATCTTCTTATCCGGGCCGTCTTCCGCAATGCCCACCCACGCCAGCACATACACCGAGTGCCGTGTAATGGCCTCACAGATGGACTGCAGCAAGCCCTCCGCCGAGCGAGCGCGCCCCAGCGCCAATGCTGCAATGGAAAAGGCAGACAACGCCCAATTCTGCGCCGAAAGCTGATGTTCTTTCTGCTGTTGATCGGTAATATCGCTGAACTCGACAATCGCCAGCGTTCGGCCGGCCAACTCCAGCGTTTCCGACGACCAGATCGTGACTGGCACGCAATCGCCGTCTTTGCGCTGGATATGAAAACCGGGATGGCGCGATGGCTGCTCCACCGCATTCCGGAATTCATCCTTGATCCTTTCGCGCTCAGCCTCCGGATGCAGCATGGCGATATGCATCCCGATGAGTTCCTCGCGCGAATAACCCGTCATTGCTTCTGCCGCCGGATTGACGTCGGCCACTATCCCTGTCACAACGTCAATGGCAAGCTTGCCGTCCTGGTCATAGCTCCAGTTCAATGTATAGAGAGAGCGCCGGTCGTCGGCATTCGGCTCTAAGGTCATGGCGGTCGGTCTCCGCGGCCCAGTTCCAACCCTTGTGATGCTTCAATCGAAACGACAAAAAAAGAGAGGGAAAAATGGATGCCTTCACGAGGAGATACCTCAAAAGGGGCACAAGTCAATCCCCGAAAAGTGTCGTATCGAACGATTCACACCACCCGGCTGCATTCCTCCACCGGAATCGCCACCTGCTCCACGATTTCCAGCCCGAAGCCCTCGAGAGCGGGAATGTGCATGGGGGTATTCGACAGCAGCCGGATGCGCTGGATGCCCAGGTCCGACAGTATCTGCCCGCCCAGTCCGATGGCCCGCAGAATCCTCCCCGTGCGAGCCTGCGAGCCCTCGCGCTCACGCAACTCCCGGTGCAGAATGAGGCGGCCCGTGTCTGCGTCCTGCGCTTCATGCAAAGCAGCCGCGCCGCCGGGCTCGAACGCCTCTGCCGAAGCCGGCGCGCGCTCAACCTCAAAGCCGCGCGAAGTGTTGTGCAGGTACAGCACCACGCCGCAACCCTGTTCGGCAATCATGCGCATCGACTGGTCCAGCGTCTCCCGGCAGCGGCAGTCGGCAGCAAACACGTCGCCCGCCGTGCAGCGCGTATGCACCCGCACCAGCACCGCGCGCGCGCACACAGCCCGCGCTGCGTCCGGGTTCCCCGGCAAGCCCGCGCCTATGGACCCGCTCTGGAATGCGGGACAGTCCTGGCAAAGGTCGCCGCGCACCAGCGCGATGTGGCTCTCCCCGCCGTTCACCTCGCTCTCATAGGCAATCATCCGGAACTCGCCGTAGCGCGTCTGGATGCGGCTCTCCCCGGCGCGGACAATGTAGCGCTCGTGGCGCAGCCGGTAGCGGATCAGCTCCGCCACGGTGAGAATCCGTAGCCCGTGTTCCCGGCAGAACGGGATGAGGTCCGGAATGCGCGCCATCTCTCCGTCGTCGCGCATGATCTCGCAGATCACCCCGGAAGGATTCAGGCCGGCCAGCCGCGCCAAATCGACTGAAGCCTCTGTCTGCCCGGCGCGCACCAGCACGCCGCCCTTGCGGGCGCGCAGCGGAAACACGTGGCCAGGCCGCGCCAGATCGCTGTAGCTTCTGCCGGCGCCGATCGCCGTGCGGATAGTGTGTGCCCGGTCGGCGGCCGAAATGCCCGTCGTGACCCCCTCGCGCGCCTCAATGGTCTCGGTAAACGCAGTGCCAAAGCGCGAGGAGTTCTGCTGCGTCATCGGAAACAGCCGCAGATGATCGGCGCGCTCTTCAGTAAGGGCCAGGCAGATCAGGCCGCGGCCGAAGCGAGCCATGAAGTTGATGGCCTCGGGGGTCACATGCTCGGCGGCAAGGGTCAGGTCGCCCTCGTTCTCGCGATCCTCGTCGTCCACCACAACCAACATGCGCCCGGCGCGGATCTCGGCCAATGCGCCGGGGACATCGGTAAAAGGGGCTTCGAAGGTGCGTGCGGTATCTGGCATGGCCACCCTCCCATTCTCGCCTATGGCAGCCGTAAACAGCAAAAGCGCCGCCCGAAGGCAGCGCTTTTGAAAGAGATGCAAAAAGTGGCCTACAAAGCCGATTCAATCTCAAAACCCCAGGCCTCCAGAAGCGCCTCGGGGATGTACTTTGAATTCTTGTTCCGGCGAGCCCACTCCCGCAGACGGGTGGACCGGATGTACTGGTCCGGGGTGAGCTTGAACTCCTTCACGATCTGCTCGAAGGAGGTCACTGTAGGCACAACCGGGCCAATGGGCTCCGGCTTGCCCCAATTCGGATTTCCACGACGCTTTGCCATCGATTTGTTGTCCTCAGAAGGGATGATTTGCCTGTACATCCTCGGAAACGGGCTGGGGGACCTGTCAGTCCAGAGGAAACTCTAGAATCTTATTTTACGGATATTTTCATCAAAAATCAATAGAAAAATGAGAGAAATCTCAGTGAGCCGCCGGACTGCGCCTCAAGGCACCCGATTGCGGTATCTGATCCTTCTAAAGAGGATTAGACACACTGGCGCCCCTCGATTTGCTGTCCTGCCGCACTCTTTACACGGCAGGGACTGGCAACATACCAGCCACTTGTGATCCGATACTCTTACGACAACAACTTGATGTGGATGGCGATCTGAGCGTGAAATAGGCGACCGATTGGGGCCAACCGGCCGTGAGGCTTCCCGGCATTTTGAGCCGCGCCGTTCTACTCCGCCCACGCGTCAAAAGCTCCGGCCCGCACCGCCGCGGCCAGCGCCTCGATATCCGGCGCCAGAACCCGGTCCTGATCCAGCCGCGGAACCACCGCGCGCACCGCGGCGTGCGCACGCTCAATCTCCCGGCTGGGGCGTAGCGGCCTGCGGAACTCCACCCCCTGCGCCGCGCACATCAGCTCAATGGCCACAATCCGCTCGGCGTCTTCCACAATCTGGCGCAGCTTCACGGCCCCGGTCATGCCCATCGAGACATGATCCTCCTTGCCCCCGCTGGTCGGAATGTTGCCCGTCGATGATGGGTGCGCCAGCACCTGGCACTCGTTGATGAGCGCCGCCGCCACGATCTGCGCCATCATGAATCCCGACGAGAGCCCCGCATCGGGCGAGAGAAACGCCGGCAACCCCTCGTTGATATCCGGATTCAGTAGCCGGTCGATCCTCCGCTCCGTCATGCTGGCCAGATCGGTCATCGCAATGGCCGCATAGTCGAACGCGTACGCCAGCGGCGCCCCATGAAAATTTCCTCCCGAAAGCACTTCGTGCTCTTGCGTTTTGGACGAGTCCTTTGGGAATACCAGCGGATTATCCGTAGCCGAACCCGCCTCAATCTCCAGCACTCCCCGCACATGCCCCAGCACATCCCACACCGCCCCATGAACCTGCGGCATGCAGCGCAAACAATAGGCGTCCTGCACCCGGGAGTCGTGTTCACGATGCGCCTCGCGAATCTCCGAGCCCTCCATCAGCCGCACCAGGTGCGCCGCCGCCGCAATCTGGCCTGCATGTGGCCGGGCCTCGTGAATCCGCGGGTCGAAAGCAGCAGGCGTGCCCATCAGCGCCTCCAGAGACATCGCCCCCGCCAGATCCGCCAGCTTCGCCACGCGCAGCCCTCGCGCCACGGCCAACGCGCCCACGGCGGTCATAGCCTGCGTCCCGTTCAGCAGCGCCAGACCCTCCTTGGCCGCCAGTGCCAGCGGCTGCACTCCAGCCCGCCGCAGCGCCTCGCCGCCGGCCATCCGTTCGCCTTTCAAAAACGCCTCGCCCTCCCCGATCGCCACCAGCGCCAGGTGAGCCAGCGGCGCCAGGTCCCCGCTCGCACCCACCGAACCCTTTTCCGGAATCACCGGATGCACCCCGGCGTTGAGCAGCGCAACCAGCAGTTCCACCAGCGCGGGCCGGCAGCCGCTAAGCCCCTTGGCCAGCACGTTGGCGCGCAGCAGCAGCATGGCCCGCGACTCCGCCTCCGAGAGCGGCTGCCCCACCCCAGCCGCGTGGCTGCGCACAAGGTTGGTCTGTAACTGCGCCAGGTTGCCGGGCGGAATTCGAACGTCCGCCAGCTTTCCGAACCCGGTGTTGACCCCATAAACCGTCTGCCCCTCGGCCAGAATCTCCTCAATCAGCTCCCGGCTGGCCGCCACGCGCGCCAGCGCCGCAGGGGCGATCGCCACCGCGCAGCCATCCAGTGCAACAGCTTCAATCTCGGCCAGCGTGAGCGGCTGGCCGTCCAAAACCAGAATCTCCATGGCCCTGATCCTAGGCCGCCACTCCCGGTCGAGACAAATCTTTCCCCAGGACGCAAAGCTGCGTACAATCGAATCGTCAAAAGAGAGAATAACCACCATGATCCTGAACAGAAGAGAATTCGCCAGACTGGCCGCGCTGGGCCTGGCCGCCCGCTTCGCACCCGCCCTCAACGCCCAGACTCAGGAGCCTAAGATTGGCTACGCCGTCATCGGCCTGGGCCGCATCGCCGGCCACTTCATGCCCGGCGTTCTCAGCACAACCAATTCTCAGATCACCGCTCTGGTCAGCGGCCATCGCGACAAAGCAGTGCGGATCGCGGCCGAGTACGGCGTCCCTCAAAGCTCCATCTACAACTACGACAACTTCGACGAGATCGCGCGCAACCCGGCCGTCGGCGCCGTCTACGTGGCGCTGCCCAACTCCATGCACGCCGAGTACGCCATCCGCGCCGCCAAAGCCGGCAAGCACGTGCTCTGCGAGAAGCCCATGTCAACCAACGTTGCCGAAGCGGAGGCCATGATCGCGGCCTGCAAAGCGGCCAATGTCAAGCTCATGATCGCCTACCGCTGCCACTACGAGCCCACCAACCTCAAGGCAATCCGCCTCATCCGCGACGGCGCACTCGGCAAGGTGCAGGCCATCGAGAGCGCCAATGGATTCAACATCGCCCCCCGCGAGTGGCGCCTCAACAAGAAACTCGCCGGCGGAGGCCCGCTCTTCGACGTCGGCATCTACTCGCTGAACGCCTGCCGCTACCTCACCGGCGAGGAGCCATCGCAAATCTCCGCCTATGCCTCGGTCATCGATCGCGATGGCCGCTTCAACCAGGTCGAGGAGAACGTCTCCTGGACCATGAAGTTTCCCTCTGGCATCGTGGCCAGTTGCAACACCACCTATGGCGCCAATATGACCGGCTTTTATCGCGTGCATGGATCGAAGGGGTGGCTCGACGCCAACCCGGCCTTCTACTACGATGGCCTGCGCCTGCGCGCAGAGTTTTCCGGCACGCAACTGGACGAACTCAACCCGGCCCGCGACCCCTCGCATTTCGTGCTCCAGGCCGAGCACTTCTCCCATTGCATCCAAAACGGACTGGAGCCCAAAACTCCCGGCGAGGAAGGCCTCCGCGACATGCGCTACATCACCGAAATTTACCGCTCTGCCGGAATCTCGATCTGAACCGGGGCGCGCATACAAAACCGGCTCGTGTGCGTCCAATGCAACGCGGCAACCGCCTGCGGCCAGGTCCGGCAAACGAAGACAAGTCATTTCAATCGGAGGGAAAGAGTAACCTTGATAACCTGCATCCGGAGAACCATACGGCCGCGGCACATAGCTCTTGGCTGCTGTCTGTTATCGGCGCCTTGGCTGTGCCTACCGCAGAGTGCCACTCAGACACCGCCTGACGCTCTGTCAATTGCGCGAGCAGCATTGCCCGACAGCACCGATCTGCCTTCCGCTCCCGAGCCGAACGGCCAGCCGGCCCAGGCCGGGAGTCCGGGGCAGGCAACAGACTCGAGTCAGACGAACCAGCCTAATCCGCAAGACCAGACCAAGCCAGGCAGCGCGCCTTCCTTGGAAGATTTGGGCTTCACTCCGCAACAGACGCAGGCGAATGCGCAGTTGCAGACGAAGCTCAATAAGCGGACGGAAATGCTCAAGATCCATCAGAGGCTCGGAATTGTCACTCTGATTCCGATGGCCGCCACGCTGATCACCGGGCCTATGGTTGGGGCGAAAGGCAAGAACGGGCAGCCGATCACTGAACCGAGCCAGGCCAATCTGGATTTCCATGCCGCACTGGGCGGGCTGACGACGGGCATGTATTTCACGACCGCTTCCTATGCGATCTTCGCGCCCAGGGTGCCGGGGAACAAACGCCGCGGCGCCATTCGCTGGCACGAGGCGCTGGCTTTTATTCATGGGCCGGGGATGATTGCAACTCCGATCCTGGGGTACATGGCTTACAAGCAGGAGAACGCAGGAGAAAAGGTGCACGGCATTGCAGCGGCTCACGGCGCGGTGGCGTGGACCACAGTGGCAGCCTATGGAGCCTCGATCGTTGCCGTATCGTGGCCGATCAAGTTGAAATTCTGGGAGGGAAAGTGAGCTGGAAGTTCCTGAGTGTTTTCTTGTTTTTTGCACAGCCTGCGCTGGCGCAGACCGGCAGCCAATGGGTTCTTGAGCGATCCACTCTGACCTATCACATGTCGCACCCGATGCATCAGGTCGACGGCGCGAGCCATGCGGCGAAAGGCAAGGGCACATGCCAGGGCGGACAGTGCGATTTTCTGATCGCTGCGCCAGTGAATACATTCGATTCCGGCGACAGCAACCGTGATCTTCATATGATTCAGGTTACGCGCGGCGCACAGTTCCCCATGGTCGTTGTGCGCACCCGCCTGCCCGAAGCGACGCCGCCCTCAGGAACAATCTTTGCCGATCTTGAAGTGCAATTTGCCGGTCAGACTGTCGAGTACAAACATGTGGTCTTCCAGAAGGCGACCAAAGGCAATGAAGTCGAGATCACGGGAACGGTTCCGGCCACCTGTTCTGATTTCAAGATTGACCCGCCGTCGTTCCTGACAATTCCCATCAAGAACGAGATTCCGGTGCGTGTGGATATGACCTGGCAACCGATGTAAGAGGCAGGTGATTCTTCATCCTGAGGAAAGATGCGGAAACGGCGAGAACCATGGACACTCGCGGCTTTTTCGTCGTACTTTGTTGCTTACCCCAGCCCCAGAATCCTCCGATTCGTCTTCTGATCCGCCGCGCTCCCCGCAAAATCATCGAACGCCCGGTCCGTCACCCGGATAATCCGCTCCCGAATGAACGCCGCGCCCTCCGCCGCGCCCGCCTCCGGATGCTTCAGGCAGCACTCCCACTCCAGCACCGCCCAGCCCGGATAGTCGTACTGCGCCATCTTGCTGAAGATCGAATGAAAATCGATCTGCCCGTCGCCCAGTGACCGGAACCGCCCCGGCCGATCGATCCAATCCTGGTAGCCGCCATACACCCCCGACCGCCCGCTCGGCCTGTACTCCGCGTCCTTCACATGGAACGCCCTTACCCGCTCGTGGTAAATATCCAGAAAAGCCAGGTAATCCATCTGTTGCAGGATCATGTGGCTCGGATCGTACAAAATATTGGCCCGTGCATGTCCGCCCACCACTCCCAGAAACCGCTCGAAGGTCGCGCCGTCGTGCAGGTCCTCGCCCGGATGCAGTTCGTAACAAACGTCCACGCCTGCTTCGTCGAACACCCGCAGAATCGGCAGCCAACGCCGCCCCAGCTCCGCAAACGCCTCATCGATCAGCCCCGCCGGCCGCTGCGGCCACGGGTAGAAAAACGGCCACGCCAGCGCCCCTGAAAACGTAGCGTGCGCGTTCAGCCCCAGGTTTCGGCTCGCCTTCGCCGCAAACTCCAACTGCTCAACCGCCCACGCCTGCCGGCCCTTCAAGTCTCCCTTTAACTCCGCCGGCGCAAACCCTTCCAGCAACACATCATAAGCCCCATGGCTGGCCACCAACTGCCCCTGCAAATGCGTCGAGAGCTCGGTAACCGCAAGCCCCGCACGGCCCACCACGCCCAGCACCTCGTCGCAGTAGTCCTGGCTCTCCGCGGCCAGCTTCAAATCGAACAGTCGCTTGTCCCAGCTCGGAATCTGCACGCCCGTAAATCCCAACCCCGCCGCCCAATGCGCCATCCCTTCCAGCGTATTGAATGGCGCCGTATCCCCCGCAAACTGCGCCAGAAAAATCCCCGGCCCCTTGATCGTCTTCATCTCATCTCTCCTGCATTGATGGGTGCCCCATCCATTCCGCGCTTTATGCGGAATGGGTGGGAGACCACGACCGCTTCCCCCGCTGTCCCGAGCCCTAAAACTCCACCCAGCTTCCCTCGCGGCTGCTCTCGATGGCGCGCTCGATAAACCGCATCCCGCGTACCCCGGCCACAATCCCCGGCAGCGTCGCCGGCAAGGGATTCGCCTCTCCCCGCCGCCACGCGATCAACCCATCGGCAAACTCCCGGTAGAGCACCGCAAAGGCCTCGATATACCCCTCCGGGTGCCCTCCCGGCAGCCGAGTAACGGCGCGCGCGCCCTCGCTCAGATAACTCCCTGCCGCGTGGCGGATCTCCTCCGGCCCATCCACCCATTTCACCCGCAGCCGGTTGGGGTCTTCCTGCCGCCAATCGATCGAGCCGTTCTCTCCATACACGCGCAGCCGCAACCCGTTGCCCTCGCCCGCCGCCACCTGCGACGCCATCAGAACCCCGGTCGCGCCATTGTTCAGGCGCAGCATCGCATTGCAATCGTCGTCCAGCCGCCGCCCTTCCACCACTGTGCGTAGCGCGGCGTTCAGGCTCGTCACCTCGAGACCGGTCACATACTCCACCAGATGAAACGCGTGGGTGCCGATATCGCCGATACAGCCGCCCGGCCCATTCAGCGCCGGATCGGAGCGCCACGCGGCCTGCTTCTGCCCCGTATTCTCAAGCGGCCTGCTCAACCACCCCTGCAAATACTCCACCGCAATCTTGCGAATCGCTCCCAATTGCCCACTGGCGCAAACCGCGCGCGCCTCCCGCACCAGCGCATAACCGGCATACGTATGCGTCAGCGCATAAGGCAAACCTGCTTTCGCCACCGCCGCCTCCAGCGCCAGCGCCTCCGCATACGTAGCCGTCGCCGGCTTGTCGCTCACCACCGCAAAACCCGCCTCCAGCGCAGCCGCCGCTACCGGCAGGTGCAAATGGTTCGGCGTGGCGATCGCCACAAAGTCGATCGCATCGGGCCGCTCCCGCTCTGCTTCCAGCATCTCCCGGTAGCCCGCATACGCCCTGCCCGGGTCGATTCCGAAGCCAACGCCAGCCGCGCGCGACCGCTCTGCCGACTGCGAGAACGCCCCGGCAACCAGTTCGATCCTGCCGTCCAGCTCGGCCGCCATGCGATGCACCGGACCGATGAACGCTCCCGGTCCGCCACCCACCATGCCCATCCGCAACTTCCGCAGCTCTGTCATTTCGGCTTCCATTTTCTTTGCATCCAGCCGTGCCCTAGCCTTGCGGCATGGCCCGCTTCAGCCCCGGCGCCAGCGTCCGCAATATCACTAATGCGACAAGATAGGCTGAGGCGGAATAGAGAAACAGCGGCACATAACTGTGCGTGAACTGCAGGATATGTCCCGCTACCGCCGCAAAGATGGCTCCTCCCAATGCCCCGGCCACCTGCCCGAAGCTCACCACCGTCCCCACATACTCGTGAGGAAACATATCCGGAACCGTGGTAAAGATGTTGGCTGACCACCCCTGGTGCGCGCTGGCGCCCAGGCTCAGCAGCGCCACCGCGCCCCACTCCGAGTGCAGGCCCCCCGCAAACCCGATCGGCACAACCAGGCACGCGCAAGTAAGCATGGCAGCCAGCCGCGCGGGCTTCAGCCCCATTCCCAGCCGCTCGTAGCCACGCGGCAGCCAGCCCCCGCAAACACTCCCCACCGTCGAAAGGCAATAAATCACAATCAGCGGCGGTCCCAGATGCGACAGGTTCAGATTGAACCGCGAACTGAAGTAGCCAGGAAGCCAAAACAGAAAGAACCACCAAACTGGATCGGTGAGAAATTTGCCCAGCGCAAAACCCCACGTCTGCCGGTAGCCCAGCAGCTTCCACCATGCGGGTCGCGGGCCGGGCGGCGGCACAATCACCACCCCGCGGCTCCATTCCATCGACTCCTTCGGCGTCCGGTACTTCAACGACCACCAGACAATCCAGCTCGCGCTGAACAACCCGGTCGTGAGAAAGGCCGCGCGCCATCCAAAGTGCCACGCTACCCACGGCACAACCGCCGGAGCCAGAATCGCCCCCACGCACGCGCCGGAGTTGAAGATGCCCGTGGCCAGCGACCGCTCCCTGGGCGGAAACCACTCCGCCGTCGCCTTGATCGCCGCGGGAAAATTGCCGCTCTCGCCCAGTCCCAGGAAGACTCGCGCCACGCCGAACCCGAAGACCGAATTCACCAGCGCGTGCCCCATCGCCGCCAGGCTCCACACGCCGGTAACGATCGGGTAGCCCTTGCGGCATCCTAGCCGGTCCACCAACCGCCCCGCAAAAATCACCCCCAGCGCATACGCAATCTGGAACGCGCCCACGATGTTGCCGTACTGCACCTCGGTCATGCTGAGCGACCGCTCAACCGTCGGCCATCCTGTCAGCAGCGGCGCCAGGTGGATCGTGCTCTGCGCAAGCACCGGCTTCAGGATGGCGATCACCTGCCGGTCCATGTAGTTGATCGACGTGGCCACAAACAGCATGGCGCAGACGGTCCAGCGCCCAGGGAGCGCGGGTGGTTCCGCTAACAACTCGGTTCGATCGTTCACTCAGTTATCCGCCACCTGACGTGCCATCTAGCTTGCGGTTGATGGGTTATTGAGTGAAGAGTACGGCTTTGGCCCGTACCCTTCATCCTCCTGGTTTCCGGAGTGGTTCTTAGGCCAAAAATCCGTTACTGATTCACTCCGCTGGCCAGAAAGCCTCCATCGACCGCCAAAGTCAGTCCGGTGACGAACGAAGCGGCATCGGAGGAGAGGAAGATTGCGGCTCCGATGAGCTCCTCAGTCTTGCCGAAGCGGCCCATCGGCGTGCGCATCAGCAGCTCCTTGCCGCGCGGCGTGCTGTCCAGCAGGTCTGCATTCAGGTCGGTGCGGAAGACGCCGGGAGCGATGGCGTTCACGGCAACGCCCTTGCCCGACCATTCGACGGCCAGCGAGCGGGTGAGCGAGCTTACGCCTGCCTTGCTGGCTGCGTAGGCGGCCACTTCAGTGAACGCTACAAAGCTGTTCAGCGAGGCGATGTTGACGATGCGTCCGTAGCCGCGATCCAGCATGTGCTTGCCGAAGACCTGGCAGGCGCGCAGCGTTCCAGTGAGGTTGGTATCGATAATGCCGTTCCACTCTTCTTCCGAGACGGTCAGCGTGGGCGTGCGCTTGATTCTTCCCGCGCAATTGATGAGGATGTCGACTTTGCCGAAGCGCTCGAGCGTAGCGGCCAGCAATTGTTCCAGCGATCCGCGGTCGCCAACGTCCGCTGAGACGCGCAGGGTTTGTCGCCCGCGCTGCTCGATCTCGGCGGCGGTTCCGTCCACCATTTGCTGATTGTTCCGCTGCGCCGGGAAGCCCGGCGCGACGACATCGGCGCCGGCCTCGGCGAGGCCCAGGCTCAGGGCGCGCCCAATGCCGGAGGTCCCTCCGGTTACAACTGCAATTTTGCCTTCAAGGCTGAATAGCTGAGTGCTCATGGTTTCTCCATTCCGGTTGTGCAGAGCGGTGGCTCCGGTTGTTTAAACAGTGCTTCTCGATTCCTGGCGGTTGTGCGGAGCCTACAGCCGGTACGCCCTTTTGACCAACCCCACCGTCAGTTCCTGCGCCAACTCCACCGCCTCATCCTCATCGATGCGATGCTCGGCTACCAGCCGCGCAAGGAACCCCGCGTCCATGCGCCGGGCCACGTCGTGCCGCGCCGGAATCGACAGAAACGCCCGCGTGTCGTCGTTGAAGCCCACGGTGTTATAGAAACCGGCCGTCTCCGTCGCCTGTTCGCGGAAGCGCCTCATCCCCTCCGGGCTGTCGTGGAACCACCACGGCGGCCCTAACTTCAAACAAGGATAATGCCCCGCCAGCGGCGCCAGTTCCCTGCTGTACGCGGTCTCATCCAGCGTAAACAGAATAATCGTTAGCCCCGCCTCGTTGCCGAACCGGTTCAGCAGCGGCCGCAGCGCCTCGACATACCCGGTTGGTCCCGGAATGTCGGCGCCCATATCGCGGCCATAACGCGCAAAAAGCTGCGCATTGTGGTTGCGCGCCGAGCCGGGATGGATCTGCATCACCAGGCCGTCCGCCAGGCTCATGCGCGCCATCTCGGTCAGCATCTGCGCGCGGAAAAGCTCATGCTCCGCCGCCCCAGCCGTCCCCTCCATCACCGATGCGAACAGCCGCGAAGCCTCCGGCTCGCTCAAGTCCGCCGTTTGCGCTGTCGGATGCCCGTGATCGGTAGCCGTCGCGCCCAGTGTCTTGAAATACTGCCTGCGCGCCTCCAACGCCCGCAGATACCCGCGCCAGGCGGCCGTATCCTCGCCGGTCAACGCCCCCAGCGCCTCAACGTTGGCGGCAAAACCGTCAAATGCCGGATCGACCACCGGATCGGGCCGGAATGTAGGCACAATCCTCCCCTTCCACACCCCTGAACGAGCCAGGTCGCGGATCGCCGCATGGTCCTTGAGCGAGTCCAGCGGCGAATCGGTGGTGGCGAGCACCTCGATCCCGAACCGCTCAAACAGCGCCCGCGGCAAAAACTCCGCCGTGGCCAGCTTGGCCTCGATCACGTCATAGTAGTTGTCCGCCGTTGCCGCCGAAAGCCGCTCCGTAAGCCCGAACTGCTCCTGAAAGGCGAAGTCCAGCCATAGCCTGGTGGGCGTGCCGCGAAACAAGTGGTAGTGGCTGGCAAAGATCCGCCACACCTTGCGCGGCTCGGCAATCCTCGCCTGGCCGATCTCCAGCTCTTCCAGCGTTACTCCCTGGCTGTACAACATGCGGAAGACGTAGTGGTCCGGCTGCACGAATAGCGCCACCGGATCGGGAATCGGCTGGTTCTGCGCAAACCACCCCGCCTGTGTGTGCCCATGCGGGCTCACAATGGGCAACCCCCGAATCCCTGCATACAGCCGCCGGGCAATGGCCCGTGTTCTCTCTTCCGCCGGAAACAGCCGGTCTTCGTGGAGCAGCGCCATCCTCGTCTCCTCTTCGTTCTCCAGTATCGCTCATGGCAGCCCGTGCATACCCGCTGCCGCAACCAACCCCAGATTCAAAAAATCCCTTGATCGAACCATCCTCACAGCACCCGTCCCAGCCACTTCCCCGTATGCGAGTGCAGATTCCCCGCAATCTCCTCCGGCGTGCCTTCGGCCACAATACGGCCGCCGCCTTCGCCGCCCTCCGGCCCCAGGTCGATCACCCAGTCGGCGCACTTGATCACGTCCAGATTGTGCTCGATCACGATCAGCGAACCGCCACCGTCGATCAGCTTCCTAAAGGCCGTCAGCAGCTTGGAAACATCGTCAAAGTGCAGCCCGGTCGTCGGCTCGTCCAGAATGTAAAGCACGCGGCTGGCCTGCGAGGGCTTGACGTTGGCGTTGACCGCGCGCACCTGCGCCAGATGCGCCGCCAGCTTCACGCGCTGCGCCTCCCCGCCTGACAGCGTAGTCGCCGACTGGCCCAGCCGCAGGTACCCCAGCCCGATCTCGTCCAGCACCGCCAGTTTTTCCAAGAGCCGCGTCTGCCCGGCAAAGAAGCGCAACGCCTCCTTCACCGTCATCTGCAGCACATCGTGGATGTTCTTGCCCTTGTACTCGACCTGAAGCACCCGGGCCTGGTAGCGCGTGCCGTTGCAGTCCTCGCACGGCAGCTCCACGTCGGCCAGGAACTGCATCTCCACCGTCACCGTCCCGTCGCCCTCGCAGGTGTTGCAGCGTCCGCCGGGCACATTGAACGAAAAGTGCCCCGGCGTCAGCGACAGCCGCTTGGACTCCGGCTGCGCGGCAAACAGTTCGCGCACCAGATCGAATCCCTTGATGTACGTAATTGGATTCGAGCGCGGCGTCCGCCCAATCGGCGTCTGGTCCACCAGCACCACGTCGTTCAGCCGCTCCACTCCGGTCAGCGATTTATAAACGGACGATGGGTCGGCGCCGTCCGACTGCCCCAGCGCCCGCGCCACGGCCCTGTACAGCACCTGGTGCACCAGCGTCGACTTGCCCGACCCCGAAACCCCGGTAATCGCCACCAGCAGCCCCAGCGGAATCTCCACATCCAGGCCGTGTATATTGTTCGCCTGCGCCCCGCGCAGCAGCAGCCGTTCCCTCCCCGGCGCGCGCCGCCGCGCGGGCACCGGAATCGAAACCTGCCCCGAAAGGTAGCGCCCGGTCAGCGAGTCGGGGTTGGCCTCGATCTCCGCCAACACCCCCTCCGCCAGCAGCTTGCCGCCAAACTCGCCCGCTCCCGGTCCCAAATCCAGCAGATGATCGGCAGCCCGCAGCACGTCCGCATCGTGCTCCACCACCAGGATCGTGTTGCCCAGGTCGCGCAGCTCCTCAAGAATGGCTATCAGCCGCGCCGTGTCCCGCGAATGCAGTCCGATCGAAGGCTCATCCAGAACATACTGCGCCCCCACCAGCTGCGATCCCAGCGAGGTAGCCAGTTGAATCCGCTGCGCCTCCCCGCCCGACAGCGACGACGCCAGCCGGTCAAGCGTCAGGTATTCCAGGCCCACCGCATCCAGAAAACTCAGCCGCTGCCGCACCTCGTGCAGAATCGGCCCGGCAATCTCCTCCTGCATCGGCGAAAGCTTCAGCGCCCCAAAGAACTCCTTCGCCTGCGCAATCGTCAGCGCCGTCGCCTGGCAGATATTCTGGCCATCGATCCGCACTGAGCGAGCTTCGGCCCGCAGCCGCTGTCCGCGGCAATCCGGGCATTCCGCATAGCCCCGATACTTGCTGAGCATCACCCGCACGTGCAGCTTGTACCTCTTGCGCTCCATCTGTGCAAAGAAGCCGTAGACGCCCACAAAGCTGCCCTTGCCGCGCAGCACCGTCTCCCGCGCTTGCTCGGGCAGGTCGCGCCACGGCACATCCAGCCGGACACCCAACTCCGGCGCCTGCTTGCGAAACTCCGTGAACCACGGCCGGTACTTGGGCCGGTTCCATGGGTCGATGGCGCCATCGTTCAGGCTCAGCCCCTTGTCCGGAATCACCAGGTTCAGGTCGAAGTCCACTGTATTGCCGAACCCCTGGCAGCGCGGACAGGCGCCGAAGGGGTTGTTGAAGCTGAACAGCCGCGGCTCCGGCTCCTTGCCCGGCCGGTGGCAGCTCTTGCACTCATACGCGCCGGAAAAGCGATGCCGCTTGCGTTCCGCCGTCTCCTCCCGCGGCTTCAGGGTCCCCACACCGGGGTCCCCAAGAAGCGGTCCTTGCTTCTTGGGGTGGACGGACAGGTCTTCGTCCGTGGGGCGGGGAACTTCTTCAAAGATCACCTCGCCGCCCTCGCGGTAGGCAATCTCCGCCGCGTCCACGATGCGCGAGCGATTCTCCGCACTCACCACAATCCTGTCCAAAAGCACAAACACGGGAAGCGTAAAGTCCAGGTCCAGCAGCGACTCCGGCGTCGAAAACTCGAAGATCCTGCCCTGTTGGTAGAGCCGGTTGAACCCATTCCCGCGCAGTTCCGTCAGCCGCGCCTTCAGAGTCTCCGTGTGCGGCGAATCGCCTCCCGTCACCACCGGCTTGGCCTTCCCGGCCGGCTTTACCGCACGCCCCGCGGTCTTCACCGCCTTCGCCGCCGGCTTCGCTCCCGCCTCCGCCACCGGTGTCGCGTTCACCACCGGAAACAGCGCATTCAGCCGCGTTCCCTCGCCCAGCCCCAGCGTCGCCTCGGCAATCTCGTCCATCGAGTCGCGCTTCACCAGTCCGTCGCAGAAGACGCAGTGCACCGTCCCGCAGCGCGCATACAAGAGGCGCATGTAGTCGTAGATCTCCGTCGCCGTGGCCACCGTAGACCGCGGGTTCCGCGTGGTGTTCTTCTGCTTGATGGCGATGGCCGGCGCCAGCCCGTCGATCAGGTCCACGTCCGGCTTCTCGATCCGCTCCAGAAACTGCCGCGCATACGCCGAAAGCGACTCCACATACCGCCGCTGCCCCTCCGCATAGATCGTGTCGAAGGCCAGCGAACTCTTCCCCGACCCCGAAACCCCGCTGATCACCGTCAGCTTCCCATGGGGAATATCGCAGGAGATGTTCTTCAGGTTGTGTGTCCGCGCGCCGCGGATGATGATGGCGTCATTCAAAGGGAAGCACCAGGCGAGAAGTCGGCCGGCCGCGCCCCTGTCCCCTCAGCGAGGCTCAGGACGCAACCAGCCATTCTTCATTATAGGGCGTGGGGCAACCCGTGCCCCGCTCCCCCGGAACCCGTGTTCTTCAATCTGAGAAGTACCGGGCTTAAAAGGACGCGCGGGCTGAGCGGCGCCATGGCGGCCTATCGAATGAGCATTCTCTCTTACAGGAATCCGCGCTGAAAGGCCTTCGTGGCGGGGAACACGTGCAGATCTGCCGCCACGCTCTTCAAGCGCGCCTGCAGCAACACTGAACATGCTGAGGCCTTCAGATTCGACTTACTCCGCGGCCTCGCCGACCCGTAGTTGCTTCAGCAGAGCTTAAGCCGCAAGAGCACCAAGTTGGAAATAACTCGACTGCAGATCGTCCTCTGGTTCGCGGTCAAGCACTCCAGCCAGGCCCATTAGGACCGCCGAAGCGCATGCCGGGCACTGCTTCGCGCAGTTGCCAACGCAGTTGCAATCCTGGCAAAGGTACGCATTGGCCAAGGGGATATGTTGCAACGTGGCGTGTTTCATGGGTTCACTCCGATACTTGTGGCGTTGGGCAAGAGCGTTCGCGGTGCCGACCCCCAATCGCTCTTCCTTACTTAGGGATAACGTAAGTTGACGCAAAGTTGCTTTTTCTTTCACTTCGCTCGTCGACTGCATTCCCGGCCGATCCACCCTGCGATCTTACTAAGGGCCTTGACTTGCATAAACTTCCGGCAAATCGAAGAACTCAGGAGCCCTCACGCCGCCATCGCCGGAAACAGGAGCAACTCCGCCCCCTCGGCCTCTTCTTCGCGGGCAAACACCCCCGCCAACCCCATCAGTACCTCCGACGCGCACGCCGGGCACTGTATCGAGCTGTTGCCGACTGCGTCGCAGTCCTGGCAGAGGTAAGCCGAGTTAAGCGGTATATGCTGTAGCGTCGCGCTGGTCAATGTCTCACCCTATTCTTCTGGCATGCACCAGTTTCTTCTATGCCCCTCTATCTGGATTGAAAGTCCCTGGGATGCCGGTTATTTTGAAAAGAGATTGCTGTTGTCCTTGTCGAATTTCTGTTCCGTCTTTGCAGCCTTCGTTGCGGCCTCTTCGGCCACGCGGTTGATTGTCTTCGCCGCTGTTGCGTCTGACACCGTCTCGTCGTCCAGCTTAGTCACTTCCGGGTTTTCAAATTGCTCGGGCATGATTGTTCTCCTCTTCTCACTATGAACCTTCTAGCCGTGAAGTTATGGTCTGTTCTGCTCTCCCTCGTCTGAACTCCCTTGTCAGCCCGCACCGCCGGCCGTAGCGTTTGAAACCCGCTGGGCAGTCTGCCGTCCTGTCCTCATCCGCGGCAATCCCTCCGATTCCCTCCCCCGCCCAGGCGCGTCGAACCCTCAGCAGTCCCAATCCGTCCCGGTCAGTTCTGCCCCGGTAAACTGATAAGTGAGGTATTCCGTGCTTCGTTTCGCCATTTTAGTCCTGCTCTTCGCCTCGGCAGCCGGGTTCTCCCAAACCCCTTCTCCGAATCCGGAAAAGCAGCTCCCCGCCGCATCCCAGCCCATCCCCCAGCCCGTTTCCGCCCAGGTCGCAGACGCCGAGGCCGCCATCGTCAAATCCGATTGGAAGACCGCCGAAGCCAAACTGGACCCTTGGCTCGCCGCCCATCCCGCCGATCCCCGCGCCCTCTTCGACGCCGGCTACGTAGCCGACGCCCAGAACCGCCTGGACTCGGCCGCCGGCCTCTACCGCCGCGCCGTCGATGCCGATCCCCAGTCGTTTGAGGCCCATCTCTCCCTCGGGCTGCTCCTGGCGCGTCAGGGCAATCTGGCCAAAGCCCGCCAGGAGCTGGCCACTGCCACCACCCTCGACCCCGGCGACGCCGGACCCGCCGTCAAAGCCCGCGCCTGGCGCGCCCTGGCCCAGATCGACCGCAATACGGACACCACTGAAGCCTCCAACGACCTGCTCGAAGCCCTCACGCTCACCTCCGAAACCCCCGCCGACACGCTCCTGGCCGCCAGCCTTGCCGATCAGGCCGGCCAGTACGACGCCGCTGAAGCCGCCTACCGCCGCATCCTCGCCAAGGACCCCAAATCCGCCCCCGCCAACGCCGGCCTGGCCCACCTCCTCATCGCCCGCAAGCAGTATCCCGAGGCCGAAACCTTCCTCCGCGCGGCCCTCGAGCAATCCCCAGGCGACCCCGCCCTCACCGCCCAACTGGCCACCGTCCTCGCAGCCCAGGACAAGGCTGAGGCCCTGCCGCTCCTCCAAAAGCTCCACGACGCCCACCCCAGCGACGCCGCCATCACCCGCATGTTGGCTGAAGTCCTGGCCGACGCCGGCGACCCCGCCGGCTCCGACCACCTCTATATTGGACTGCTCGCCGCCAGCCCCAGGGATCCCGCCCTCCTCATCGGCCACGGCCAGAACCTCATCCGCCAGCTCCGGTACCCTGAAGCCTTTACGGCCTTCGACAAGGCCACCCAGCTCGACCCCGCCAACGCCGACGGCTGGAGCGGCCTGGCCTTTGCCGCCTCGCGAACCAATCAGCCTTCCATCACAATCCACGCCCTTACCATGCGATCAAAATACCTTCCAGAAGTTCCCTCAACCTACTTCCTTTGGGCCACTGCATACGATACCCTTCACCAAAAGGCGGCGGCTGCAACCTACTACCATCACTTTTTGAAATCATCCGCCGGAAAATTCCCCGATCAGGAGTGGCAGGCCCGCCAACGTCTCCTCGTGCTCGAAAAAAAACAGTGAGACCGGCGAAGATACGAACTTGAATTGCGGTAACCTCTGTACAAAGCCGCGACGGTCGAAGTGACGAAGGCCAGTCGTCAGCCGTCAGTTGTCGGTTTTCTTATTGCCAGTTGTCGGCAACGCTGACCCGCCCACACGCCCAGGCACTGAGGACTGACCCCTGATCTCTGAGAACTGACCACTGACAACTGAAAACTGACCGCTGCCGTTGTGCTACCCTCCATTGGGTGTCCCCCGATTTTGTCCCAATCTTTCAGGAAGAGTACCGGGCCTTGCGTCCCAGGGCGCCCATGCCCCCCATCGCGGTCCGTTTTCGCCGCTTTACCTCGCTGAACACCACCATCCGCCTCCGCGAAGGGCAGATTCGCGTCAGCCTGTCGGACCTGCTCGAGGGCGCGCCGGAGCCTGTCGCCCGCGCCATCGCCCACATTCTGCTGGCCAAGCTCTACAAAAAGCCCATCGACGCCGCCCACAACCTGCGTTACAAGCGCTTCGCCTCCTCGGCCGCCGTCACCCGCCAGACCGAGCTGATCCGCGGCGCCCGCGGCAACAAGCGCTTCTCCGGCCCCGAGGGCCGCTTCTATCACCTCGAAGAAGTCTTCGACTCGCTCAACCTCCGCTTCTTCGCCGGCCTTCTCGGCCGTCCCGAGCTCACTTGGAGCGAGCACATGGCCAAGCGGGCTCTCGGCCACTACGACGCCGCCCACAACACCATCGTCGTCAGCCGCGTCTTCGACCGCCCCTCCAGCCCGCGCTACGCCCTCGAATATCTCCTCTTCCACGAGATGCTTCATCTCAAGCACCCCGTTAAAATGCGCGGCCTGCGCCGCTGCGTCCACTCCCGCGAGTTCAAGGCCGAGGAGGCCCGCTTCCCGCAACTGAAAGAGGCGCTGGCCTTTATCAAGCGGCTGTAGCGAAACGAGACACTGCCGTCTGCTGGCATCGGCTGGCATTCAAGAAAGCCAGCTCGTGCCAGCCTAGTACCGAGACCGCGTGATTGTGTAATGCCAGGAATGTAGCGCCGGTCTCCAGACCGGCTGTCGTGCGGGCGTCCACGCCCGCACTTGTCCAGGAGCAATTACCAAATTACACAGCCAAAGCACTAGCGGCTGGTGGGACGCGGCGTCAGCCGCGCCGGGCGGCGGGGGCTGTGGCCGCCCGGCTGCAAGCCCAGCCCTCCAAGCACAAGAGCGAGCATAGGCGCCAGCGGTGGGACTGGGAACACACGAAAAGGAAAAATCCGCTCGATTACGGTATAGCAAATAGGAAGGCGCGCGATTTTGGCAAGATCGCCAATCATGCATCTTCTCAATCAGCGCAAGACGAGTCCGCAATCTTGAGGTAGATTTTCCCCCGGAAAACTCTGCGCGCCCTCACTGAGACTCTCAAGGAAAACAGGAAAATGCCAAAGAGTTTTTAAGAGGAGTGTTGTATGCCGAATCGCAATGTCTACCTACCCCCCGATTTGGACGATTTCGTTTTGACCAGCGTCGAGGGCGGACGCCATTCGAATGTCAGCGAACTGGTGCAAGCCGCCTTGCGCGCATTGGATCGTGAGGAACGGACTCATGAGGCAAAGCGCGCGGCTTTGCGAGCCGCCATGCATAGGGCCGATGCCAGCAGCATTCAGGAAGGCGACGTCTTTCGGAAGCTGTGGCTCGCAAAGTTTAAGCAGTTTTCACAGCATGGTGAGCGGGATTGGCATGAGCGGGATCGGCGTGAGCGGGATCGGCGTCTTCTAACCCGACGGAACACCGACCCAGCAGGTGGGCATAGTTCCGGACAAGAATGTGCGGCCGGCGATTGGCGTGAGCGGGATCGGCGTGAGCGGGATCGGCGTGTTCTAACCCGGCGGGACACCGACCCAGCAGGTGGGCATAGTTCCGCACAAGAATGTGCGGCCGGCGATTGAAGGAATACGGGACGGACGGGACGAAGTTCTGGAAGAGGCGGTTCGGCAGATCCTGGGTTCAGACACACCGCTCGACAGGATCGAGGGGTAGTGGGTCAGTTTCCGGGCAGCCCGTCACTCTCTCGTCATCGCGCGCAATAAGGAATGCGAGAAGCAGCAAATGATGTAAAAGGCTTTAAGTAAGAGAGGTGGTATACTCGCGCATCATGGCGGTTGAGCAAGAAATTACGTCTGATGTGAGCGCGGTGGCTGAGCCGGAGATTGAATCTGACGAGAGCCCGGAGCAGGAGCCCGAGAAAGAGCCTGAGGAGAATACTGAATGGGAAGGTGAATTTGGCGAAACGGGCTGCCCGATCTGGATGGACTACTACGGCAATCTGGGATGTGGGCGCAAACTCCACGTTGCGCCAGACGGGGTAGACGAGAAGCTCGTATGCCTGATGCACTCGAAGGATCCGAACAAGCAGTCGGGGCCGCTCTTCGATGCATTCTGGATGGAGTTTGAGAGGATTCTGGGAGTCGCAGAGGAGAACGAGGCTCACTTCGAGGGCTTTGTCTTTCCCGAGTTCGATTTCAGCGGAAGGACATTCCAAGCGATCTGCTTGTTAAGTGATGCGACCTTCACGACGGACGCAGATTTCTACGAAGCGATCTTCGAGAAAAACGTAGACTTCAGCGATGCGACCTTCGAGAATAACGCAGAGTTCGGCAGTGCGACCTTTACACAGGAGGCAGGCTTTCACAACGCGACCTTCGGGCAGGAAGCACATTTCGGCATAGCGACCTTCATGCAGGATGCAAACTTCAGCCATGCGATCTTCACGAAGGACGCAGACTTCAGCTTTGCTACCTTCACCCAGGCAGCGCACTTTGTGGGCACAGAATTTCACGGAACGGCCGATTGTCACTGCAGCCGGTTTCTTGATCGAGCGGAATTTCTATATACGGAGTTTGATCCTCGAATTGAAGGACGGCCTAGCGCCATGTTTGATGGGGCAAACTTTTCCAAGCCCAGCGAGATCGTCTTCGATGACGTCGATCTGAGTCGCGCTCTCTTCAGTAACTGCGATGTGAGCCAGGTCTGGTTTACCTCATCCGTGCAGTGGGGAAAACGGAAAGGCAGTCGCGGCCTCGCGGTCTTCGATGAGACGATTCCCCTCGGACAAGAGTTCGCGGAAGGATTACAGAGAGATGGGCAGCGCGACTACTGCGCATACTGCGCAGCGGAACAGATATATCACCAGTTAAAAAAGAACTACGACTCCCGCCTGGATTATCGGACGGCCAATGAGTTTCATTTTAGCGAGATGGAGATGACGCGGCTGGCTGGGCCGACGGCTGGACGGCTTCTGTGGCTGCGACGATGGTGGTATCCCAGGCTGAGCTTGGTGGCCCTGTACCGATATGCGAGCGACTACGGCAACAGCTATCGGAAGCCGTTGGCGTGGATGCTTTTCTTCATTCTTTTCGCATTTCCAGTTTTGTTCCCTCTTCGCGGAGTTGGATTGAAGCGGCAAGGGGCCACGCAAGCAGAGACCTACGCCTCGAAATGGAATGTTCAAAAGAGCTATGGAGAGAATCTGTGGGCGGAGGTGCGCCTAGCGGGCAAGGGCGCGATCACTTCCGTGGATGCGGCCACTTTTCAGAAGAGCGCCGAGTACACTCCGGCCTATCCTTGGGGACGAGTTCTGGCGATCTTCGAGACGTTGCTGACTTCATCCTTGTTTGCGCTGTTTCTGCTTGCGATCCGGCGGCAGTTCCGGCGGTAAGGCTCCGGATGGATTGTCGACAACCCGCAAATCCACCCGGCCAATTCCCACATTTGAATAATGATTCTGCTCAGGCGAACAGCCCTACGCCGCCTTCGCCGCTGCAGCCTTTTCCGGCGCGGTGACCGGCCGCGTAGCCGCCAGCCAGATCAGCACAATCCCCCCAATCACCGAAACCACGCTGGCGAGCTGCGCGTTCGATAAACCCCACAGAACCTTCGGGTTGCGCCGGATAAATTCAACGAAAAAGCGAGCCGTTCCGCTCAGCAGCAGATACTCGCCTATGATCGCGCCCCTGCCCCGCTGCTTTCCACCGCGCCACCACAGCCACGCGCCGATCGACAACTCCGCGGCCATCTCGTAAAGCGGTGTCGGATGCACCCGCACAAACGGCGGCGTCGGGTCGATGCCGTGCGGAAAACTCATGCCCCAGGGCAGTTTGGTCGCGATGCCGTAGCATCCGTCGCCGGAAAGAAAGCAGCCGAAGCGCCCGATCCCGTGGCCGACCGCCGCCGCCGGAGCAGCCAGGTCCAGCGTCCGCAGCCCGCCGATCTTTGCCCGCCACCCCTGAAACACCAGTGCGATGATGCCAAAGAGCGCTGCGCCGTACCAGGCAAAACCGGCCGAATCCCACAGCACCCGCCAGCCCATCTCGCGAAACTCCAGCGGCGTGTCGATGACATGCCACAGTTTGGCGCCCACGATGGCCGCCACCACGGCAACGGCCACCATGCCCACCGCGTCCGCATTGATGTGCGCGCGCCGGAAGTTCCGGTCCATGATAAAAGCGCCCACCACGGCAGCCACCCATATCGTCAGCCCGTAGGTTGCGATGTTCAGGTGCCAGAAGTACAAATTGAGGTGCAAATAAGGCAACATATGTCTTTAAGTATAAACGACCCTGCCGCCGGAAAGTCGCGCCCTAGCCCCTGCTCCGCAATTTGCCCAGTCCACAATCTGTCCACACCGCGATTTGCACAGGAGCCCTTGCCTGCCGAGCCCGCATTCGCGCAATACTGTGTGCATGGCTACCGTCCCCTACCAGGGCCTTGAGGTTCTCTATACCCGTCAGCAGATCGCCGAACGCGTCGCCGAGATGGGCGCCCAGATCACCCGTGACCTGAACGGCGAAAAGCTGGTCATGGTCGGCGTGCTCAAGGGCGCGGCGCCCTTTCTCGCCGACCTGGCGCGCTCCGTGCAGGCCGACGCCACCTTCGACTTTGTCGCCACCTCCAGCTACGGCAAGGCGCAGCGCACCTCCGGCGCGGTCAAGCTCATCAAGGACCTCGACGAGACCATCGAGGGCAAGAACGTCCTGATCGTCGAGGACATCCTCGACACCGGCCTCACCCTCGCCTACCTGCGCAAGCTTTTCTTGCAGCAGCATCCCAAAACCCTCCGCATCGCCACTCTGCTCGACAAACCCTCCCGCCGCCTGGAAAAAATCGAGGCCGACTACGTGGGCTTCTCCATTCCCAATCTCTTCGTCATCGGATACGGCATGGACTACGCCGAGCGCTACCGCAACCTCCCCGACATCTGCCTGATGACTCCCGACCATCCCGAGTAGCGCCGGAGCCATATCCCATGGCCGGCCATCGAAAATCCGCTTTTCGCGATGGCCTCATCGAGCGCATGGAAATCGAGTAGCCGGCCCGGCCGTTGGCGCAGTCTGCAACCCGAACCGCTCAATTCGCGCCCGTCATTTGGCCCGGCCCTCCGGCAAGCTCTATACTCATCTCCCGTATACTGCCCGGCGAGCCGCCATCCAGAGCGGCGTTCTTCCGGCAAGGAGCATTGCGCATGGCTGCAATCACGCCCATTCAAGAAGCGGACCTCGAATTCGACAACGGCACCTTCGATTCCGCCGCCTTCGCCGCACAGGCGCTGTCGAACTGGCAAACGCTGGCCGCCGTCATCGACCACACCCTGCTCAAACCCGGCGCCACCCGCGACCAGATCGAAAGCCTCTGCGACGAGGCCATCCGCTACCGCTTTGCCTGTGCCATGGTCAACCCAGTCTGGGTTCCCACCGCGGTCGCTGTCCTCTCCGGAACCGGCATCCCCGTGGGTGCCGTCATCGGCTTTCCCCTCGGCGCCTCGCTGGTCTCCACGCTCCGCCAGGAAGCCTCCGCCGTCACCCGCCTCGGCGCGTCCGAGTTGGACATGGTCATCCCCATCGGCCAGCTCAAAAGCGGCAACCATCAAGCCGTACACCACGCTGTCCACGCCGTCGCCGCCGTCGCCCATCACAACGGCGCCCTGCTCAAGGTGATTCTTGAAACCGCCCTGCTCACAGTCGCTGAAAAACTCCGCGCCGCCGAGATCGCCATCCAGGCCGGCGCCGACTTCCTCAAGACCTCCACCGGCTTCGCCTCCGCCGGCGCAACCCCGGCCGACGTTGCCCTGCTCCGCGGCGTAGCCGGCGCGCGTTCCGGCGTCAAAGCCTCCGGCGGCATCCGCACCCTCGACCAGGTCCGCGCCCTCCTCGAAGCCGGCGCCAACCGCATCGGCGCCTCCGCCTCCGTCGCCATCGTCCGCGAACTGGGAGCTGAGTAACAACAAGGGAGCAGGTCGCCACGCGCTCCAGTTCGACTCCGAATCCTCCACCCACTCCATCATCCTGCAGGTCGTCGCCCAGGATGTACCGGGCCTGCTCCGCCAGATCGCCCTCACCCTCAGCACCCACCAGTGCAACGTCAAGGTAGCCCTCATCGACACTGAAGGAGAAACCGCCATCAACGTCTTCTACCTAACCAGGCAGGGCGCCAAACTCAGCGAAGAAGCCCAGCAATCCCTCGCCGCCGACCTAGAGTGGTTCCACAATTCACGTGCCCTCGCCGGCATCGAGCAAGGTGGCTTTTACTTCCACCCCAGCGACGAAGACCCCGCCGCGGCGGGCTGAGGACCTCGGTCAGGAAAAAGCCACTCAGCGGCAGTGGCTTTGGGGTACAGCAATTGTGGAGCCGCTATAGCTTTATTTGGCGCCGGGGGTCAACCTTCCTGGCTGGTTTTCGTCTAAAAGTTTGTACGCTCCCGGTGTTTCTATCGGCAGACGTTCGATTCTGAAATAACATCCTTTTGATACGGCTTCAGGGTTCCTTTTTGCAATGGCTACGAGAGCGCAGACAGGAACAGGGACCGGGATATTCCCCCATGCTGAGCTTCTCCTCCAGTTCATGGCGGAGGGGATTGCCGGCCGAACTCGAAACGTTGCCGGCCGATCTCGAAACGGCATAGCCGATTATGATACCTTTGGCATCCAGGCAGAATGTTGAGGGCCGGTGCGCGCGTAGCATGCGCGGACATTCTTGATTGGAACCGCAACTTTTCCTCCGTTCGGGGGTTTTCTCCGAAGAAAGGGTTCAGGAATACCACTATGCGTCCTCTGCGTTCGCTTCCCTTGTGTGTATTGGCTAGTGCATTGCTGTGCGGTACAGCGGCGATGGCCCAGAATTCCACGACAGCCGCACGGATTACCACGGATGTGGATGAGTCCTCGCTCACCACGTTGAAAGGCAATGTGCCGCTGCTGGCGCGGGCGCAATACGACCAGGGCGAGGCTTCGCCCTCGACGCAGTTGACCCACGTGCGCCTGGTGCTGTCGCGCTCGAGTGAGCAGCAGGCGGCGCTCGACAAGTACCTGGCCGAGTTGCAGGACAAGTCCTCGCCGAACTACCACAAGTGGCTCACCCCAGAGCAGTTCGGCAAGCTGTACGGGCCGGCGGACTCGGATGTGGCGGCCCTTGTGGCCTGGCTTGAGTCGCATGGCCTCAAACTGGAGACGGTCTCAACCGGGCGCACGAATATTGCTTTCTCTGGGAGCGTGAGCCAGGTGGAAGAGACGTTTCACACCTCGATCCACTCTTTCGCGGCCAACGGGAGCCAGTTTTATTCGAATACGACGGACCCGAAGATTCCCACGGCGCTGGCCCCGGTGGTGAAGGGCGTTGCGCACCTGAACACGATTCGACCCAAGCCGCATTTTCAGCGCGGAAGCGCGGGCAAGTTCAACCCCCAGACCAAGCGGATGGAGCCGGCCAACGGACCAGGGCCCAGCCTGACCGGCGGATCGGGGACAACCGCAGCCCCCTACTTCCTCTATATCGTCCCTGGGGATGCGGCGACGATCTATGACACGCCGAACTCTTTCAACGCCAACTACTCCTCGGGGACAAGTTATACGGGCGAGGGTGTGATCATCGGCGTTGGCGGCGATGCGACGATCAGCACCTCCATCGTGGCAAATGGCTATCGCAGCATGTTTCTCGGCAATACAACCACTCCCTCGCTCTACTATTGCACCAGCTCCAGCCCCAGTTCATGCTCCTCCACACCGGGTACCGGATACAACGCGGGCGATGCGGACGAAGCTTATATCGACACCGAGCTCTCCGGAGGCATTGCTCCGGGTGCGACGATTTACTACTATGCCTCTACGGACCTCAACTCAGGCATCGAGGCGGCGCTCACTGCCAATGTAGTGGACATCTTCAGCCTGAGCTTTGGCGAGTGCGAGCAAGACATGAGTACCAGCGACAATGCACTGATCAACGGCTGGTGGGAGGAGGCGGCGGGGCAGGGCATCGCGGTGACGGTTTCAACCGGCGACAGTGGCTCGGCAGGATGCGACTACCCTACTAATAGCAAAGGCAAGAATGTTACCGATGCCGTCGGCGGATTGGCGGTAAGCGGTTTTGCCTCGACGCCGTATAACATCGCGGTAGGCGGAACGGATTTCTATCCCCTGAACTCTTCTTTTTCTTCGTTTTCGACCTATGTGAGCACCTCGTCAGGCAGCTCTTCAACCTATTACCGGACCGCCCTGGGCTCCATCCCGGAGTCGGCCTGGAATGACTCGACAACTACCCTAGTCACCGGGCTCAGTGCTAACGTTCCCTGGACGGGCAGCAGCGCCAATATCGTGGCTGGTAGCGGCGGTGCGAGCAGTTGCGCGACGGGCTCCGGTGCAACGTGCGCCGGCTACCCCAAGCCCTCGTGGCAGACGGGTACAGGTGTGCCCTCGGACGGGAAGCGCGATCTGCCAGATGTGTCGTTGATGGCAGGCAACGGGAATGACGACGCAACCTGGGTGGTATGCGACGATGAGACAACCACTTACAATAGCCAGACTGTAACACTGGATTGCGAAGTGCAATCGGACGGCTATTGGTTCACCGACGGTTATGGCGGCACGTCCACCGCTGCGCCGGCCTTCGCGGGCATTCTGGCCCTGGTCCAGCAGAAGACCGGCAGCCGGCTGGGGCAGGCGGCCAAGGAGCTGTATACCCTATTCAACAACTTCAATTACCCGATCTTTCACTATGTGCAGGTGGGCAATAACTCGGTGCCATGCACCAGCGGCACTCCCAACTGCGCCCTGAACTCGGCAGGATACTACTTCGAGAGCGGCTACAACACGGCCACCAACTACAGCCTGGCAACCGGGATGGGCAGCGTGGATGCCACGCAACTGGTGAACCACTGGAGTACGACAACCAGCCTGGCGACGCCGACCGTGGCCATAACTGCCCCCACGCCCAATCCGGTGACAACCGCCCAGAGTCTTTCTGTGCCTGTTTCGGTGACCGGCTCCAGCGGAACGCCGACCGGAACGGTGACGCTCACAGGCGGCGGTTACACGTCGGCAGCGGAGACGCTTTCCAGCGGCAGTTACACCTTCACCGTTCCGGCCGGATCGCTGGCAATCGGGTCGGACACGCTGACGGCCAGCTACACACCGGATGCGGCAAGTTCCTCGACCTATAACAGCGCGACGGGATCGAATTCGGTGACGGTGACCGCCGCGCCGGCTGCCACCACAGGCGCGGCCACCGCCATAACCGCCAGCTCCGCAACCCTGGCCGGAACGGTGAACCCCAACGGGGCCGACACCCACGCATGGTTCCTCTACGGCACTAGCAGCACCCTCGCCGGAGCCAGCCAGACCACTTCCCAGGACCTCGGCTCCGGAACAACAGCATCCCCGGTCAGCGCCAACCTCTCTGGACTGACCGCCAGTACGACCTACTCCTTCAGGGTCGTGGCCCAGAACACCACCGGCACCACCGACGGAGCTATCGATTCCTTCACTACAGCCGCCCCCCCGCAACCTCCGGCGGCCACCACAGGTTCGGCCTCGGCGATCACCGCCAGCTCCGCCACCCTGGCCGGCACGGTCAACCCCAACGGGGCCGACACCCACGCCTGGTTCCTCTACGGCACCAGCAGCACCCTCGCCGGAGCCAGCCAGACCACTTCCCAGGACCTCGGCTCCGGAACAACAGCATCCCCGGTCACCGCCAACCTCTCTGGACTGACCGCCAGTACGACCTACTACTTCAGGGTGGTGGCCCAGAACACCACCGGCACCACCGACGGAGCCATCGATTCCTTCACTACAGCCGCCCCCCCACAAGCCCCGGCGGCCACCACAGGTTCGGCCTCGGCGATCACCGCCAGCTCTGCCACCCTGGCCGGCACGGTCAACCCCAACGGGGCCGACACCCACGCCTGGTTCCTCTACGGCACCAGCAGCACCCTGAGCGGAGCCAGCCAGACCACTTCCCAGGACCTCGGCTCCGGAACAACAGCATCCCCGGTCACCGCCAACCTCTCTGGACTGACCGCCAGTACGACCTACTACTTCAGGGTCGTGGCCCAGAACACCACCGGCACCACCGACGGAGCCATCGACTCCTTCACTACAACCGCCATCCCCTTCACCCTTGCCGGCACAGCGGTCTCTGTCGCGCCCGGCGCAACCACCGGAAACACCTCGACGATTACCGTGACGCCGGGTACGGGTGGGTTTACCGGCATGGTCAGCCTCAGTTGCGCCATTACCCCCACGGCCGCCAGCGATCCGGCGACGTGCAGCCTTTCTCCGGCTTCGGTTACAATCAGCGGCGCGACGGCGCAAACGGCCACGTTGACCGTGTACACCACGGCGCCCACCAGCGCGGCGCTGGTCTATCCCAAGCGCCCCGGAGTTCCCTGGTACGCGACCGGAGGCGCAACTCTGGCATGCATCCTGCTCTTCGGCATCCCGGCGCGGCGGCGTAAGTGGCGGACCATGCTCGGAATGATGGTGCTTCTGGCAGCCATCTCAGCCTGTGCCCTCGGATGTGGAGGCGGCGGAGGCGGTGGTGGTGGCGGAGGTGGGGGCAATTCCGGCACTACGGCGGGCAACTACACCATCACCGTAACAGGCACCTCAGGCACCACCACGGCAACGGGCACAGTCGCCCTCACCGTGCAGTAGCCCTCACCCGCATCAAGCGGCCGCACCCCTCTTCCAAGAGATGCGGCCGCAAGCTGCCTATGCATGTCTCGCCTTTGAGTCCTGGGAATCGCCAGCCACTGCCGGTGTTACTTCCAACCCGGCAACAATCCCATACCCTCTGACGGTTCCCCGCCCGCCCTCGCCGCTCGCCGGCTTCCCTGTTCCATGATCCATGCCTCTGTTCCGATAAACTCAAAGTGACGACCACCCACCCCGGAGCCACCTTGCCCATCGCCGCCCAGGAACGCCTCATCCGCCCCGCCCGAAACGTCTACGGAAGCCTTCGCCTGCCCGGCGACAAGTCCATCAGCCATCGCTACGCCATGCTCGCCGCCTTCGCCGAAGGAACCTCTCGCTTCACCAACTTCTCCACCGGCGCCGACTGTGCCTCGACCCTCGCCTGCATGGAAGCCCTTGGCGCTAAGGTCAACAAAACAAACGACAACTCCGTCGAAATCAGCGGCGTCGCCGGCCGCGTAATCCCTGCCAAACACCCCCTCGATTGCGGCAACTCCGGCTCCACCATGCGCATGATCTCCGGCCTCCTGGCGCCCCAGCAAGGCAGCTTCACCCTGGTTGGAGACGCCTCGCTCTCCCGCCGTCCCATGGAGCGCATCCGCAAACCCCTGGAAACCATGGGCGCACGCCTCACCCTCACCGAAGGCCATGCCCCGCTCACCATCCACGGCAACCCGCTCCACCCCATCGACTACACCACCCCCGTTCCCAGCGCCCAGGTAAAAACCTGTGTCCTGCTCGCCGGCCTGCAAACCGCTGGAACCACAACAGTTAGAGAGGCAGTCCGCACCCGCGACCACAGCGAACTGGCCTTGAGAGCCTTCGGCGCAACCCTCACCCGCACGCTCGACTCGGTCTCCATCCCCGGTCCCCAGTGCCTTTACGCCATTAGCGCCGCCGTTCCCGGCGACATCTCCTCCGCCGCTTTCTTTCTCTGCGCCGCGGCTCTCTTCCCCGGCTCCGGCCTGGTGTTTGATTCGCTGGGACTTAACCCCACCCGCGCCACGCTCCTTGACGTGCTCACCGCCCTCGGCGCGCACATCGCCGTCCTCAATCTTGAAGAAAAGAATGCCGAACTGGTGGGCACGGTTCAGGTTTCCGCCCCACCCCAGGGCCTTGGATCGGCAGAAGTTAGCGGTGCACTCGCCGCGCAGCTCATCGACGAGTTGCCGGTGCTGGCAGCCATCGCGCCCTACACCAGCGGCGGCATCCGCATCCGCGGCGCCAGGGAACTCCGCGTCAAGGAATCCGACCGCATCGCCCTGATTGTAAAAAATTTGCGCACCATGGGCGCTGAAGTAGCCGAATTCGAGGACGGCCTCGACGTTCCCGGCGGCCAGACCCTCCACGGCGCCACTATCGACTCCGGCGGCGATCACCGCATCGCCATGGCCTTCAGTGTCGCCGCTTTACGGGCCGAGGGCGAGACGCTGATCCAGGGCGCAGAATCCGCCGCCATCAGCTTCCCTGAGTTCTTCAATCTCCTCGACCTCGTCGCCGAGCGTTAGTCAGCAAGCCGGAGAATTAATCTTCAGCCCGGCTGGAGCGCAACATAAGCCCCGTGCCCCATCCTCGCGCCTTGCCGGGGCCCCCGCGGACGGGTCTTCGTCCGTGGGGTGGTCGGGCGCGAGGGTGGGATACCACGGAACCTAACCTCTCCCAGCCCCAACAAAAAGCCCGGCCCGCTTCCATGAAGCAGGCCGGGCTTTTTCCCATCGAGTTGTTTCAGAAGCCTACCGCGATGCCGGCGGAGTGGTCGAAGGCTCCTTGCCCGGCTTGGCAGGCTCCAGTCCGGGTACCACGGGCGTCGTCCTCACATCGCCGGTGGTTGCCTCGCCCAGGTTGATGCCGTAGTGCTGCAGAGTGCTAGCCAGCATCTGATACAGGCCCGCGCGATCCTTGGCATAGTTCGCCTGCGCCGCAATCAGGCTGTTCTCCGCCGAGGCCAGGCTTCGCTGCTGCTGCAGGACAAGTGCCGTCGTGGAAGCGCCCAGCTTCAGCTTCTTCTGTTCCGCATCCAGGCTTTGCCGGTTATAGTCCCTGGCGGCGAGGTCGGCCACAACCTGCGCCCGGTCGTTGGTCAACGCGAACTGCTGATTCACAACCTGCATGCGGATCTGCGTGTACATCTGCTCGAGCCGCAACTCTGCCTGGCGGTATTCGAGCTGCGACCGCGCCTGTTGCGCCTGCGCAGGCCGGTTGCGGATGGGAATCGTGAGGCTGAAGCCGGCGCCCTTGTCGGGCGCTGAGTTGTTGAAGAGGTTCTGAACGACCGTCCCGTAACCGGCGCTTGGAAAAGTGCCCGGGGGATACAGTTTCCCAGTCTCGAAGTTGAGAGCATCCGGGCTTTGTGAACCGCCCAGGGCGCTGGAGTTGTAGAAGCCGAAAGCATCGAGCGTCGGCAGCAGCGCATTGCGCGCGCCGCGCAGGGTGATCTCGTTGACCTTCAACTGCAGTACCGCCTGCTCCAACTCCGGCCGCTGCCTGAAGGCAAGCTGCACCAGGTCCTCGACCGGCTGCTTCTCCTCGGGAATCTCCTCGATGCTCACGCGGTCGGTAGGGATAACGGCCGCGGCCGAAAGCGCCGGATCGTTGAGGTTGCGCGCGATGGCCTGCTTGATGATCTGCTGCTGGTAGTTCAGCGCGAGTTGCGAACTGATGAGGGACTGCCTGTCTAAAGCCACGGACTGGTCGGCGTTCAGTACGTCGAGCGGCGCCATCGTCCCGATTTCCAACTGCTTCCGGTTGTCGCTCGCCACCTTGCTGCTCTGCTCGACCGCGCGCTCCTTGGACTGCACATCCTCATAGGCCTGCACCAGCCCCCAATAGATGTTTTCAACCTGGTTGACCGTGTACAGAATCTGTTGCCGGAACGAGGAGTCTGTAATCCGGCGGTTGTCGATGGCCTGGTACATGAAGCGCTTGTTCACCCAGATGCCGGCTCCCTGCAACAGGTGCTGGGTCACCTTGGCCGTGAAGGTGGAACTCAGCTGCGGGCTATAGTCGCTAAACGGGTTGTTGGTCGTGATGCGGCTGTTGTTCAAAGACGCAGTCAGCGAAGTTCCGGTGACAAAACCCTGGTTGTACGTGAAGTTGTATTGGTCGGTGTTGGTGGTCAATGAGGACAATCCGCCGGAGAACAGCGTATTGGCCTGCGGCGCACTGGCCCGCTCCAACTGAACGGTGCCGGTGACGCTCGGATCGAGAACCTCCGGGGTAGGACCGGCGCCCTGGGTGGTCTGCACCAGGCCGGCATTGCCCGAGGCGCCGCCGCCGGAGCCTACGCTCGTGCCGCCCGGACCGCCCCCGGCGGTCACCGTGGAGGAGGAACCGGTCAGCGTGTTGCTGACCACGCCGGTGCTGACGCCGAGCGGTACCTGTCCGGCGCGCGAACGCAGTATATCGGTGTCCGCAATGTCCAGGTTGTAGCGGGCGATGGCAATGTCATAGTTGTTCTCAAGCGCCAGCGCCAGCGCGTCGGAAAGGCTCAGGTAAATCTTGCCGTCCTTCACCAGGTCGCCAAGGCGCACGGAATTCGCAAAGCTGGCCTTGGGTATGGTGGTGGGCCGGAAGATATAGAGCGGGTTGCCCAGAAGACGGCCGGCGGGCTTTGAAAAATCGCGCGCGGACGAACGCAGGTTCAACGGCTCCGTCAGCACGGGCGCAGGCGCCGCCGGCAACTCGGACGCAGCTTTGTCCGGAGCCGTTGCCCCAGCCCCAACCTGCTGGGCAAATCCTGAAGGCGCTCCCAACGTCAATATCAGCGTGACCGCCGCTATCGCGCACAGCCGTTTGCCTGCCTGTCCGCGGACTTTGCGCGCGGCCTTCTCCTGCTGCTCAAACACACGTTTACCGTACAGATGCATGGTTCCTCTCCACTGAATGCTGAGGCATGTGGGGTGCCATTCTTCAAGACGCCCGGAGAGCCTCTCCGGACGCAATTTTGTGATTCCCTTGGGCGATTTGGGCTCCAGCCTGCCGCGCAGTCGCCCGCTCATCTGGCAATACGCGCGCGGCCCCCAGCTAGTTCCCGTGAGTTCGTTCCCTGCATCCCGATCTTCACGATTCCCGGCAACCTGACCGCCAGCGCATGCGGAAAGCTGAGTATATCCCATGCGAACTCTCCGCTCCGGCGACCGCTCCTGTCGGGTAACCTGTGATCTGTGACTGATCTCGCCCAACCCGCGCCGGGCTTGCAAACCTGGAGGCTCACCCTGGCCTACGATGGCACGGACTTCCGGGGCTGGCAGGTGCAGCCCGGAGAACCCACCATCCAGGGAGAACTCCAGGCGGCCCTCGGCCGCATCACCGGCGAAGCCCCTTTGCCGCAGGGCTCAGGACGCACCGATGCCGGCGTCCACGCCCTCGGCCAGGTAGCCAGCTTTCCGTTGCAGGCCAGAATCCCGCCGGAAAACCTGCAACGCGCCCTCAACCGGACTCTTCCTCCTGCGATACGAATCATCGAGGCAAGAACGGCACGAAGTGCATTCCATGCGCGGCACTCGGCGGTGGCCAAGACCTACGAATATCGGGTTTTCCGTGAACCGCTGTGCCCCCCCTTTCTGGCCCGGTATGTCTTCGCCTGCCCTTGGCCAATGGACGTGGAAGCCCTGCAAAGGTCAGCCCGGCTATTTGAAGGCGAGCACGACTTCCTGAGCTTTGCCGCCACCGATCCTGACCTGGCCAGCCGCAATTCTGAACCAGACTTGGAACCCGACCAAAAAATAGAAGCGCCCACGGTGCCGGAAAAGCTCGTTCCGGAGGGAGGCGGGGGTTTCAACCCCCGCATAACGCCAACAGAATCAACGCGGGCTTTAGCCCCGGAGGGACGTTTTCGGTCGGCTGAGAAGGAAGCGGTGCGAACCATCTTCTCCTCGGCGTGGGAGCAGCAGAAGACCGAGGCCGGCGATCTCCTGGTCTACCGCGTCCGCGGCAACGGCTTTCTGCACCATATGGTCCGCAACCTGGTGGGAACCATGCTCGATGTGGGCCGCGGCCATCTCAACATGGAAGAGATCCCCGGAATCATCGCCGCCCGTTCCCGCTCCGCCGCAGGCCCCACCGCTCCGGCGCGAGGACTGTTCCTGCATTCGGTGGAGTACCCGTTCGACGAAGATCTGCCAGTCGTCGACTGATTTACCTCCAACAGAGTCCGCGCTCCGCCCTCGCAAAGACCACCCCTGCTACCCTGAATCCATCGCATGTCCCCGGCTCCCCTCATTTCCGCCTTCTCCCGCGTCACGGCGCTGGCCGCGCAGCGGCCGGTCCACGCCGCCTTTGCCTGGCTGCATGGAAATCCGAAAAGAATCATGGATTGGCAGGCGAGTCTGGTAGCCATCCCCGCGCCGCCCTTCGGCGAACAGGCGCGGGCAGTGTGGCTGGCCGCCCGCTTTGCCGAAGCCGGGTTGAGCAGCGTGGAGACCGACGCGGTTGGCAATGTCTTCGGATTACTGCCCGCCGCAAAGCTGCCGCCCGAGAGCACAGGTCCGGTGGTCGTACTCTCGGCGCACCTCGATACCGTCTTTCCCGTCGAGATTCGCCTGAGCCCGGTGGTGGACGGTAACCGGCTTGAGGCGCCGGGTGCCTGCGATAACGGCGCCGGAGTCGTGGGAATGTTGGCCATCGCTCACGCGCTGGTTCAGGCTAGGACCGAACTTCCCGCGCCGCTCATCTTTCTGGGCAATGTGGGCGAAGAAGGTGAAGGCGACCTGCGCGGCGTGCGCCACGTCTACAGCCAGAGCGCGCTGGCCGGCCGCATTGCTACCCATATCGTCCTGGACGGCGCCGGCGCGGACTCGGCCGTGACCCAGGCCCTCGGCAGCCGTCGATATCAGGTCACCGTCACCGGCCCGGGCGGCCACAGTTTTACTGACGCAGGCACGCCCAACCCCATCGCCGCACTGGCTTCCATGCTGGCCGTCCTGGCCCAGACCCCGCTGCCGGAAGAACCTCGCACAACCCTCAACCTGGGCACCATCCACGGCGGCACCAGCGTGAACTCGATCCCCGAGAGCGCTGTGGCCTCCATCGACTTCCGCTCCACCGATCCCGAGCAGCTTCTCAGCCTCGAAGTCGCAATGTACCGCGCCGTCGAAGATGCAGTCGAGCACTGCAACGCACAGGCAAAATCCAATGCCGCATACAGCCGGGGCCTGCTGGCCTTCACCATCGACAAGATCGGCGACCGTCCGGCCGCGCACCTGGCCGACGATTCCCCGCTGCTCGAAACCCTGCGTGCCGTGGACCGCCATCTGGGTCTGCACACCGACCTCCGCCTGGGCTCGACCGACGCCAATATCCCGCTCTCGCTGGGCATTCCTGCTTTGTCCCTGGGCGCTGGTGGCGACGGCGGAGGCGCGCACACCCAGGCCGAGTGGTACTCCGCCAAGGATCGCGAAGTGGGCCTGCGCCGAGTGCTGCTGCTCACCCTGGCCATGATCGAATGGGCCGCGGAACAGTAGTTTACAGCGACGGGAATATACTTGCCTCATCATGTAGGGGGCGAGTATGATTGCCCCTGCGTCCATCGGGAGAGCCATGAAATACGTCAACCGCGAGATGAAGATTGATCAGATCATCGGATATTTCAACGAAAGAAAAATCAGCCTGATCCCGCCTTTTCAGAGAGGTTCTGTCTGGAAGCTCCCGTTGCGCCGCAAGTTGATTGAAAACATGGTTCAGGAACGTCCAATCCCTGCCATATTCCTATACAAGCAAGAACAAGGCTCTCAGTTCAGCTATAACATCCTCGACGGAAAACAACGTCTAGAGAGCTTGCTTCTTTTTATTGGTAACCGACGTTCCGATATGAAGGTGAAGAATGTCGAACATTATTTCTACGGCAAGCCGGAAGTGTTTGCGGACCTGAATTTTACGATTGAATTGGGAGGACAAGAGGCAGCTTTCAAAGAGCTTGACAACGGCCTTGTTCGGCGCCTGCGGGAATACGCCATATCCACAATCGAGATCGACCTGGACGACGAACTTGCTTCTTTTGACGAGGTTGTTAACCTCTTCATTGACATAAATCAAAAAGGGGTTAAGGTCAGCCGATTTGATATCGTGAAGGCTCTTGTGACTGACAAATTGTTCCGGCAGATATTCAGATTGATAGGCCGCCGTACCGACAAGAGAAGATCGACATACTACACGCCGATTAACAATAGCTTCGTTCAGGTCCTGCGCCGACTGAACATCATAAGTAAGATCTCTGACCAGAACTCCCAAGTGGATAGGATGTGGGAGAGGTTGACCGAAATTGCTCTTTTTACGAGAGAACAGCACCCCCGTGCCCCTGCCGAGATACTCAAGTCTTTCATTAACCTTGACGAGAAGGTTAACAAGCGCCTTACAGATAAAGACTTGGCTAAACTGAGGCGAGCATTCGGGTTCCTCGCAGACGCGTACCGACACAACCAGAAGTTGACGAATATGCGATTTGCTACTGACCAGCCTCAGTTCTACACCCTTATCACAACACTCCTCTCTACCGATCTCCTGGATCGATATCCTACTGTCGAACTTGAGAGGAGAATTTTCGCGGCTGCTAAGGTTATCGATGGGAATGATCCTGTTCCGCCGACTTTGAAGAGAGCGATTGCGGATTACCGAATAGCCGCTGCGAAGCAGACAACCCATCCATCTAGCCGTGAGAAGCGCCAGCAGGTGCTGGTCCGTATGATTGACGAGGTGGGGGCGTAGCGCCCCGCCCATGCGCGTCTCTTCCGCTCTGCTCGCCGCAGCCCTTGCCGCTGCGTCATTCTGCCCCGCTCAGACTCCCACTGCCCAGCACACACCGCCCAAACGCGTGAAGCCGGCCTCGCTCGACATAGTGCCCGAAATCATCTTCTTCAACGGCGTCATCTACACCGGCGTCGGGCTGGCGGAGGATAAGCCCGAAACCGTCCAGGCCATGGCCATCGGCGGCGGCAAAGTGCTGGCCGTGGGCACAACAGAGGAGATCACCCGGCTCGCCGGGCCTAATACCCGCCTGCGCGACCTGAACACGGCCAACACCAGCACCTACGTCTTTCCGGGATTCAACGACGCCCACACCCACCTGGGCAGCGCCGGCCGCACCAGGCTCAATGTGGACCTGACAGGCGTCAAATCTCTGTCCGCGATGCTGGCCAAGGTTGAGACCTTCGCCAAAGACGCTCCCGCAGGCCACTGGCTGACCGGCGGCAACTGGGACCACACGCTGTGGGCCGAAAAGAAGCTGCCCACCCGCCAGGACCTCGACAAGGTCACCGCCGGGCATCCAGCGTTTCTCGACCGCATCGACGGCCACATCGCCATCGCCAACTCCGCTGCACTGGCCGCTGCCGGCATCACCGGCAAGACCACCCCGCCCCAGGGCGGAGCCATTGACCTGGACGCAAACGGCGAGCCCACCGGCATTCTCCGCGAGTCGGCGCAGGACCTGGTCTACAAGGTCATCCCGCCGCCCAGCCACGACGAGCGCCGCCGCGGCGATGAGCTGGCGATTGCTGACGCGCTCGCCCACGGCGTCACCAGCGTACAGGACTTCAGCGACTGGCAGGATTTTCTCGTCTTCGAGGAGTTGGAGAAAGAGGGCAAACTGCATCTGCGCATCACAGAGTGGCTGCCCTTCAAAGACCCGCTTGACGAGCTGAAGAAGAAACGCGCCCACCACGACCTGAACGACCCGCTGCTGCACACCGGATTCCTGAAAGGCTTCATGGACGGCTCGCTGGGTTCGCGGACGGCTGCCATGAAGGCCCCGTACTCCGACGACCCAGGCAACACCGGCCTGCCTCAGTACACGCAGGCGCAGCTCAACAAAATGGCCGTGGTGCGGGCGCAGGCAGGCTTTCAGTTGGGCTTCCACGCCATCGGCGACAAAGCCGCCGCCATGGCTTTGAACGCCTATGCGCAGCCCGGCGTTGCCAGGACCGCTCGCAATCGCATCGAGCACGCTCAGGTCGTCGATCCCGCCGACATCCAGCGCTTCGCCAGGCTGGGCGTGATCGCCTCCATGCAGCCCAGCCACCTGCTTACCGACATGAACTGGGCCAAGGACCGGCTCGGACCCAGACGCGCCGCAACTTCCTACGCCTGGAAGGCCTTTCTCGACGCCGGTGTGCCCCTGGCCTTCGGAACCGACTACCCGGTAGAACCCATCACGCCCTTTCGCGGGCTCTACGCCGCCGTCACCCGCATGAATGAGGCCGGGACCAGGGAGTATTTCCCCGAAAACAAGCTCACCCGTGGCCAGGCGCTCTACGCCTACACCCAGGGCTCGGCCTACGCCGAATTCGCCGAGAAGCACAAGGGCCAGCTCGCGCCCGGCTACGATGCGGACTTCATCCTCGTCGACCGCAACCTCTACACGGTGGGCGCTTCGGCCATTCTGTACTCCGTGGTGCTTGAGACCTTTGTCTCTGGCCAGGAAGCCTTCGCGGGCAACGCGAAATAACACGGCCCCTCCGCGACTCTTTTGGCCAAGCCACGTCTATACGGATGGGACGGTTCTCTTCTCGCCGTACCCAATGTGCATGCGTGCGGGAACCGCCAGCCAGACGGGTTTGCCCGCTACTGGCTATACTGTCAGTAGGTGCATTCAACATTCCAGCCGCAAGGCTGATCACCTGATGAGGTCATCGAATCTATGAAATCGCTCTTTGAACGGCTACGTTCGCGCCGTCTCGCTTCAGTGTTTGTCCTGCTTGCCACCCTCTCGGCCGCCATGGTGGCCGGTTCCTTTGCCGCTCATGGGGTCCGCGGACAAGAGAAACAAAACAATAGCGCCGACGCCACCCCCCTCAATGTCGTCAATTCCTCCGTGCCGCCCAACGAGTTTGTCAAAATAGCCCAGAAGGTTGGGCCGGCGGTGGTGAACATCAACACCCAGACCCTCCCCAAGCAGGCCGGAAACAAGGGCCGCCGCAATTTTCATGGCCGCGTCCAGCCCAATCCGCAGAACCCCGGCGACGGTGACCAGGGCGAGGATCAACAGCAGGGCCAGGGCAACTTCCAGGACTTCTTCAACCGCTTCTTCGGCGGCCAGATGCCCGACCAGGAAGGTGGCGACGACGGCCAGGTCCGCGAGTCGCTCGGTTCCGGCTTCATCGTCGATCCCAAGGGTTACATCATCACCAATTATCACGTGATCGAGAAGGCCGACAAGATATACGTCAAGCTCTCCACCGACCCCGACACTCAGGACCTGGGCCGTCCGGCGACCATCATCGGTACCGACAAGGCTACCGACCTGGCAGTCATCAAGATCGACACCAGCGTGCCGTTGCCCACCGTAAAGCTGGGCAACTCCGACACCGCGCAGGTGGGCGACTGGGTCGAGGCCATCGGCAGCCCGTTCACGCTGTCGCAGACCGTCACTGCCGGCATCATCTCCGCCAAGAACCGCACCATCGAGCCCGGCGCCGGCGGTCAGTTCCAGCACTTCATCCAGACCGACGCCGCCATCAACCCCGGCAACTCCGGAGGGCCTCTGCTGAACATGAACGGCGAGGTCGTTGGCGTCAACACCGCCATATTCACGCAATCAAACGGCTATCAGGGCATCGGTTTCGCCATGCCGTCCAACACCGTGGTCGAGGTTTACAACGACCTCATCGGCGCCGGCCACAAAGTGACCCGCGGCTCCATCGGCATCAAGTTCAATCAGGGGCTCTCGGGCGCCGTCAACCGCGTCTACGGCTTCAATAACGGCGTATTGGTGCAGCAGATCCAGCCGGGCGGCCCCGCTGAAAAAGCCGGAATCATGGTGGGCGACATCATCACCGCCGTCGATGGCCGCGCCATCAAGGACGGCGACGATCTGGTCAGTGAGATCACCAGCCGCCGGCCGGGCAGCGCCATTCGCCTGGGCTACCTGCGCGACGGCAAGCAAGCCGACGCCACGGTCACCATCGGCGACCTCGAAAAGGTCTTCGCCGATCAGGGCGGCCAACAGGCCGAACTTGGCCCAGACAACAGGGGCGATGCAGGTGAGGCCAAACTGGGGTTGGTGGTCCGCGAGGTCTCGCCATCCGCGGCGGCTAAGCTGCAACACCCCGGCGTGGTCATTCAGTCGGTCCGCTCCGGTTCGTTTGCTGACCTGCAGGGACTCGAGCCCGGCTGGGTCATCCTCCGCATCGACAAGCAGCCCACCGGAACCAAGGATCAATACGACGCCGTGGTCGGCAAGCTCAAAACCGGCGATGACGTGGTCTTCGAGGTCGTCGATCCGCGCCATCCCGGCAATGGAATCAACTACCTGGGCGGCAAATTGGAGTAGCGTTCGATGGCGCAGGCCGAGGGTTCCCGCGGCCTGCGCTTTTCCCTTAACCGGATAGATTCCTGGTACTGGATCGATTTTTCTCTTGTCGCAATGCGGGACGGCCCGCTAAACTGCAGCGGAAAGTCCAGGACAGTCGAGTTTTCTTCAGAGGTGAAACCAGCGTGCTTTCATACCGGGCAAGCATGGCATTTGTACTGTGCGCGGCCCTGGCTGCGTCACCGGCATTCGCCTCACGCGTCCACCGGGCTCCCACCAGCGTCCACAAGACGCATGGCGCCCACAAGGCCACGCGCGGCTCCCACAAGGCAGCGTCTAAGAAGCACAGGTTGCATGGCCAGCAGGCCATCGAACCAGGCCGCGTCACTCAGATTCAGCAGGCGCTGATTCGCCAGCACTACCTGAGCGGCGAAGCCAACGGCAAGTGGGACACCGCCACCGAGGCAGCCATGCAAAAGTACCAGGCCGACCAGGGCTGGCAGACCAAACTCACCCCCGACTCCCGCGCCCTCAAGAAACTAGGGCTCGGCCCCGATTACTCCGGCGCCATCAACGCAAAGGCCTCCTCGTTCGGTGAGCCGCCCCCCGCCAGCACCATTCCTCCCGTCCAGGCTGCGGGTTTTGCCACGGCCGCCGGAATCGATCACTGAGTCCGTTGGACACAATCGAGTGTCGCTGAAATCGGATTTCAGTTGAAGTGCGGTGAAGTTCGGTTGGGTCGATTCCGTAAATTATTGATTCTTTGGCTCCTCAGGTAGGACTCGAACCTACAACCCTTCGGTTAACAGCCGAATGCTCTGCCATTGAGCTACTGAGGAGTGTCGTGCGCTGAATTGCCCACTACAAAGGTAGCAGAGAGTGCCGCGCGCGTCAAAAATCTGCGCGGTGCGAAGAGCCGCCGCCGGCGATACGATAGAGTGGAACCCCAGAGGAGGCAGAATGTCCCGGATTTCCCGGCTTGACCGCAGCGAAGTGACCCCCGAAATGGCCGCGCTCTACGACAAAGCCTTTGCCCAGCGCGGCAACGTGCCCAACATGTTCCGGGTGATGGCGCACAGGCCCGAAATCTTTGCCACCATGCAGGCTCACTTCGGCGCGGTGCTCTCCACCGGCACCGTCTCCACAAAACTGAAGGAGTTGATCATCGTCCGCACCAGCCAGGTGAATGAGACGCCCTACTGCCTGGCCAGCCACACCATCCTGGCCAAGGGGCTGGGATGGACCGGCGACCAGCTTGCCCACCTGGCCGACTGGCCCCAGCGCGAGGACTTCACCCCCGCCGAAAAGGCCGCCCTGCGGCTGGCCGAGACCGTCACCCGCGATGCCCACTCCGTCAGCGACGAGCAGTTCGCCGAGTTGCGCGGCTTCTACTCCGAAGGCGAGATTGTGGAGTTGCTCTGCGCCATCGGCCTGTTCAACTACTTCAACCGCTTCAACAACGCTCTCCGGATGGAGCCGACCAAACCCGGCGAGGGCGGCTGCGCGGCATGAAACTCAAACTGCCCGCCGGTTCATTCCGAGCCTGGCTCTTCGACTGCGACGGCACCATCGCCGATTCGATGCCGCTTCACTATATTGCCTGGAAGACTGCGCTTGCGGAATGGAACTGCGAATTCGATGAGAAGTTGTTCTATTCCTGGGGTGGCAAACCCGTCAGGGAGATTGTCGCCGCGCTGAACGGGATGCACGGGCTGAATATGCCCGTCGAGGCCGTCGCCGAGCGGAAGGAAGGCCTTTACCTCGAACAGCTCCCGCAGCTCAAAGCGATCCCTGAAGTTCTGGAGATCATCGAGGCTCAGCACGGCCGGATTCCCTTTGCAGTAGTTTCGGGAAGCCGGCGAAACTCGGTCATTGGCTCCCTGACCACACTCGGTTTACTCGACAAATTCGACACCATCGTGGCGGCGGAAGACTACAAGAACGCCAAACCGGCCCCGGATGCATTCCTCCTTGCAGCCGCCAGGCTCGGCGTGGCGCCGGAGGATTGCCTGGTCTTTGAGGACACCGATCTGGGCATTCAGGCGGCAACCGCTGCTGGAATGGCCTCCGTCCTGGTTCCGTTCATCATGCACAGAAGCTGAGGAACCGGAGGCCGCCGCGGAACGTAGTTGATCAACATACACGCCCAAAGAGGTGAAATGCAATCCTCCAAAGAAGCGCAGCGCACTGTGCAACTCAATAGCCAGCCGCGGACCCAATGGGCTCTCATGCTATCCGTCGCCGCCGCGATTACTCTCCTCCACCTGCTCACCAACGGCCGCTACGGCTTCCACCGCGATGAACTCCAGTTTCTGAGCGATGCCCGGCATCTTGACTGGGGATTTGTCGCCTATCCGCCCCTGACGCCCTTTGTTGAACGTATCGGCCTTGATCTTTTCGGCCTCTCGATGGTGGGGCTGCGCCTCTTCTCAGTGATCGCACAAGCCGCGGCCATCGTTGTGACGGGACTAATGGCGCGCGAGCTGGGCGGCGGACGGCTGGCGCAGGGCACGGCGGCTCTGGCGGTTGCTCTCTCGCCGCTGCCGCTCTTCGAGGGCACGGAGTTTCAGTATGGAACCTTCGATTATCTCTGGTGGGTGCTGATTGCCTACTTTACGATTCGCCTGCTGAAGACGGAGAATCCGCGCTGGTGGCTGGCCATCGGCGCGACCGCAGGCGTCGGCCTGCTGACCAAATACACAATTTGCTTTTTTGTACTCGCGCTTCTCTGCGGGTTCTTGCTGACGCGCGCGCGCCGCTTTCTCTGGAGTTGGTGGTTGTTGGGCGGCGTAGCAATTGCGCTGCTGATTTTTCTGCCCAACCTCATCTGGCAAGTGCGCCACTCATTCATCTCGTACCATTTCCTTCACTCCATTCACCTCCGCGATGTGGGGCAGGGGCGTGGCAATCACTTTATCTTCAAGCAATTCTTTGTTTGCGCGAATTTCTATGCGGCGCCGCTGTGGATTGCCGGGCTGCTGTGCTTTTTGCGCAGCCCGCGCTACCGGCCGCTGGCGTGGATGTACCTGCTCCCTCTGGCGTTCTTCCTGGTTGCAAAAGGAATCTTCTACTATCTGGCGCCCGCGTACCCGATGCTCATCGCGATGGGCGCGGCCGAGGGCGAGCAATGGGTGGGGCGGCTGTCGAAGCTGTGGCGGCGCGTCGTGAAGGTGGTGCTCTTCCAGGGAATTGCCGTGGCCGGCGCGTACGGTTGCGCAATGGTATTGCCGCTAGCGGCCTCCGGCCCGCTGATGCATTTTGCCCTGGAGAAAAACGATGCTCTGCGCGAGGAGATCGGCTGGCCTGAGCTGGTCCAAACCGTCGCCGGTATTCGCGATTCCCTTCCCGCCGAGCAGCAGGCCAGCCTGGGCGTGCTGGTGGGCAACTACGGCGAGCAAGGCGCAATCGAGATGCTCGGCCCGGCATACCGCCTGCCTCCGCCCATCAGCGTCACCAACTCGGCCTGGCTGCGCGGTTACCCTACTCCGCCGCCCACCACACTGATCGTGATTGGATTCTCGCGCGAAGCCGCAGACCGCGCCTTCACGTCCTGCCGCCTGGCCGGGCACAACGGCAACTCGGAGGTCGTGAAGAATGAAGAGAGCCAGGATCACCCCGACATTTTTGTCTGCGGCAGCCCGCGGCTCCCCTGGCCTGATTTCTGGAAGAAATACCAGTCGTTTGGTTGATTCCGGCGATTTGTTTGAGGCAACCCTCCATTTTCAATACAGCAACACCGCCACGCGGTAAGCCGTGAACGAGCCTTCCACGTCCTGCGGCGGGCAACTGCCCACGGCGGCGTGGCGATACTGCCCCGAAGCGATCCTATCCAGCAACTGCTGCGGCAGGCGGGTCAGGTCCGCCTCCTGCCAAAATATGAGATAACTCGGCCGGTTGCTCCCTCTGGTTCCCTTTGATTGCGCGCAATACTCTCGCGCGGCGGTGGGGTCGCGGAGGATGGTAACACCGCTCACGCGCACCAGGCTGGAAATAGCCGCCTCCACCTGGGCTTGCGCAAACACAGGCACGGCTCGTTCGTAGTCTGCCACTGCGTAGAGCACGCCGCGGCTGGCCACCACTGCCACCCCTACCCGATCCACAGCGGGGTTCAGCAGGTTGGTCCGATGGCCGGGGGAACGCATCCACGCGTCGTGAATCGCGGCGGGCGTGGGGCCGAGGGCCACGTTCTCTTCGATCAGGCTGAAGTGCGCGCCTGCCTCCCCGGCCCGCTCCGAGACGGCGGCCTCGCCGCCATAGCGGTGGGAGATCGGCCCCTCGGCGGCCATGCGCAGGCAATGCTGGCGGGCGGCCGCGGCCAGTGCCGTGTCCCACCGCAGCGGCCCAGCCCCGTGAGCGGCACGAGCCTCATTGGCCAACTCGACAATCTGCCTTGCCTCCGGCTGGATGCTCCTCTGCCCTGCTGCCTGCGAGGGTTGCACAGGCCGGGACTGCGCCAAAACCACAGGCGCAGCCAGCGCCAGGCACGCCATCAAACACTGTCGCAAGATGCCCATACTTAATTAAACCCCGCTTCGCCGCGGGAGTCGCTGTATTCTTGCTGTGCCGATGCCTTTTCTCACCGCCAACACGTTGCGCAGCTTGTCTCGCCGTTGGGGTAATCGTATCCGCCTCCAACCGCTGGCTGTGGCGGGCGTGGTGCTGCTGGCTGGGTTTGTGCTGGCCGGGCTGGCCGCGCCGTGGCTCGCGCCGCATAATCCGGCGGCTATCGACCTCCTGCACCGCCTCCAAGGCCCCTCCGCCGCCCACTGGGCCGGAACCGACGAGTTGGGCCGCGACACGCTCTCCCGCCTGCTCTTTGGAGCGCGGCTTTCGCTGGCGGTCTCCGTCATCGTAGTCGCGATCTCACTGGCGCTGGGGCTGGCCATTGGAGGCCTCGCGGGATACCTGGGCGGCTTCGTCGACACGGCGCTCACTACCTTTGCCATGAACACGTTTCTGGCCCTCCCCGGCATTCTGCTGGCCATCGCCTTTGCCGCCTTCCTGGGGCCGGGATTCGCCAACCTTGTGCTGGCTTTGGCCATCGGCGGCTGGGCCGGATATGCCCGTCTGGTGCGGGCGCAGGTCATGGCCGTGCGCGACCGCGAGTACGTCGATGCGGCGCGCGCGCTAGGCGCAGGCGGCCTGCGCATCTTCTTCCGGCACATACTTCCAAATATTGTCCAGCCCATTGTGGTGCAGGCGGCCATCGGCATGGCCGGAGTGATTCTGGCCGAGGCCACGCTCTCATTCCTGGGCCTGGGCATTCCCGCGCCCGCGCCCAGTTGGGGCACCATGCTCAACGATGCCCGGCTGCACCTCTTCGACTCGCCCCATCTGGTGCTCTTCCCTGCCGCCGCCGTAGCAGGCGCTGTGCTTGGCTTCAACTTTCTCGGCGACGCCCTGCGCGACCGCCTCGACCCACGCACACGCCTGGAGTTGGGACTGTGATTATGCCAGTTTGTCCCACAAATGCTGTGTGCCCCACCCTCGCCGTCCGCCTCGGCGGATTTTTGCGGCTTCGGGGTCCCCAACGACAGGTCTTCGTCGTTGGGGTGAACTAGGTGTGGAGCGTCAAGAGG
>PMYL01000048.1 GCA_003170825.1 Acidobacteriaceae bacterium
CTATTTCTGGCGGACTACACTAGGCACAATTGCAATAATGGCTGGACGATTGTAATAATGGTTGGACAATCACAATTGATGAAGTTCTCCCGAAACGCTGGGGGAAAGGAATATGAGGCATGCGCTCGTTGCCTGGTGGCCAACGCTCATCATACTCGCCGTGGCGGCCTTCACGGATCTGCGCAGCCGCCGCCTCAAATGTACAACCAACGTTGCACATCCCTGGCACGAAACAGGTATTGCAATCGATGTATCGAATTCACGAGCATATATGGGGTTGTTTGTTAACGCGAGCGATCTCTTCTTCGGTTGGAAGCAGCGCGGAATGTGTTGCGATGCGGAGTCGGCTCTTGCCAATCCCATGAAGCGCAAAATGCCTTACGCTCCGGCCTTGGCCATCGGAACGCCGATTTCCTTTTTCGCTCGTTGAGGACTCGGAGCAGGTATTCATGTCCAACTCGCAGTTGACCTATCGTTTTTCGGTTAACCCACAAGGAGAGTTGCCCGCGGCAGGGAACGGCGATCCGGTGAATTCAGACTCTTCTCTGTGTCTCGACGATCGGTATCCCGACTCCCTTGGAGCCGATCTCCTGTCGATTGCGCTGATCGGCCCGGACGAGGAGCGCCGCAAGGCGGCAGCGGCCGCTCTTGCCGGATGCCAGGCGGGCGATGTCCGTGAATTCGCTTCCTACCCGGCCAGCCTCGACGATGTGCCAATGCTGCTGGAGCAGCATTACGACGTCATCGCCATTGACCTGGACAGCAACCCCGAATACGCCCTGGAACTGGTGGAGAGCATCTGCGCTGACGGCTCGGCGACTGTGATGGTCTATTCGGTGAAGACCGATTTGGAACTGCCGGTCCGCTGCATGCGCGCGGGCGCTCGCGAGTTTCTCACTCTGCCTTTTGCCCAAAGCACCATGGCCGAGGCTCTGATTCGGGTCTCGGCCCGCCGCCGGGCAACTCGCCTCCCGAAAAAGGCGGGCGGCAGGCTGCTGGTGTTTCTCGGCGCCAAGGCCGGTGAAGGTGTCACCACCATTGCCTGCAATTATGCGGTAGCTCTGGCCCTGGAGTCCGGCCAAAGCACCCTGTTGATCGATCTCAATCTTCCGCTGGGAGACGCCGCGCTCAACCTCGGGGTCGTCGCCGAATTCTCGGCCATCAACGCTCTTCAGAATTTCAGCCGGCTGGATTCGAGTTTTCTCTCCAAGCTCCTGGTCAAGCATAGCTCGGGAGTATCCGTGCTCGCGGCTCCCGGCAAGTTTCCCCAGTTTGAGGCCTCCAATGAAGCCATCGACAAGCTGCTCGCAGTCGCCCAGCAGGACTTCGAAAACGTGGTGGTCGATGTGGGATCGAAGCTTGATTTCATGGGCACGGCTCTCTTCAAAGACGGCTCCACGATCTACCTGGTCATCCAGGCCGGCATCGCAGGACTGCGCAACGCAAATCGCCTGATCTCGCAGTACTTCACCACCCGGGTCCCAAAACTCGAAATCGTGATCAACCGGTTTCAGCCTCGCTCCCTGGGCGTCGCTGAAGACGAAATTACGAAGGCGCTCACCAGGCCGGTACAGTGGAAAATTCCCAACGATTATGCAGCTGTGCGGCGCATGCAGCACACCGCCATTCCGTTTGCGCTTGAAGATTCGCCCATTTCCCGGCTGATCCGGCAGATGGCCCGATCCGCTTGCGGCCTGCCCACAACCCCGGAAAAGGAAAAGGGAACAGGCTTCAGTCTTAAAAGTTTCAGCCGAAGTATTTCGGCGAGGATTTCCACCCCCGAGGAGGCGCCGGCCATCACCCAGCCAGGGTTGGCGCCCGGCCAGGATAATGCCGGTGCTGCGTCTGGCGCGACTCAGCCTGACGCCACGGCGAACATCCCGGGGAATTCCGTCTATACTCCTCCCGCGGGCGCCCTGCTTGCGACAGAAACGCAGACATCGTTCACACCAACGGAGACCGCTGACCGCACCGGCCTTGCGGACGCGAAGTGGGAGGCGTTACCAAGCGCCGGCGCCCCCGACCAGGAGGGCGAACCTGAAACGCGCGCTTACAAAGGCGCTACCTATGTGAAAGGCGCGGATGGCGAATGGCGCCTCCAGCAAATTCAGGCCACTGTCGTGAATCAGGAGACGCCGGCCATCGCATGGCCGGAGCCCGCTCCGATTGCCTATGGCGCCGCGCTCAGCGCCACTGAGCTCAATGCCGCGGCATCGGTTCCGGGAACATTCGCCTACACTCCTGCCGCGGGCGAGGTGCTGGCGGCGGGAACGCATACGCTCAGGGTAACCTTCACTCCGGCGGACTCCAACCTCCCCACGGCGCAGGCTGCCGTGTCGCTCACTGTCACCAGGGCGATGCCGGCCATCGCATGGCCGATGCCCGCTCCGATTGCCTATGGCGCCGCGCTCTGCGCCACTGAGCTCAATGCCACGGCATCGGTTCCGGGAACATTCGTCTATATTCCTGCCGAAGGTGCCGTGCTCGCGGCGGGAACGCACAAGCCTTCAGTAATCTTCATTCCGGCGGACACCGCGAACTACACCCGGGCGCAGGTCGCCGTGTCGCTCACTGTCACCGAGGCAACGCCGGCCATCGCATGGCCGATGCCCGCTCCGATTGCCTATGGCGCCGCGCTCAGCGCCACTGAACTCAATGCCGCGGCATCGGTTCCGGGAACATTCGCCTACACTCCTGCCGCTGGCGAGGTGCTGGCGGCGGGAACGCATATGATCAGGGTAACCTTCACTCCGGCGGACGCCGCGGGCTACACCACGGCGCAGGCCGCCGTGTCGCTCACTGTCACCAGGGCGAAGCCGGCCATCGCATGGCCGATGCCCGCTCCGATTGCCTATGGCGCCGCGCTCAGCGCCACAGAGCTCAATGCCACGGCATCGGTTCCGGGAACATTCGTCTACATTCCTGCCGAAGGCGCCGTGCTCGCGGCGGGAACGCACAAGCCTTCAGTAATCTTCATTCCGGCGGACACCGCGAACTACACCCGGGCGCAGGTCGCCGTGTCGCTCACTGTCACCGAGGCAACACCGGTTATCGCATGGCCGGAGCCCGCTCCGATTGCCTATGGCGCCGCGCTCAGCGCCACTGAGCTCAATGCCGCGGCATCGGTTCCGGGAACATTCGTCTACACTCCTGCCACGGGCGAGGTGCTGGCGGCGGGAACGTATATGCTCTCGGTAACCTTCACTCCGGCGGACGCCGCGAACTACACCACGGCGCAGGCGGCCGTGTCGCTCGCTGTCACTGAGGCAACGCCAGCCATCGCATGGCCGGAGCCCGCTCCGATTGCCCACGGCGCCGCGCTCAGCGCCACTGATCTCGATGCCGAATCCCAGCCCGCACCGGCCAAGGCTGCACCTGCTCAAGCCGAGAAGCCGCCGGCTCCCCAGGCAAAACCCGCGCCCAGGAAGGCCCCAGCGAAGGCTCCGGCCAAGCCGCCGGTCAAGGCTGATGCAGAGCCGCCCTTCGAGCCGCCGGCGAAGGCTCCGGTCGAGAATCCGGCTCCCGAGTCCCCGGTCGATGTTGTATCCGGACTCGATTTGATGGGTACGGCTGTCTTCAAAGACGGCACCACGATCTACCTGGTCATGCAGCCCGGCGCCGCCGGGGTGGACAACGCAAATCGCCTGGTCTCGCAGTACTTTACCGCCGGGGGCCCCAAACCCGAAGTCGTGATCAAGCGGTTTGAGTCTCGGCTTCTGGGCGGCGCTGAAGATCAAACTACGACGGCTCTCGTCAGGTCGGCTCATTCGCCCATTTCCCGGCTGATCCGGCAGATGGCCAGATCCGCTTCTGACCTGCCCGCAACCCCGGAAAAGGAAAAGATGACAGGCTTCAGTCTTAAAGGTTTCAGCCGAAGCATTCGGGCGAAGATTTCCAGCGCCGGGAAGGCGCAGGCAATCACGCGGCTAGGGTTGTGGTCGGACCAGGATAACGCCGGTGCTGCGCCTGGCGCGACTCAGCCTGACGCCACGGCAAATATCCCGGGGAATACCGTCTATACTCCTCCCGTGGGCACCGTGCTTGCGGCAGAACCGCAGACGCCGTTCACGCCAACGGACATCGAGGACCGCGCCGGCGCCCCCGACCGGCAGGGCGAACCTGAAACGCGCAATTACAAAGGCGCTACCTATGTGAAGGGCGCGGATGGCGAATGGCACCTGCAGGAAACTCAGACCAGTGAGGTGAATAAGGAGACGCCGGCCATCGCATGGCCGATGCCCGCTCCGATTGCCGATGACACCGCGCTCAGCGCCACTGAACTCAATGCCGAGTCCCAGCCCGCACCGGCCAAGGCTGCCCCTGCTCAAGCCAGGAAGCCGGCTCCCCAAGCAAAACCCGCGCCCAGGAAGGCCCCCGCGAAGGCTGCTGCAAAGCCCCAGGCAAAGGCTCCAGCCAGGCCACCGGTCAAGCCCCCGGCCAAGGCTGCTACCAAGCCTCCGGCGAAGGCTCCGGCCAAGCCGCCCGTCAAGACTCCGGCGAAGGCTCCGGCTCCCAAGTCCGCGCATGCGAAGGGAAAGCCGGCTCCCGCGGCGAACTCCAAGGCTGGCAGGGTTTCGCATGCGGCAAAGCCCTCAAAGCCGGCGGCGAAAAAGCCCGCTCCCAGGCCGGCCAAGAAGCGCTAAGCATTGCGATAACCTCTTGCTGGTCAGACTGTTGCCGCGACAGTCTCCGCGCTTGCCGCCATCACCATCTCGCGGATCGAATCGATGACCAGATCGGGCTCGTCGAGATGAATCCAATGCGCGCTGGCCGGGGCGATCACCTGCTGCACGTTGTCGCCGATACGGCCAAGATGCTCGTCGGAGAGCGGCGTCGATTTTCCCGGGGTGAGCACCAGCACGGGGATGCCGCGGATGGGTTCGGCGTCCTGCATCTCCTTCACGGTGTCGGGAATCGCATCGACATGGCTGTACATGCCGGCATAGTAGGCGGGACGCGACCAGTGGGCGGCGACGATGGGCCAGACTTCCCTGGGCATCTTGCCGACCTCGTCTGTGACGCGTCCCAGCACATGGCGGCCACCCACTCCAGCGGCGCCTGCCAGCCGGCCTGAGAGGCGGCCCGAGCGGCATAGCAGCGAGGTTACAGCCAGGCGGACGAGCCCGAATCGAGCAAACGGGATGGCGTAACGGGATAACCTGCTGCCAAGATCGACGGCGCGTTGCCTGGCGGGGTTGAGTGGCGGCCATTCTTCACAGCGCATGGGGTCGACCAGCAGCACGCTGGCCACGTCGTCGGGATACAGCAGCGCATAGCGGCGCATCACCAGCCCGCCGAAGGAATGCCCGACCAGGATGTAGGGCGGCTTGATGCCCGCGCCTTGCAGCATGGCATGCAGTTCCACGGCGATGTTGCCGGGGGTCCGCGCGGTGCGGCAGGGGCTGCTCCAGCCCAGTCCGCCGCGATCGTAGGATGCGGTCCCGGTGAAGCGGGAGACCGTCTCCTGGACGTGAAACCAATTCAGATTGGTGGCAGCGATGCCGGCTTCAAAGAGCACGGTAGGGCCGCCCGTTCCTTTTTCGAGCAGGTAGAGCCTGTGCCCGCGCCCAATCGTTACCCAGCGCCCAATGCCGGCAAAGCGCCGCCGGTCGCGGTGCGCGCCGATCAACTGATAGAGAAACCCCGTGGAGATCAGGGCTGCGGCAAGACACAGAATCCAGAGAGCCAGATACATAATCGATCCTAGAAACGGGTGAGTTGCTCAGGGCTGAAGTCCCCGAGGCCGAGATTTGCTTTCGGGCTGCCGCGGTCGATGATGAGCAGTGTTGAGCCGGCGTGGCCGTGCGTTTTTACTTCCACCTGGCTGGCCGACCAGACGCCGCCGTCATGGCGCAGGCCAAAGTAGGTGAATTCTTTCACCGCCCCTGTTCCTTTCAGTGTTTTCTCCACATATACAGGAAACCCGATACCGTGATCCAGCCATGTTTCGATTCCGGCGTAGTGCGTCCTGTCCGTTGCGGCCGGCGTACTCTTCACAACGTCGCAGTCCCGCGCGCCGTACTTCGTTTCTTCAAGCGCCGATTGGTTCGCCCAGAAATACTGCGGTTCAAGAAAATCCTCATAGCTGAAACCGGCGCCGAGCGGACCATCGCTCCACTTGTCAAACGGCAGAGCAGTTGGCGCCGAGTCGCCGGGATGCGCAATTTGGATTGTAGTCTGCCCATTGGGCCGCATCTCCAGCAGGATGTGGGAGCGCGCCTTGGCAGGCGAGGAGATATCCAGGAGCACGCGCAGCACGCCGGGAAACCAGTGCGCCTTGATGGTGATGCCATCGCTGGTGCGCGTGCCGTTCGCGTCCACCCGGACAAGGTGGCCGCTGGCGCGGAAGTCAGCCGACTGCACGCGCTGGCTTGGGGCAGCAAGCACGGCGCGGGCATCCGTCGCGTTTGCGGGGATCGCCCAAAACAGCGTGGCCAGGAGCAGCGCTGCGGCCAGTGCGAAGGAGGACAATTTCATGGCTCAGTCCTTTCGTCCCGGAGGCCGTCGCGAAGGCGAATGTGCCGGGGCGCGGAGCGTGCAATCTCATTCTCGTGGGTAACGACGATCAGCGTCATGCCGCGCTCTTTCTGAATGCCGATGAGCATCTCCATGATGCGCGCGGAGTTGACGCTGTCGAGGTTGCCGGTGGGCTCGTCGGCCAGCAGGATCTCAGGAGCGTTGGCCAGGGCCCGGGCAATCGCCACGCGCTGGCGTTCACCGGCTGAAAGCTCGTTGGGATATTGGTGGATGCGGTGCTCCAGGCCCATCTCGCGCAGCAGGGATTCGGCGCGGCGGGCACGGTTGTTGGCGTCCTGGCGCACAGCCAGCATCGGCACCTGCACGTTCTCAATGGCGCGCAGGGTTGGCAGCAGATAAAACGCCTGGAAGATGAATCCCACCTGATGGACTCTGTAGTCGTCGAGGTCAATGGCGGCGCCGAGCGCCACGCCCCGGAAGAGGACTTGGCCGCTGGTCGGGGTGTCGAGCCCGCCCAGCAGTTGCAGCAAGGTGGACTTGCCGCTGCCGCTGGGCCCGCTGATGGTTATGTACTCGCCGGCGTCGATGGAAAGATCGACGCCGCGCAGGGCTTCAATGCGTCCCTCATCGTAGCTCTTGCAGAGGCTGCGAACTTCAAGCAGGGGGCTAGTCATGGCGCAGCCATTCGTGCTCAAAGGAGCGCGAGAAACCAACCAGGCCCACAAAGGCGCCGATTGCCATGGCGATCCCGCCCAGTGTAAGCAGAGTCCTGAGACGCCTGCGCCAGAGATTTTTCCGCGCAAATCCGGTGAAGGACAATTGGGAGGCCATGAAGTTGGAGTGAGTCCTCACGTGTTCGGACTTGGGGAAAGGTCCGAGAGGGCCAGTTTACCGGGCGGCAAGAGATAATGTCCATCCATTCTATGAAATTCGAGAGAATTATGGATTTGTGCAACCTCTGCGCCAACTGCGGACCGGAACGGCAAAAGGGCAGCCGAGTTTGCCGCGGCTGCCTTTTTTTTGAAGCTTACCAATCGGAAGCTCCCGAAACGGAAAAAAGACAAAAATTCATCGATCAAGCCGCTTCAGAGGCGGCAGGGCCAAGTCGGCAGTCGCCTTGGAACTTTGCTTGAATTGGCTTGCGGGAACCGGGGTCCGATGCCCGATGCGGGCATCGGACCGCTTCAAAAACTACGAATGGCCGCGGCCGCGCGAACTGCCGCCGCCACCGCCGCCGCTGCCTTTGCGCGCCTGGTAGCAATCCCGGCAGAAGACCGGGCGATCGCCACGCGGCTCAAAAGGCACTGTTGTAGGCTGTCCGCAACCCGAACAAATCACAGGAGTTCCCTGTGCCGGAGCCGAACGGTAGCCGGAGCCCCCCGAATCGTTCTTCTTTGCCTGACGGCAATTCTTGCAACGCTTTGGGGTCGAATAACCACGTTCCTGAAAGAACGTCTGATCGGCAGCGGTGAAGGTGAAGTCCTGCCCGCAATCGCTGCAAGTAAGTTGAATATCTCCGGCCATGGGTCTCCTCGTGGAGATTGTACAGCGCAATGAGACATTTGCACACAAGGAATCTTCTGAATCCGAAAAACTTGAGCCGGCAGCGGAACTTTCGGTTCGGCGGCAGGTTCCGGGCAGCGAACGGCCGCCGTCCGCTCCGCACCGCAGGCACCCGACGTTCGCGGTATCATCGTTCCACTCGATCTCCTGACAGGGTGTGGGTGGAATGCGGATTGTCTACGTGCTCACTTCGCTCGGCATGGGCGGAGCGGAACGGCAGGTGCTGGCGCTGGCGGGGCGCATGGCCGAGCGCGGCCATGCGGTCGCTCTGCTTGTCTTGCGTCCGCGCCTGGCTGAGGAGTGGCCGACGGCGCTCCGCGTCCTCCATCTGGAAATGCGCAGGACTCCCGTCAGCGTGCTGGCCGGAATGGCGCAGGGACGGCGCTTTCTGCTGGAGTTCCGCCCGGACCTGCTGCACAGCCACAGCTTTCATGCGAACTTTGTGGCCCGGCTGCTCAAGGCCCTGGTTCCGGCGACGGCTGTTCTCTCCACCGTTCACAACGTCTATGAAGGCGGCTGGGCGAGGATGCTGGCCTACCGCCTGACCGACGGCCTGGCCCGCCGCACCACCGCGGTCAGCGATGCGGTTGCGAGCCGTTTTGTGCGCCTGAAGGCCATTCCGAAAGGGAAGTGCATCGTGCTGCGGCAAGGAATCGACATCGTGGAGTTTTCTCCCAGTGCAGAGCGGCGCGCACACATGCGCACCGAGATGGGCGTGAGGGGAGAATTCATCTGGCTCACGGCGGGGCGCATCGTGCCGGCCAAGGACTATCCGAACCTGCTGCGGGCCTTTGCGCGGGTCCGGGCAGCCTGCTCCGATGCGCAGTTGCGGATCGCAGGCGAGGCGGCCGGCCAGAAGGCCTCAAAGGTTCGAGCATTGGCGGCTGATCTGGGTTTGGATGATTCCGTGCGCTGGCTCGGATTGCGCCGCGACCTGCCCGCTCTGCTCGATGCAGCCGATGGGTTTGTGCTGGCCTCGGCCTGGGAGGGAATGCCGCTGGCCGTGGGCGAGGCGATGGCCATGGAGAAGCCGGTCGTGGCCACCGATGTGGGCGGCGTGCGCGAACTGGTCGGGGAATCCGGCGTAGTAGTGCCGCCCAAGGATTCCGATGCGCTTGCGGGGGCCATGATCGATGTCATGCGGAGAACTGCGGAAGACCGGCACACGCTTGGCCGCGCGGCGCGTGCACGCATCCAAAGTAGTTTCAGCATAGATACCAGGGCCGATGAGTGGGAGGCGCTCTATCGGACAATATTGGAGCGCAACGGATGACCGATCCAGCGTCTTCGCCAATACCATCGTGATAACCTTATCGGCGATCGATTGAGTTTCCTTTCCCGAACGCGAATGCGGTTCTGTGGGATGCCTTGGAAGGAGTGCAATGCGAGAATCAATTGCTAGGAGAGTTGCCTGCTTTGCTTTTATCGGAGCGGCAATTGGCATAGCAGCCGGTGTGGCTCACGCGCAGGCGCAGGGCAAGCCCGCGCGGAATGCGGTTCTGGCCCTGGATCGCGGCTGGCAGTTCCGGCAGATTACCGCTGGTGCGCAGGAAGCGGAGAGCGGTTGGCTGCCGGCCACCGTGCCGGGCGACGTTCACCTTGATCTGCTGGCCAATAAGAAGATTCCCGACCCGTTCTTCCGGGACAACGAATCCAGGCTGCAGTGGATCGAAAATGAGAGCTGGGAGTACAGGCTGAACTTCGATGCCACTCCGGCCTTGCTGGCGCGGTCCAACGTAGACCTGGTCTTCGACGGCCTCGACGCGGCCGCGCAAGTCTATGTCAACGGCGTCCAGGTACTCGCCGCGGACAACATGTTCCGCATCTGGCGCGTGCCGGTGAAGGGCCGCCTTCATGCAGGCAGGAACCTGCTGCGGGTCGTCTTTCCGTCCCCCATCAAGGCCGCGGAAGAGGCTGCGGCGAGCGACGCGTTCCGGCTTAAGTCGATGACTGCGGACAAGACCTACGTCCGCAAGGCGGCATACGAGTACGGTTGGGACTGGGGACCGCGTTTTGTGACCAGCGGCATCTGGCGGCCGGTGCGGCTGGAGGCCTGGGACAAGGCGCGCATTGCGGACTTCGCCATCCGGCAGCGAGACGTGAGCAGGGAAGTGGCCCACCTGGACGCGGAGGTGGAGGTCGAAGCCGCAAGAGCCGGATCGGCCAAAGTGAGCGTGCAGTACAACGATAACGGCAAGCCGGCTACGGTGGTTGAGACGGTGAGCCTTCACGCCGGGCGCAACATCATCGATCTGCCCATCGAGATTCAGAAACCAAAGCTCTGGTACCCGGCCGGCTATGGCAACCAGCCGCTTTACGGGTTCACCGCGCAGGTGGGCACGGGCGGACCAGCAAGCGCCGGCGGCCAGGTGATAGCCGTGCGCAAGGCCAAGGCCGGCCTGCGTTCGATTGTGCTGCATCGTGAACTGGACAAGTGGGGCCGGTCGTTCGAGCTGGTGGTGAACGGGATTCCGGTCTTTGCCAAGGGCGCGGACGTGATTCCCTTCGACAGCTTTCCCAATCGCGTGACCACAGCGGATTATCGCCGCATTCTCGAGTCGGCGCGCGACGCCAACATGAATATGATTCGCCACTGGGGCGGCGGCTACTACGAGACCGATGAGTTCTACTCCATCTGCGACGAGCTGGGCATCATGGTCTGGCAGGACTTCATGTTCGGCAACGACTGGCAGCCGGGCACGTATGCGTTCAAACTCAATATCGAAGCCGAGGCCGAGGACCAGGTGCGCCGCCTGCGCAATCACCCCAGCATCGTGGTGTGGTGCGGCAACAACGAGACCGAGAGCGCGATGAGCTGGGGTCCGCGCCCAACGTTGCCGGCGGATGTTAGGTTCCTGATCTGGCAGGACTACCTGACCGAGTTCAGCGGCATCCTGCCCAGGATGGTGGCGCGGCTTGACTCGGAGACTCCCTACTGGCCCAGCTCGCCCAGCGCCGATTATGAAGCCCTCAGCGACCACTATCAGAGCGGGGACGCCCACATCTGGGACGTATGGCACGGACGCGTGCCGTTCGCGACTTACGAAACGCATCATGCGCGCTTTGTCACGGAATATGGATTCCAATCGTTTCCGGAGATGAAGACAATCGAAGCATTCGCGCAACCTGAGGATCGCACGAATATCTTCACGCCTGTGATGCTGGCCCACCAGAAGAACAATGAAGGCAATTCGATCATCCACGACTATCTGCTCAAGGACTACCCCGAGCCGAAAGACTTTGCCAGCTTTCTCTACGTGAGCCAGGTCTTGCAGGCCGAGGGGATCAAGATCGGCGCCGAGCACTTCCGCCGCAGCCGGCCTGAGACCATGGGTTCTATCTTCTGGCAGTTGAACGACTGCTGGCCGGTGGCGTCGTGGTCCTCGATCGACTACTACGGCCGCTGGAAGGCGCTGCAATACTATGCGCGCCGCTTCTATGCGCCCATACTGGTCTCGCCGCACGTTGAAGACGGCTCGCTGAAGGTTTACATCGTCTCCGACAAGACAGAGGCGCTTGATACCCAAACATTCCTGGCGGTGTACCTGATGGACTTCGATGGCAAAGTCCTTCTCAAATACAAGGATTTGGTCAAAATCTCTCCCAATTCGAGCAAGGTTTATCTCGAATGGCCGCTCAAGAAACTCGCCGATGCCGGCGCGGCAGACACTTCGCGCGTATTCGTCGTCGCCTACGTGGGTGGCGTCGATACGGAAATTTCGCGCAACCTTACCTATCTCGCGGCAACGAAGGAGGTTCATCTCAAGCCCGCAGTACTCAAGACTGATATCTCGCGCGCTGAGCCATTGCCGTGGGAAAAGATTCCGCCGGGGAACAAAATCTACAAGATCAAGGTCACGTCGCCGGTCCTTGCGCGCAGCGTCTATCTCTCCTTTGGCAATCTCGACGTGAAGCTCTCCGACAACTACTTCGACCTGCTGCCGGGAGAGACGGTGGCGATCACGGCTACCAGCGCGGTCTCACTCGATGCGCTCAAGGCGCAGTTGAAGGTTATTTCGCTTACCGATGCCTTCGGCGCCGATGGACAGCCTGCCACGGTGACGGCGGTCCGCTAGACAAAACAAGCGGGCCGGAGCATTGCGCTCCGGCCCGCTGTCTGTTTGCCTGCTTCCGCCGCGTCAGAACGAGAAGATTGCTTGCACGAAGATGCGCCGCGCTGCCGAGCCGGTGCTGAAGATGCCGCCGGCAAGGTTCGTGGACTTGCCAAAGTTCGGAGCGGACACGTTTCCATTCGGCGTTCCATAGTCGATGTCGTTGAACAGGTTCAACGCCTGAGCACTGAAGGTCAGAGAGTATTTGCGTCCGGTATTGGTTGGCCCAAACATGCCGCCAGGTCCGCCACGGCCACCGCCGCCAAGCCCACCCGGTCCGAGGCTGCCTCCGGGAGGGCCGCCGCGCCGGCCACCGCCGCCGCCGTCAGGTGGTCCACCGTCAGTCTGATTGGTGGTGGAAGCGACTTTTGGACCGATGCCAAATCCGCGGCTGATGCGCAGGTTCACGGCTACCGCCGCCGGACCGTTGCCAAGGTTGGCCGGGATGGTCGTCTCGCCGGGGGCCGGCTGGCTGTCGAGGCAGCCATACGCGGTCTGCACATAACGGGCCGAAGTGGGCGTGCAGTCTGACGATGTGGCGTAGGCGGGCCGCTGATTGAACAAGTTGTTCAGCGGGTCCGTTGGCAGGGTGACGTTGAATGGCCGGCCAGACTGCGCAACCAGGAACGGATTGAAACGAATGCCCCAGGGACCGGTGTAGCTGGCCATTGCGAAGAGCGAGTTGCGGGTAACAAAGCCGGCGCGCGCGTAATCCTGGTCAAGGTTGTATGCGTTCGATGCGCTGCCATTGCCGTTGCCGTTGGCAAAGGACAGGGTGTAAAAGCCCACCAGACTAAGATTCTTGCTCACCTTGGCGTTCACGCTGGTGATGATCTGATTCTGCTTGAAGACCGCTTCGGGATAATACTCGTACAAGTATCCGCCCGAGTCATTCTGCGGAGTTCCGCCGGTGGCCTGATTGGCGTTGCGCGTGACTTGCTGGTGTACCCCGAAGGAGTGCAGGTAGGTGAGCGTCAGACTTGTTCCGGAAAACAGTTGCCGCTCCAGGCTGGCGCCGGCCTGGCCCGTATACGGAGAGCGATAGTGAGGCGAGACTTCGTACTCCACGGCGGGCGGAACAGCGCCCGTTGCCCCGGAGGTGCAGGTGCCCAGTTGAATCTCGTCCAACGAGGTTGCCTGCGTGCCGGCTGCGTTCAACGGACTGCAATTCGGATCATTGACCACGCTCTGCGGCTGAATCCCCGAGCTTTTGATGGTTCGCAGGTTGCCGGAGCTGAAGCGGTCGTAGAAGAGTCCGTAACCGGCGCGCAGCACGGTCTTGGCCTTCTTGTCCTTGCTTCCATCCAGCGCATAGGCCAGAGCCACGCGCGGGGCCCAGTCGCTGTGATCGGCGACATGATTCTGGGCCTCCCAGCGCAGGCCGCCAGAGAGCGTCAGTCGAGGATTCACCTTCCAGTCGTCCTGTGCAAACAGGGCGATGTCGAAGACGTTAGTCAGAGTGGACTCCTGACTGCCGGAGGGGACAAAATTCACGGTGCTCTTTGCCAGCCAGCCCTGGTTGTACAGGTCCTGGAAGCTTGCGGTCTTTGCCGCGAGCTGGTTGGCAACATATTCGTATACGTCGCTGGAAGAGTATGAAGTCGAACCGATGGTGACAGGCGCGAAGGTGAACGTGCCATTGAAGTTTGCATTGGTCAGGTTTGCATCTCGCGTGTCGCGCATGCGAGTTCCAAATTTGATGGCATGTGCGCCGTGGCTCATCGTGGTCAGATTCTGAAACTCGAGGCGAGTGGCGTGGTCGAGGTACTTCTGCCCTGGGTAGCCGCCTCCCGTGAAATCTCCCGAGACGGTGATGGTGGGCGCAACCGAGTCGGGGTAGTGATTCTCATTCTGCCGCTCGTACTGGAAGCGGCTTTCGTTCACAGCGTGATCGTTGATCACCACCGTGTCGCTCAACTGCACCGTGTGGTCGGTGTTCGACTCGTGCGTGGAAGGATTCATCGACGGCGTGGAAGCGATGGCCAGCGAACCCTGGTTCAGATCGCCGTGCTCGGACTCGGCCCAGAAACCATAGCGCGCCGTGAACGTGTTCTTGGCGCCCAGTTGCCAATCGATGCGCACCGAGGCGTTGTCGCGAATGCGCCGATTCAACAGGTTGACGCCGTAGTTCTGGCAATCCACGTACCTGCTGGAGCCCTGGCAGTTCGTGTACAAGCCGGCGGAGTTGTCGAGCACCGCATCGGGAATCAGCCAGGCATTCACGTTTTCCGTGTTGCGCTGTTCCGCGCTCACAAAGAACGAAGCCGTCTTTGAAATTGCGCCGCTCACCGTGCCGTTGAACTGGTAGCTGTAATAGGAAGGGATTGTCCGCGTGAACGGATTGCCGGTATTGAAAGACTTGTCGTTGCCCTGGATAAAGGCCTGTCCATGCAGCTTGTCGGTGCCGGGCTTGGTGAGGATCTCGATGCGTCCGTAACCCAGCCGGTCGAACTCGGCGGAGAAGGGATTCTGGTTGATGCGAATCTCGCGAATCGCCGACTTGGGCGGAAGTTGCCCGCCGCTGAAGCCGTCGATGTAGATCTGGCCGCCGTTCGGTCCGGCCGAGGGGCCGGCCAGAGCCGTCAGTTCGCTGGACAGTTCATCCGGATCGTCGGACAACGCATCCAGGTCCTTGCCTTTGAGAACGATGGCGCTGGCGTTGCCGCCGGCTTCGATGTTAACCGCGGGCGACTCGTCGGTCACGGTCACGCTCTGCTGCTCCACTTCCATGGCCATGGAAATATCCACGCGCTTTATCTGTCCGGCCGCGAGCTGGATGGCCGGCGAAGCAAATGGAGCGAAACCCGCAAAGCCGGCCTGCACAATGTAGCCGCCGGGCGCCAGGCCGTTCACCACATAGCCGCCGGCCGAGTCCGCGGTCGTGGTGCTCACGGCGGCTCCCGCCGAGGTGGCGATCGTGATCTTTGCGCCGGGGATCAGCGCGCCCGTGGGATCCGAGATGTGCCCGCGCACGGTGGCCGTTGCCGCCGGCGCCGAGGGCGCGGGAGCCTGCACGGGCGGCGTAGGCGTTTGCGCCTGTGCCGTGAGCACTCCGGAAAATCCTAGAGCCAGAAAAAATAGAAAACGATTGAAGCTATGCAATCTTGAATACACGAGTCCCCCGCTGGTTTCCGATGAATGTGTGTGCGTCTACTGCGCTGCCGCTTCCGCTGCGCCCGAGCCGGAGTTCAGGCTCCAGTTGTTGAGCAGGCTCTGGCTGGCCGCGGGAGCCTCGAGCAGCGGCTCAACGCCCGCCAGCAGCGTGATCGCTGTGACCTCGGTTGCGCCGTCGGTTGAAACCAGCATCACCGCGTCACCTTTCTTCAGATCGGCCAGTTGAATCGCTGGCGCGCGGCTGAGCATCTGCTGCGGGTCGCCTCCAGCCTGGCCGCCGCCCGGAAAATCCTGTCCACTGTCGCTGCCCTGGCTACCCCAACGTCCGTTGCCGCCAGTCTGTCCGCCGCCCTGACCGCTCGATCGGCCGCTTCCACCCTGACCACTGCTCCATTGTCCCGCGCCGCCGCGTTGCGAACCGCTAGCCGCGTCATACTGCGGCTGAATGGTTCCGCTCGATCCGCTGCTGCCTTTCAGCCGCGCCGCGACAATACGGGCCATCATTTCCGGCAACCGCCGCATCTGCGCATCGGCAGCGATATGGATGGTCACCTGTTTCCTGGTGGCCAGATCTTTGACCACCAGTGTCGAACTGGCCGTATCCAGCGACGAGATGGTTCCGGAGATATTGCGGAAGGTGCCTGAAACCACCTCTTCCGCGGCGATCTGCGTGCCATCCGCATTCTTTGTGCCCCGCGCCCGCAATTGGTCGCCTGGGTGAATGGCGTCGATCGGCGCCGGCAGCGCCGCATCGAAGCGCACCGAAGCGGGCGCGTAGCGCTTGAGCATGGTTGCCTTGGTGGTGTGAACGGTGATTGTTTTGGCCGTAGCCCCGACGCCGCTGGTCAACACAATCACGCCGGCTGCGCCGTCTACGCTCTTCACCAGTCCGCCCACGCCCCGCCGCTGCCAGTCTTCGCGATCCTTCTGTTGCTTGAGGGCCAGATCCGATTGCTTGATGGCAACAATCCGAAGCGCCTGCGCCGTGGGGCTGGCCACATTAGGGTCCAGCTTCACCAGCACACGGTCCTCGGCGGCCAGATCGCTGAACGGAATCGTCACCGCGGCGCTCAAATCCTTTTCTCCGGGAGCGATGCGCAGGATTGCCGCCGTTGAAGGAACGTCAACCTGGCGAATGTCGCCCGCGTCGGGCTTCACCGTCAGCGTGCTACCGTTGATGGCCGTGATCGTGCCCCGGAAAAGGGAAGCCGCCTGCGCGCTTGCCTGCGGCGCCGCAACCAGAAGGGCGATCGACAGCGCCGCGTACACCATCGAAACCGGAAACTGAGTTTGCATCTTGCTGTTCATAAGCCACTTCTCCACGGGTCAAGACCGGCCGTTGTCCCTGGGCGGGAATATCGTCTCTATTGCGGTAGACGAACCAGCGCAGTAAAAGGTTGAGAGAGTCGTTCCATCATGTGCCGGATTAACCATGTAGGCTCGCGGAGTGAGCGCAGGAGTTGATTTCGCGCAAGTTGCGAATTTTTAATCTTAAAAGAACCTGAAGGCGAAAACTGTGCATTGCAGACCGGTGCAAACTCTGGGAGCATACCGGCATGCGGCACTAAGGCAGGTTCACGCGATTCTCGATCAGGCCTCAATCCACCAGTTCGGCAGTCTCCAAAAAGGTGTAGCTTCCCGACGGCGTGGGAACCACGTGGGTCAGCCGCCGGTTATGCACCACCACCGTGTCCCGGTACCAGAGATTGATGGCCGGCAGATCGCGGGCCAGAATCTGTTGCGCCTCCAAGTAGTCGGCGCGCCGCCGGGCCGTGTCTTCGCTTGCGGCCGCGTCGTCCAGCAGCGCGTCCAGCCGCGCATTCGAGTAGTGGCCCCGGTTCGCGCCCTTGGGAGAGAAGCGCGCGGTCGAGAACGCGTAGCTGAAGATATCCGGCTGCTCGTTGCCGCCGATCCAGCGCAGCGAATACATCTGGAAAGCTCCGCGGGTCACGTCGGAGTAGAACGTGGCGTACTCGTAGCTGCGCAGATCGAGCGCAATCCCTACACCGGCCAGTTGCTGCTGGATCACCGAGGCCAGCAGGCGCGCATCCTCAGCGTTGCTGGTCTTCATGGTCAGGTGCAAGCGGACGCCGTCAGCGCCGGGACGCTGCCCGGCCTCATCCAGCAACCGTTTCGCGCGCGCAGGGTCGTAATCGTAACGCGCGACATCGCCGGCGAAGGCCCAGTGGCTGGGAGGCAGCAGGCTCAACGCGGGCTGTGCATGGCCGAGCATGAGTGTCTGGATAATGATTTCCCGGTCGATGGCGCAGGCAATGGCCTGGCGCACGCGCGCATCCTGAAGCAGCGGATCGCGGAGGTTTAAGCCGAGATATTGAATCTCCGTGCCGCCCGTTTCTTCCAGCCGCAAATTGGGGCGCGCGGCCAGCACCGGCAGGGAATCCATGGGCAGGGAGTTGACGGCCACGTCGCCCGAGCCCTTCTCCAGTTCAAGCGATTCCGTAATGGCGTCGGGCACCACGGCGAAGCGCACGCGGTCGATCTTGGGGACAATGGCCCAACTCAGTGGATTGCGCTCGATCACCACATCCTGATCGATCTGTTGGCTCACAAAACGGAATGGCCCGGTGCCCACGGGATGCTGCCAGAAGTCGCGTCCGCTGCCCTCGGGAACAATGCCGATTGCGCCCGTGGAAAGATTGGTGAGCAGGAAATTGTCGGCATGTTTCAAATGAAGAACGACCGTCCGCTCGTCGGGAGCTTCCACCGTGCCTACCGCTGCGTAAGCCGCGGCCTTGGGCGAGATCACAGCGCCCGAGCGCATGGGGTCGATCATGGACTCGATGGTCCACACCACATCGCGGGCGGTCAGCGCGCGGCCGTCGTGGAAGCGCACGCCGCCGCGCAGATGAAAGACGAGCGTCAGCGGGTTGGGCTGCTCCCAGCGCTCGGCCAACGCCGGGGTGAATTGAAAGCTGGCATCATGAGCCACCAGGCCGTCGAAGAGGAGCGCGTCGATTCGCTGCGACTGAGCGTCGGTCCCGATGCGCGGATCGAGATTCGCCGGGCTGCTCTCGATCAGAAACACCACTGTGCGCGGGTCCCTCTGCGCCGAGTGGCAGCCGGCAAGCGCAACAAGCGCGGCCAGAGCAAGCACCCTACGCATACGTCACCTGGCCCAGAATCGCGGGCCGTGTTGCGCCCGTGGCCGCGGGTACGTTGCCGAACCGGTGATGCCAGGTTTGCCACGCCAGCAGCGCAAAGGCCGCGGCCTCCTTGGCTTCAACGGGAAGGCCGAAGTCCTCGCTCCCGGCCAGTTCGCAACCAAGCGGCTCCAGCCGCTGCGCCAGCATGGCCATCAGTGTGTGGTTGCGTGCTCCGCCGCCGGAAACGATATAGTCCACTCCGCCCTTCATCTTCGGCTTGACGAACCGCTTGTAGCTCTGCGCAATGGTCTCCGCGGTCAGCGCGGTGGCAGTGGCCAAGGCGTCCTCGGGCTTGTCGCTGTGCCGCCGGCACGCCGTAAGAAACTTTGCTGCATACTCGCGGCCAAACTGCTCGCGTCCTGCAGTGCGCGGCGGCTTGAGCCGAAAATAGGGATTGCGCAGCGCTGCCGCCAGCACCGGAGCGAGCACGGCGCCCTCCGCGGCGAAAGCTCCGTTGCGGTCGAAGGCCTTGCCGAAGAGCTGCTGGGCCAGCGCATCGATCACCATGTTGCCGGGGCCGGTGTCGAAGGCGATCGCTGCTTCGGGCGCAGCCCCGGCGGGAATCGCGGTCAGGTTGGCGATGCCGCCGATGTTCTGCAATACTCGTCCGCGCTTCGGACTCGCAAACAGCATGTAGTCCAACAGCGGAACCAGCGGCGCACCCTGGCCGCCGGCCAGCATATCCGCGGGACGGAAGTTCGAGACCACCGGAATGCCAAGCGTGGCCGCAATCACCGCCGCTTCACCCGCCTGCCAGGTGCAGGCAAAGCTGCGGCCCGCGTAGGCTGCCGCGCGCGGCTGATGATAGAGCGTCTGGCCGTGGCAGCCAATCAGGTCCAGCTTCGTTGGATGTTGCTCGAGCGTCGCGCTCACGGCCTCGGCGTAGGCCAGTCCCAAACGCCAGTTGAGCCGCGCCAGCTCCGCCGTTGAAGTCGACGTTGCGTTCATCGCCGCCAGCACCGGGCGGCGCAAAGCAGCCGGAAACGCGAAGCTCTCATGCGCCAGCAATGTGAGCCTTGGCCGCGCGAGTCCGCCCCGAGACTTGCCCGGCGCGATCCGCACCACGGCCACATCGATTCCATCGGCCGAGGTTCCGCTCATGATGCCGGCCACGGTCATGGTCTTCGCGCTCATGCGGGTTGGGCCTCCGCAGCGGGCTGGGCGTTCGCAACCGATTCCTGGAAGCGCAGGATGCGTGAGCGCAGCGCCTCGAACTGCCGCGCCGAAAGCGCCGGAGGAACCCCGACGGCAAACAGCTTCACGCGCTGCCGCGCAGTCTGTGTTGCCCGCGCCAGGAGCAGCTTGCGGAAGGCGGACGAGCGCTCTCCCTCGGCAATCAGCGCCTCATACGCCCGCAAAATCATCTCCGGACGATGGCAAATCTCCAGCAAATCCATCCCCGCGCGAATCGCCGCAACCGCGGCCTCTTCCATGGACATGAACTTGAGAATGCCGCCCATCTCCATGTCGTCGGAGAAGATGATGCCCCAATACCCAAGCCGCTTGCGCAGCACCGTCGTAATCCAATAAGGCGACGCGCTCGCGGGCCGATTCCTGCCCCGCGTATCGGGGTAGGCCGCGTGGTTCACCATGATCATCGGCAGCTCGTGGCGCAATTCACGATAGGGAGCCAGGTCTTTGCGCCACAGTTCGCGGCCGCTGCGCCGGATCGCCGGAGTTTCCAGGTGCGAATCAAGTGCGCCGCCGCCGAGCCCAGGAAAATGCTTGCCGCAGCCCACCACGCCATGCGCCGCTAGCCCGGCCAGAAAATTGCGCGCATAGTCCACCACCTCCGGCGCCGTCGGCGCCGCGGCCCGCGTGCCCATCACCTCGGCCGAATCCGGCAGCGCCAGGTCCACCACCGGCGCCAGCGTCGTGTTGAACCCGAAGGCCTTCACGCCCTGCGCCACCAGCTCCCCCTGTTCGCGAATCAGCATGGTTTTTCCCGTCCGCCTGGCTGCCAGCGTCACAGCCCGCGCAGAGGGCATGGGCGCCAGCGCGTCGCGCAGCCGGTCTACGGTCCCGCCTTCCACGTCCACGCAGCGAAAACTGTGCGCCGCGCCCAACGTCGAGCACAGCGCCGTAGCCTCATCGAGCAGCGCCCGCGTCTGTTTGGCATCTTCAATATTGCGCCGGAAGAGAACGATCCCCGCCGGCCTCACCAGCTTGAGCCACGCGCGTTCCAGATTCGTCAGCTCCGTACCCCCGAGCCCCACTACCAGCAGGCTTCCCGCGGCCTGGCGCAAGTTCGCCGTCATCCCTTCTCCTTCAACTCGCTTTGAAGTTCCTCCAGCAGATTCAGCGCCTGCAGCGGCGTCAGCGAGTTCACGTCCGTTGCTTCAATGCGGTCCACTATACGCTGCGAGAGCGGCGTAAAGATGGTCAACTGCACGGGATCGGCTGTCTCCACCTGCACGTTCGCCGCGGCGAACCGCTCCTGCTTCTCATGCTGCTGGAGCACCCGTTTGGCCCGCTCGATCACCGCCGCCGGAAGCCCCGCCAGCCGCGCCACTTCGATCCCATAACTCTTGCTGGCCGCGCCCGGCTCAATGTTATGCAGGAAAACTATCCCGCCCGCCGCCTCTTTCACGCCCACCCGCAGATTGCGCACTCTGGGCAGCTTCTCGGCCAGCATGGTCAGCTCATGGTAATGCGTGGCGAACAGCGTGCGCGCCCCGGTCTCGGCGTGCAGATACTCGACAGTCGCCCAGGCCAGCGAGAGCCCGTCGAAGGTCGCCGTGCCGCGTCCCATCTCATCCAGCAGGATCAGCGATTTGTTTGTAGCTGTATTCAAAATGGTGGCCGTCTCCGTCATCTCCACCATGAAGGTCGAGCGGCCCCGCGCCACGTTATCGCTCGCTCCGATGCGCGTATAAATCCGGTCCACGAGTCCAAAGCGCAAACTCTGGGCCGGCACAAAGCTGCCCATCTGCGCCAGCAGAACCAGCATTGCCGCCTGCCGCAGATAAGTGCTCTTTCCGCCCATGTTAGGCCCGGTGATCAGCAGCAAACTCGGCCCCTCGCCCGCCGCATTCAGATAGAGGTCGTTGGCAATGAATCGCCCCTCGCGCGTCTCCTCCATCCACTGCTCGATCACCGGATGTCGTCCCGCAACGGCTTCGATCACCGGCTCCTCGACGATCGTGGGACGCACATACCGCCGCAGCGCCGCCAGGTGCGCAAAGTTCGCCAGCAGATCCGCCTCCGCCACAGCAGCGGAACTGCGCCGTATCCGGCTAGCCGCCTCGAGGACCGTCTTGCGCAACTCGACAAAAATTCTCTTTTCAATCTCGATCGAGCGATCGTGCGCCGTGAGAATCTTGCGCTCGTATTCCTTCAACTCCGGGGTGGTGAAGCGCTCGGCGTTCACCAGCGTCTGCTTGCGCTCATAGTCGGCCGGCGCCAGCGCCATGTTCGCTTTAGTTATCTCGATGTAATACCCGAACACCGAGTTATACCGCACCTTCAGCGATCCAATCCCCGTCCGCTCCCGCTCCCGCTCTTCGATGGCCGCAATCGCCTGCCTTCCGGTCGTCGAGATGGTCCGCAACTCGTCCAGTTCTGCGTCCACGCCCGCCGCAATTGCGCCCCCGTCAACCAGGGTCAGCGGCGGCTCCGCCACCAGCGTCGTCTCAATCCGCGCCGTCACGTCTTTGAGCGTGTCCAGGCGCGCGGCCAGCTCCCGCCACTGCGCCGCCTGCATGGCATCGAGCGCAGTCTTCAGCCCCGGCAGCCTGCTTAGGCTTGCGGCCAGCGCCCGCACATCCCGCGGGCCGGCGGAATCCAGGGAAAGCCGCGCCAGCAGCCGCTCCAGGTCGAAGATGCCGTTGAACGCCCGCCGAATCTCCTCGCGCCGCACCAGGTCCCGATGCGCCTCGCCCACCGCCTCATAGCGCGCCTCAAGCGCCTCCGCATCGAACAGCGGGCGCAGGATCGTGGCCCGCAGCAGCCGTTTGCCCATCGGCGTCTGGCACGCGTCCAGCGTGTGGAAGAGCGTGGCGCGGCTGTCCTGACCCAAAAACAGCGGCTCAACCAGTTCCAGATTCCGCGCCGTCACCTGGTCCAGTTCCAGCGCCGTCGAGTACTCTTGAAATTTGAGGCTGTCGATGTGCAGCGCCTCGATCTTCTGCGTGGTCCGCACGTAGTGCAGCACCGCCCCAGCCGCAATCGCCGCCGCCGGATGCTCGGTCAGCCCAAACCCCTCCAGCGACCGCACATTCAGTTGCCGTTCCACCAGCGGCACGGCGAAGTCGCGCGTCCACACCCAGTCCTCGACCCGCGTCCGCGCCGGAATCCGTTCCAGCAACGCCGGCAACTCGGCGCTCGCGGCCAGCAGCAGCTCGCTCGGCCCGGCCTTCACAATCTCATCCACGGCCTGCTGCCGCGCCGACGGACCCTGGAACTCCGCGGTGCGAAACTCTCCCGTGGAAACGTCCAGCAGGGCCACGGCGCAAACGGGGTCTTTCTTTGGGCCGGTCTCAAACAGCGCCGCCAGAAAATTGTTCTGCTCCTGCCCCAGCGCGGCGTCGAGCGCCGTCCCCGGCGAAAGCACCCGCGTCACCTCGCGCCGGACGATCTTTTTGGTGAGCCTGGGGTCCTCCATCTGGTCGCAGATGGCGATGCGGTAGCCCTTGCGCAACAGCCGCGTCAAGTAGGTCTCCACCGCGTGATAAGGAACCCCGCACATGGGCTGGCTGCGCTCCCGGTCCCGCGCCGTCAGCGTCAACTGCAACTCCCGGCTCGCTGTCACCGCATCGTCGTAGAACAGCTCGTAGAAATCGCCCATCCTGAAAAACAGCAGCGCATCCGGATTCTCCCGCTTGGCCGCCGTCCACTGGCGCATGAACGGCGTCAGATCGGCTGGGGCCTTGTCGGTGGGACGGATGGAGGGCGTTGGTTCCGAAGAAGTCTTATCCGGAGGAGGGAACTGCGGAGCAGTTGATTCGGGTTGTTTGTCTTCCCTGATCACGTTGCCTTTAAGATTACAGCGGCGGAACGGCGGTTCGCTCCATACATGGCTGCCGCCAAGGGCAATCGGAGCTGGCATCAGGAAAAACGGCACCCAGATGTTGCACTATGCGCATTATCTGGACTGGAATCAAGCCATCGTTTTGAAAGGGCTCGGCTTTAGCCGCGCCGCAAATCGCGCAAAAGTTCGACATCCGCGCCGCCCTGTAAAACGTTGGCTTTAAGAGAACCTAAAATCCCTCGGCACTGTGCCCCTGCGGCACGTTCTGTCCCGGGCACATCAAGAATCGGGCAGCGGCGGGCGCTCGGCAGTTCGATATCCAGAGCTGTTTTTTTCTTGCCTTCGCAGATTGAACAGAGCAATAATCTGAGCATGAAAAAGAAGACAATGCTCCTGATCGCGGCATGCCTCGAACTGCTGCTTGGGACTTACTTCATGTTTGCCGTTGTAGCCTGGTTTGCCATGCTCTTTCTATTCTCGACCTCTCCGCATTACTATCGCGCCATCCTCATTGTGCCGGCTGCCCTATCAGCGGCTTGTTTTGCGCTGTATCGCATTACCATTCGCAAGGCGAGGGACATGGATTCGAAGTGACCCGCTAAGTTGCCCCTCCAGCCGGACCTGCACAGGATGGCGGCAAGGCCCTCCCACAGACCCTCCCGCGCCCCGGCATACCCCACCTGCCCCACAGCCAGGCTGTAATATCCCATCGCCACATCCAGCCACCCCAATGCAGGCCTGCGCCGCCGCCGCCCGTTCCCTGACCCCTGAAAGTCGGCCCCCACAGGCGCGGACAACCCGAAAAAACAACCCCGGACTGTAACCATCCAGGCCGCCTTTGGCCCGCAAACGCAACCCTTTAAGCAGACCTTTGACCGCATCGGGGGCCTTTACAGCGCTCTGAAGCACCCCGCGAAGCCCCCGAACCGAACTGCCCCGCTGGGTGATTTGCGTCACAGTATACTGAACAGTAACGCCGTTAAGGTGAAGATCGATATGTATCTGCTCTGGCTACGAGTTGCGGCGATCCTCTACGCGGCTGCAAGTGTTGCCGTTTTTCCGGCCGTTCTTTATGGGCTGGTGCGGTGGCGCAAAATCTGCGTCCACCTGGCCGGCCTGGCGCTCTTCTTCCACTTCGTTTCGGCGGTCGAGATGCTGGTGCAGGCCCATCGCTGGATGCCGGTGGGCGTACGCGAGGTGGAGTCTCTGCTGGGCTTTGCGGTGGCCGGGCTGTTTTTCCTGGTCTGGTGGCTTTACGACGCGATCTCCCTTGGTATCTTTGCCTTACCGGCAACCTTCTTCCTGGTTTTTGTGCCCGCGCTGGGGCCAGACCGTTACACGTTTCCCTCCGAGGGCGTACGGGTTAGCTGGTTGGTGGCCCACATTGCGGCGCTGCTGCTGGCCTATGTGGCGCTCGGCTTCAGCCTGTTGGCCTCGATTCTCTACCTGGTGCAGGAACGGCGGCTGAAGAGCAAGCCTAAAGCGGGGCAGGACTCCTGGTGGGCGCCTCTGGACTGGCTGCCGCCGCTGGATACGCTGGAGCGCATTGCCCACGCCACGTTGGAGTTCGGCTTTCCCTGCATGACGGTCGGCCTGGTGATTGGGTCGGTGCTGGCGCAGGAGACGCCGCTGGGAGCATCATATTTTCTCGACCCCAAGATCATCGCCTCCTTTGCCATGTGGGTCGTATACGTCACCCTGCTTCTGGTCCGCCGCAGTGCCGGACTGCGCGGCCGCAGGGCCGCTTATCTCTCCGGCGCCGTCTTCATCGTGATGCTGGCCGTGTTGGCGGCCAATGTATTCAGCCAGGTTCACAGGTATGGTCCGCGATGACCCTGGCCCTCATTGGAGTCAACCACAAGACCGCGCCCATCGAGCTGCGCGAGCGGATCGCCATCAGCCGCGAGGACCTGCCCGAAGCCACGCGCGCCCTGGCCGCCGTGCCCGGCGTTACCGAGTGCATGATCGTTTCCACCTGCAACCGCGTGGAGCTGCTGGCCGCCGTGGAGTCGCCGGATGCGGATCTGACGGGTTTTTTGTACCGGCACTTTGGCCTGGACCCGGTGCTGCTGGGGCCGCACATCTATGAATACCGCGACCAGGATGCGGTGCGGCATCTGTTCCGCGTGGCCGCCAGCCTGGACTCGATGGTGGTGGGCGAGCCGCAGATTCTGGGGCAGGTGAAAGAGGCCTTTGCCGTGGCGCGGGCCTCGGGCGCCGTGGCTGGGCAACTGGAGCACCTGCTGCAGAGCGCGTTTGCCGCCGCCAAGAAGGTGCGTTCCGAGACGGAGATTGGGTCGAGCTCCGTTTCGATCGCCTCAGTGGCCGTGGACCTGGCGCGGAAGATCTTCGGATCGCTGCAAGGGCGGACGGTGTTCCTGGTGGGCGCAGGCAAGATGAGCGAGCTGGCGGCGCGGCATTTGGTGCAGCAGGGGGCGGGGGCCATCCTGGTGAGCAACCGGACACAGGAGCGCGCCCGGCGGATGGCGGAGGAGTTTCAGGGGCGCGTGATTCCGTTTGAACAGCTCTATGAGGCGGCCAGCGAGGCGGACATCGTGATCAGCTCGACGGGCGCGCCGCACCCCATCTTCCGCCCTGAGCATGGTCAGGCGTTTCTGCACCGCCGGCGGAACCGGCCCATGTTCTTCATCGACATTGCCGTGCCCCGGGACGTGGACCCGGCGATGGGGAAGCTCGAAGGCATCTTCGTTTACGACATCGACGACCTGCAGGCAGTGGCCGCGGCGCACATGGCGGAGCGGAGCCGCGTAGCCAGCGACGCGGAGACCCTGATCGCCGGTGAGGTGGAACGATTCCATCAGCGTCAGCGGACAGTGGACGTGGCTCCTGCGATTGTGGCTTTGCAGCGTCAGGCGGAGGAGATTCGGCAGGCAGAGCTGCGGCGGGTGCAGGCGCGGCTGGGCTCGCTGAGCGCCGAGCAGGTGGCCGCAGTGGAGGCGTTGACGCGGGGGCTGGTGAACAAGTTCCTGCACCCGCCGATGCAGGCGCTGAAGCAGGCTGCACGCGAGGGCAACCAGGCGCGGATGGATGCGCTGTGCGACGCCTGGCAAGTGTCTGCCGGCTCAGGACGTGAAGCGGAGCCTGAGGGTGCGCCGGTCGAAGCCGGGCCAACGAGTTCTGAAGCAGAGAAAGCTGAGAGCGCGACTGTGAGCGAAGCCCGCGTGGAGAGCCGCCGATGAAGCTGCGCATTGGAAGCCGCGGCTCGCAACTTGCTCTTTGGCAGGCCCACCATATTGCCGGGCTGCTGCGAGGCCAGGGCCACTCGGTTGAGATTGAGATCATCAAGACGACGGGCGACCGGCTGCAGGAGTTTACCTTTGCCCAGGTGGGTTCGGAGGGAATGTTTACCAAGGAGATCGAGGAGGCGCTGGCGGCGGGGCGGGTTGATCTGGCGGTGCACTCGCTCAAAGACCTGCCGACCGAGCTGCCGGAGCCGTTTGCGCTGGCGGCGACGCCCAAGAGGGTGGACCCGAGGGACGCGTTTGTGTCGGTGAAATACGCCAGTCTGGCGGCGCTGCCGCAGGGCGCTCGGGTGGGAACCAGCAGCCAGCGGCGGCGGGCGCAGTTGAAGGCGCTACGGCCGGACATCGAGGCAGTGGAGTTTCGCGGCAACGTGGATACGCGGCTGCGCAAGCTGGCCGAGGGGCAGGTAGATGCGATTCTGCTGGCTGCCGCGGGGCTTGACCGTCTGGAAAAGACCGAGTGGGTGCGGGAGCGGCTGGAACCGAAGGATTTTTGCCCTGCTGCCGGACAGGGAGCGCTGGGGATCGAGACGCGGAAGGACGATGGCGCGACGATTGCGGCTGTTGCCTTCCTCGACGATGCTGCGACGCGCTTTGCCGTAACTGTCGAGCGGGCGGCGCTGGCGGCGCTTGGAGGAGGCTGTCAGGTTCCCATCGGCATTCATTGCCGGCCGCGGCTGAATGAGGATTCCGACGCGGAAGACGCTCTTTGGGACGAATTCTTTGCCGTGGTAGCCGATCCCGAGACCGGGAAGTCTGTCCGCATATTCCACATGGCGCTCCATGTTGGCGCGGATGCGGCGACACTGGGGCGGCAGGTGGCAAACAAGCTGATTGAAGCCGGCGCCGGGCCCTTGCTTGCGGCTGCTGCGGGCGGAGGCTTGCGGTGAGTGCGTTGCCGTTGGCGGGCAGGCGGGTCCTGGTGACTCGCGCCTTGCATCAAGCCGGCAAGCTCAGCGAAGGATTGCAGGCGCTGGGGGCCGAGGCGGTTGAGGTTGCAGTGCTGGAGATTCGCCCTCCGGCCAGCTTCGATGCGCTGGACGCGGCTCTGCATCAACTCAAAAGCTACGATTGGGTGGTTTTGACCAGCGCCAATGCGGTGCGGGCGATTGCCGAGCGGGCGTGGGTACTGGAGATTGGGCTGCATCAACTCGCCCGGTTGAAGGTGGCTGCGGTGGGTGAAGCGACGGCGGCGGCGGCGCGGAAGGCGGGATTGCAGGTAGCTCTTGTTCCAGAAGCCTACGTGGCCGAAAGTTTGGTGGAAAGGCTGCTGGAAGGCATCCAGTTTCGGACTGCCGGCCAGAGAATTCTGCTGGCGCGGGCTGAAGTGGCGCGGGACGTGATCCCCGATGCGTTGCGGCAGGCGGGCGCAGAGGTCGATGTGGTGGACGCCTACCGGAACGTCCTGCCAGAGGCCGCGCCGGAGCAGCTTCGCCGGGCGCTTGCGGAAGGTATCGACGCTGCGACGTTCACCAGTTCGTCGAGCGCGACACACTTGGCTGAGGCGGCGCGTGTGGCTGGGGTTGCGTGGCCGTTTGCGGGGGTTGCAGCGGTTTCCATTGGTCCCATTACCAGCCAGACGCTGTGGGAATTGGGTTGGAAGCCTGCCGGTGAAGCAAGTCCTTTCGATGTTGCAGGGCTGATCGACGCTGTGGTGCGGACTTTGTAGCCTTCGGGAGCAGTCACCTAAGGCAAAGAGTCTTACAGAATTACTGCGGTATTGCCGCTGTACTGCTTCGAAACTGACGGGATTAAACTATTCATTTTGCTTGGGTTAAGTGAGTCTTCACAGGCTCATACTGGCGTACTGGCGCTGTAACATTGCGGAATTGCCCAGAGTAACCAATTGATTCTGCGTGGGTTAGGTGCGCCTTCACAGTTTCACAGCCCAAAAACATGATCTTTCTTTTTGGCAGGATGGCGCGAGCGGGCTTGTGGAAACCGGGTTGGGCGGCGGGGAACGCGGACGCAGGCCTATTGATGTTTTTCATGAGTTTCTCTATTCCAATTGTGCGGCGGCGGAAGGCTATTTTCTGCAAAAAGCGGAGGTGAAAATGCCCAAGTGGAGTTACGACTGCCAGGTTTTGTCTTTGGAGTGGCAGAGCTGTTCGAGATTGCAGCGGTCGCACTTGGGTTTGCGGGCGTCGCAGACCTGGCGGCCGTGGTGGATGAGTTGGTGGGAGAAGGCGATCCAGCGATCCTGGGGAATGATCCGCATCAGTTCCTGCTCGACTTTTTGGGGCGTTTCGCCTTTGGCCAGGGCGAGGCGGCGGGCGATGCGGAAGACGTGCGTATCGACCACCACGCCTTCGGCTTTTCCGAAACAGACGCCAAGGACGACGTTGGCCGTCTTGCGGGCTGCGCCGGGAATGGTGATGAGCTCGGCGAGAGTCTGCGGCACCTGGCCGCCGAAGTCAGCGATGATTTTGCGGGCTGCGCCCTGGATGGATTTGGCTTTGTTGTGGAAGAAGCCGGTGGTACGAATGAGGGCTTCAAGCTCAGGGAGCGTTGCTTTGGACATTGCGGCCGGGGTGGGGAAGCGGCGGAATAGTTCCGGCGTCACCATGTTCACACGGACGTCGGTGCACTGCGCGGAGAGGATGGTGGCGACCAGCAGTTCCCAGGGGGAACGATGGATGAGGGCGCACTCGGCGTGGGGATAGGCTTCGTCGAGGGCTTTGAGGATGGCGGCGATGCGATCGGGGGCTAAGTCGCCGCGTGGCGGCCTTTTCGTTGCGGCGGGCTTACGGGATGGCTTTGCCTCTGGCATAGAGTGTGTTCATACTCTTCCGCGCCAGTAACCCGGACGGCGCTTGGCGTGAGCAACTGCAATGATTTGAATCTTGCGGGGCAGCTCGCGGAAGACGACAAAGTAGGGAAAGCGGTGTAGCATCACTCGGCGCATCCTTCGCAGATAAGGCGCACACATCTGCGGTGATCTTCGCAGAAAGCTGAAAGCTTCTCTCAATTCGGCGTCGAAGGCTAGCGCGGCGGACTCGCTTCGTGACCAGTACCATTCAAACGCTTCGTCAGCCTCTGCCTCGGCTTCGGAGTGAACGTATACCGGTTTCACCCGCGCTGCCGTGCCAAAAGCCTCGCGTCCATACGGGCGAGAACGTCCTCCAGCGGGATCAACTTCGCGGTCCCTGAATCGATCTCGGCGACCCGCCGCTCGACCTCCGCCTTCCAGGAAGCGTCGATTTCCGCAGCGCTCGATCCATCTCCGGACTGGAGAAGTTCCCCGAACAGCCAATCGAGTTCGCCGGGGGGTAGGCGACGCACATCTTCAAGAACTTCTGCGGCGGAGCGGTTCATGGCTAGATTGTAGCGCGGAATCGGTTGCAAAACCACCTACAATTTTCCTTGTTTAAATATAGCCAATTCCCGGCTCAACTTCCTGCTCAGCCGCCTCAACCGCCAGCGTTCGAACCATCCAGGGCGCCATGGAGGGTTGAGCGCCATGCGTACAAGTTTGTCATTGAGCTCCGAGAAGCGGCCAGTAAATTCTCGCTCGTCGCTAGTGTGCATCTCATAGTTGGTGACCATGGTATCCATTCAACAAGTATGCCTCCATAATCAAGCTCCTCTGCGATGAAAATGCGGTCTCGGAGCACGCGGAATGAATCGGCCTTTATCACCTCGACCTCTTGGAGCATCTCTGGCGTAAAGAGCGAAGTGAGGCTCGCCATATCGACCCGGACGATTGCCATATATGCAGCAACGGTCGCGCTAAGTACCGCTTGATAATCCTCATAGCGTTTGTCCCGGAACCATTGCTCGCGCTGCCATGAGCGCAATAGGAGATGGCCGATAAGAATGCCAACGAGCGGGGCGATGACGCCCCATAATACCAAAGCAAGCGTCAATCCTTGCGGCAACCTCACGTCCATATGGCATCTCCTTAGGATCGAGACTACACTGTGCTGACCTGATCGAAGCGCATCTCAGGTCATGGTTCAGACGAGAAAGCGGGCTCGCTTGCCTTGCGACTTTAACAAGGACACAGCTTGCTTGTCGAAGCTGACAAACTCTTTGGCGCCCAGCCAGTGGCCTTCGTAGGCGATGACGCCATCGGCGAAATCGCCGCCTGCTTCGAGTACTTCCAGGCCCGCTTCGATAGCAGGACGGTCCAGCTCGACGTTATCGCCGCTCATCAGTAGGCGAATAGAGAGGGCAATCTCCGCAGTGGATCTTTTGTAGAGGCGTCGCATCACCCATACGAATTCGCAGAGCACCGGCGTGGGCACGACGACGAGTTCAGCGCTCTGTAAGGTTTTTGAGGCTATCGGAGTTTGGCGCGGGTCGTCGTGTAACGCGTCGCGAAGCAGCACGTTAGTATCGACCGCGATTCTCACCGTATCCCCGCCCATCCATCGGCAATGGCTTTATTGATCTGTTTGATCGTCAGCCGGGGCGTTCCTTTTTTTGCAAGTGATCCGCTGAAAGCGGCGATCGAACCTGTCTGTGTAGCGGGCCGTACCACGAGCCGCCCATCCGGCAGCTTGTCGGCTTCGACTTTCTGTCCGGGAACGACGTTGAGATGCCGGAGCAGTTCCCGCTTCAGGGTGATCTGGCCCTTGGCGGTAATCGTTAACGTAGTCATTGATCAACCCTCCTTCTAAAGGGTAAGGCAAATATTCCTTACTGTCCAGAAGTTTTCGGCATCCTTGATCGCCCCCTATGAACGAAACCGATTGGGGAGATAAGATTCTCCATTCATTCGCTGAAATGCAGAAGGTCTGGGAAACCATTTAGCAGGTTAGCCACCGCTTCGCGGTGATCGCGGGTTAGCAAGTTAGCGGGTTCATTACCGGCGTAACCCGACGAGGCGAGTCGGCCTGCTCCTACAGATTTCCACCGAGCCAGCCTGGCAGGCGTTCGACGGGCAGCCTCACGCTGATGAAGAACTGGCCGAAGAGAGCGTAGATGGCGCTGACTTCGTCGAAGCGCATCTCGTAGATCAGTTTCTTGAAGACCACCGGGTCGTCGGCGAAGAGGTCTACGCCCCACTCCCAATCGTCCATGCCGATGGAGCCGGAGATGATTTGCTTGACCTCGCCTGCATAGCGGCGGCCGATGAGGCCGTGCTCGTGCATCATGCGCTGGCGTTCGGCGAAGGGGACGGTGTACCAGTTGGCCTGCTCGCCNNTAGAAGCAGAGGTACTTGGCTTCGGGGACGGCGGGAAAGAGGCGCGGGGCCATGGCGCCGGCCTGGCGCTGAAGCGTGGCTGCGACTTCGGCATTCCACTCTGGAGTGAATTGCTCGAAACCCTTGGCGGTGGCTGCCTCGTAAGTCTTGCGCGTCGACTCGTAGAGGCCGAGTTCGA
>PMYL01000045.1 GCA_003170825.1 Acidobacteriaceae bacterium
AACTTTAGAGACGGGACACTAGCAATTGACACTGACAATGATCGCAGTTAGCGTTCATAACGAAAGGGTGGGAGACCCCCCGGCTTCGCCACCCCAACCGTCCGTCTCCCTTTCCCCGGCCAGAGGCTGCCCCATCCCTACGGATGGCGCGTGATCGCCAGGACGGTGATCACCGGAATCCGTTTCTTGCCCCTGGTTTCATCGGGACCGTAGTGCCAGAAGATGCGATAAGCGCCAGGGGTGTTGTTTTGCGCGTACGCCTCGAAGACTTTCTCGCCATTGACGCCAGTTAGTGAAGTGAACTCGTGGGTGTGAAGGCCTGGATGGTGCGGGTCTATTTCCAGGTAGCCGATGGCCTTCCTAACCTGCTCGAAGAGCGCGGCATTCGCCAGCGCATCTTCGAGCGCTGTCAATTGCTGATCTGCCGTGGGGGTGAATTGAATCTTCCGTTGCATTCCTACGCCTTGGCGTGCCTGGCAAACGAGCCGCGATAAATACTCTTACCTTCAGCCGACTCCCTAAGGCCCTGCTTCACGCTGGCCAGAGCCTCCGGGTTCTGGTAAAGCCACATCTCAGAGGCAGGAATGGTCTTTACCGGATCGAGAATCAGTTGGCCCAGGGGATTCCGGTAGATGTTAAAAGCCGTGGCGCCACGGAGAGCTTCTCCCAGCGACAGGCGCTTCTTCGCATCTGGCTGCGCGAACTCCGAGATCAGCTCGAAATCGGTGTCTTTGATGACGGCGGAAGTGAACATAAGGCGAGAATAATACAAGTGGGAACATAAATCAAGTGGGATACGCCCACCTTTTGGCCAGTGGGTATGGACCCGGAAAGACCAGGTATCCCACCCAAGGCCATTCATAAACGCTTGTGTGCCCCATCCTTTCGCGCACTTCCTCACAGGAACACTCAAACTGTGAACCCCAAAAAACTGTGCCCTCCTGGGTTACGACCCCATCCTGTATCCCGTCGTTCGTTGCCGGGAGTATGATGGATTTTCGCAGGACGTGCAGTCCCGTCGAGGAGGTTGTATGAGCGAGAATCCATTGAATGCGGCGCGGAACCAGGGTCGCCGTGAGTTTCTGAAGGCGGGCGGAGCGGTGGCAGCCGCGTTGCTGGCCCCATCAGCGGTGCTGGCCGATGCGCCCAAGACGATGCCCGCTCTGCCGTCGAACCCCAAAACCCCCATGGCGCTGCCCACCCGCAACCTGGGCAAGACCGGCTACAAGGTGGGCATCTTCTCGCTGGGCGGGCAAGGCTCCCTGGAGAAGCCGAACAACTTCGACGTGGCCGTGCCCATTCTTGAGCGGGCGCTCGACCTGGGCGTGAATTACATCGATACCTCGTCGATCTACGGCGGACCCGAGCGCTGGAGCGAGCAGTATGTGGGCAAAGTGATGGCGCACCGGCGCAACGAGGCTTTCGTGGCCACCAAGACCATCCAGCGGAGCCGCGAAGGCTCGCTGCGCATGATCGAAAAGTCGCTCGAACTGCTGAAGACCGATCACGTGGACCTGTGGCAGTTGCACGACATCGGCACCATGGCCAATGTGGACGCGATCTTCGCCAAGGGCGGAGCGATGGAAGCGCTGCTTGAGATGCAGGAGCAGAAGGTGGTGCGCTTCCTGGGCATCACCGGCCACTACCGGCCCGATGCGCTGATCGAGTGCATCAAGCGCCACCCCTTCGACACGATCCTGATGGCCATCAACGCCGCCGACCCGCACCACTACAGCTTCAGCGAGACGCTGTTGCCGCTGGCGGTCGAAAAGCAGATGGGGATCATCGGGATGAAGGTGCCGGGCCGCGGACGGATTCTCTCCACGTGGACACCGCCGCCCATCGAGGACCAGAAGCATATGTGGGAAGGCATGGTGCTGGCGCCCACGCCGGGAACAATCACCATGCGCGAGGCGATGTACTACGCGCTCTCCCGCCCGGTGAGCACGGTCATCATCGGCTGCGACACAGTGCCGCAGTTGGAAGAGAACGTACACCTGGCGCGGGAGTTTACGCCTTTGAGCGACAGCCAATTGGCGGAGCTGGTGAAGCGCGTCGAGCCTGTCTCCAAGCAGTCGCTCTTCTTCCGGTTCTACGACCACTCGTAACCACCTGCGGTGGGGCAGACGCCGCTTACGCGGCAGGGGTGAGTTCGCAGCTGTGATCTCCCATCCTTGCGACAGTTTTTCCTCGAAGAGCCCGTCGCAAGGATGGGGTACCGGGCGCTTTGCGTCAGCGCCGGAGGAATGAAACCCGGTTCGTCCAGTCCCAGTTCCCAGCCTCTTTTGCCAGTCTGGCCAAAGCCCAAACCAACCCACCAATGTCCGCCGGCGAAATGGTCTTTTCGTCAACGAAAATCACGCCGCCATGCGGGCGCCCTTCCTCCGCCCAGGCCTTGAGCAGGGGCGGGATCGTCCGCCGGTCATAGGTGACAAGGGTCAATCCCTGGTCGGCAGCTTCTCGCAGGCAAGCAGCGTCGTCTCGGCCCAGGAAGTTGCCGCTGCCCCACTCCGCCATTGCGTGAACAGCGAACGTCCGGCTGCGGCGGCGCAACCCGCTGGCTACCTCCGGCGAGATGTGCTCATCGAGCAGCAGCTTGAGCATCTCAGCGCTTCGCGGCTTTCCTGGGAACGAACTCGACGGCCTGCGGCAACATGCGTTTCAGCGCCTCGAAGTCCATCGCATCGTTTTCGGCGATTGCCTCATCGATCTCTGCTGGGAATGCCTCCGCGTAGTGGACCGCTGCCTGAACCTTCACCTGCGGCCATCCGAGGTGCTTGACCACGGCGGCTGCGTCTCCCTTATAGCCACGGATGAGCAGCATGATCTCCCACACAGCGAGCGAACTGGCCTGGATGCAGGCTTGCCGGCCCGCCGGGGTATCTCGAAAGTCGATGAAAGCGAATTCCGACCGGCGCAAGCCCTCCTCCACCAGGCGCGCGCTGGCGTCGCTGGGGGTCCATCCATGCCGGTTGGCCATGCGCTTGAGGCGCTTTCCGCTCTCCGTCGGCAGGCGCATACTGACGACCATCGAAGGGGCTGGTTTCACGAAAGTATCCTCACCTTGTCACTCTTGTAAGCATTGTAGCGCATATTCCCTGTAGACGAATCGGTAACTGCCGCGCTACCCCAGTTGGCTGACCTTCACCTGCAAACTATCGAAGTCCACGGTGCCCAGTCCGCGCCCGGCAGCCATCTCTAAGTAGGGCATCTGCGCGGGGTCCAGGTTCCAATACGCCTTGGCTACGTAGGCGTCCATGGCTACCGGATCGGTTCCGGCCACCATGGTCTTCTTGAGGACTACGTCTTCGAGGTTGCCGCCGGTGGGGCCGTTGCGCAGCAGGATGCGGTAGCAGTCGATGAGAGTGACTGTGGGCAGCATGAAGCTGGCCAGGTCGGCTAGGCTCTGATGAATCTGCTGGTGCAGCCGGTTGCGCTGCCCGCCCAGGATGCCGTACCAGTTCTTCATGCCCAGGGTTGCGCCGGTGAGTACGTGGTGCTTGGCGATGGGCAGGTTGAAGATTTTGTCGGCTTCGAGGAAAGGCGTGAAGATGGGCCAGGTTTTGAGCACCACGCCGCCCAGTTCGACTTCGCGGAATAACTCGGGATCGGGCAGGATAACTTCGGCGCCCTCGGCGCGCGCGGCAGCCTGAATGCCGGAACGCTGAAAGCAGCGGCGCGGCTCGTTGCAACTGACGTCGGTGACGATGACGCGCTTCGCTCCGGCCTGCCAGCACTGGCGGACGACCTCGGCGACCACTTCAGGATTGGTGTTGGCGGCCTGCTCCGGGGTGCGGTCCCAGGCGATGTTGGGCTTGATGACCACCACATCCTGGCGGCTGACGAAGCGGCGGATGCCGCCTAGATTTTCAAGCGCCTTCTGGACGAGCGCGCGCGGCTCCCCGCCCTGCGCACCTGGGGTCCCCACGGACGGGTCTTTGTCCGTGGGGAATTGGACCACGGTCATCTTCGGCAGTTGCGGATCGGCGGCGATGCGATGGTCGCGGCGGGCCTGCACGGCCCGGGCCGGGACCGGGCGGAAGCTGTGCTCGCTGAGCCAGACGGCTGCGCCTGCCGCGCCCGCCGCCACGCCGCCCACGCGCAGCAGTTGCAGCATGGCCTCGCGGCGCGTGAGAGATTGCGCTTGGGTCTGTTTCTCGTCCGGCTTCCGATCTGTTTCCTCGGCCATGGTGATCCTCCCGGTCAAATTTCCATGAGCTAAATTTCCATCAAACTGATGCGTTTTGGATCGTTGAAGCCCAACTTGTGATCGGCATCGGCGGCGGTGGCGATGTAGCGCGGCGGATGGCCCGCGGCCTCGAGCGTCGGCAATCCCACCTCGGCGCGCTTGCGCTCGATCATCTGCCACGCGGTCTGATCCACGGCCACGCGATCCTCGCCTACGATGAGCGCGTTGGGCTGCCAGAGGCGCTCGGGGCGGAAGCCGGGCCCACCGTCATAGACGGACGAAATCGCGTCGCCAATGGTGAAGCAGACCTTCTCGCGGACGGCGGGAATGCAGTTGAGGTCCGCCACGCCGGGGTTGCAGCCGCCGCCATGTAGCTGCTGCGGATGCTGGACGACGCCGTACATATTCTTCATGGAGAAGGTGACGCCGGCCATTCCGTGGTCCTTGAGGATGGGCAGGTTGAGCACCATTGCGCACTCACGGGTGAGAATTTTGGCGAGCTTGACGCTTGCCGAGCCAAACGCCACCGGCTGCTCCTCGAAGCCGGCTACATCGGAACCATAGCAGCGGACACGGCTGGGGTCGGTCGAGATGGTGAGGCCGCAAGCCTCAAGATCGCGGGCGTTGCGGTCCCAGACCAGAATCTCTCCGGGCTTGACGCCGGCCTGCTGCAGCCGCTCTGCGATGGCCAGCACCAATGCCAGGTGGGTTGAGATGCCCTTGCCGCCCAAGCCGTTCGTCTTCAGGCCGATGACCTTGCCTACAGGCACGATGCGCTTCCAGGCCTCGACCGGGTCGTGGTGTCCGGTGTAGGCGGCGATGGCGCGGTCGAGCAGATCGAGGACGCGCTTGTCGTCGAGCTGGCCGCCTGGGCCCCCACCTGAACCATGGAGCGCCGCATCTTTGGCGACCACGACTTTGGATTTGGCGGCCTCGGCGTGCTTGTCCAGCATCCCGGCAAACCCGAGCTTGTCCGCCGCGGCGGACGAGCCCAGCAGCACGGCTCCGGTGGCTGCGGTCTTCAGAAAATCACGGCGGTTTTTCATGGCAATCCTCGTTCGTCGATGCGGCCGGCGCTGCGGCTGAGTGATTTAGAGTTTTGCTTCCACGCCGCGCGCCAGGGCCAGCAGAGCCTGCGGAGTGTTGGACGTGGACTCATAGGCAACGATGCGCACTAAAGAGCGGCCCTTTCGGAAACTGATGCTCTGCGCGTACGCGACGCCCGCATCGCCCAGTTGGACGGTCTTGGCGTCGGAGGTCTGTCCGGTTTCGAGAATCTTGCGCGCGCCGGCCGCGTCGTTCATGGTGTAGACATCGACAACCGCCTCCAACTGGCCCTGGTACTTGTAGTCGGAGGTCGAGGTGGAGACGACGCCTGCGGAGATGTACTGCTCGGCGTCGCCGTCGATGTATTGCCAGAGGTCTTTGGCCGCAAAGACTCGGGTGTCGCTGGTTTTATCCCAGCCTGCGATCGCGCCCGATGCCGGGAACGGGTCGGATTTGGCCTTCTTGCATCCTTCAGACGCGGTGATGGCTATCATCGCGCCCAAAAAAGCTGCGAACATCGACAACCATATCGGCAACATCCATCCATTCGAGCGAAACATCACTGAGCGGTCTCCTTTATTTCCTGTTGAGCAGAATCTGGCTGCCGGGCGAACGGCTTTCGCCAATGCTTGTCACGTACACGGCGGGGTGCTCCTGCAGCGGGCAGGCGTACTCGCAGGCGCCGCAGCCCACGCAGCGGCTGGGATCGACGCGCGGCTGCTTCAGCGTTTTGGTGTTGCCGGCCGAGTCGATGACCTGAGCCTCTTGCACATAAATGGCTTTGGGCGAGACCGGGCACCACTCTTCGCAGACGATGCACTCGGTGGCCATGGCCCAGGGCAGGCAGCGGCCACGGTCATAGAATGCAGTCCCCAGGCGGACAGGCTGGTCCGCCGCCGCGGACTGGCCCACGCCCACCACCCAGCCTTTTTCTTTGGGCGTGATCTGCCAGATTGCGCCGGTGGGGCAAACCTCGGAGCAGAGCACGCAACTGGGCTCGCAGTAGCCGATGCGCGGCACCAGCGTGGGCGACCAGAGCCCTTCGAGACCCGCTTCATCGAAGGTGGGATGGAGCGCGATGTTGGGGCAAACCTTCATGCACTCGCCGCAGCGGATGCAGCGGGAGAGAAAGTCCGGCTCATCGAGCGCGCCGGGCGGCCGCAGCAGCCGTTCGTGGCGGCTTTTGCCCAGGCCTGTGTTGGCGCGCATCAGCGGAACGATCGCCACGCCGGCCGCAAGACCAGTGAGCGTCCTGCGCCGGCCAAGGTCGGGTGAGGCGACCTCCGGCTCGTTGCGGAAGAAGCGGAATTGGAGGCTGTCGTGCGGGCAACTGCCCACGCAGTTCATGCACATGTGGCACTCGGCCTTGCGCCACGGCGCGCCGCCGATGGGATCGTCACCGCCCTGGCAGTGGAGCAGGCAGCGGTTGCAGTTGTCGCACGCGGCAGGGTCCTTGTGCAGCCCCAGCACACTCCAGCGGGAGACCGCGCCCAGCAATGCGCCGAGCGGGCAGATCGCGCGGCACCACAGCCGCGTCACGCGCAGGCTGGCCGCGAGAATGGCAATGAACAGAATGCCCAACACGAGGCCTTGGTAGTAGTGCGGCTGACGAAGATCGAGCACCGTGATTTGCAGAATCGTATGCAGCGTCTCGCCGGTCGTTTTGATCGCCGCGATGTGGCTGTGTTCGAGCGGCGCTAGCACTGCGCGCACGGCAGAGTTGAACGCCGGCAAAATCGATAGCCCAAAGGAGCGAACCAGCAAACTGAAGGGATCAAGCCATCCGATGGCCGCCGAACCGAAGCAGGCAGCGACCAGGCCGGCAATCAGCACAACGTACTTGCCGGTCTGCCAGCGCTTATAGCGATTTGCCTCGATGCGTTGCTTGCCCCTCTTGGCCTCCGAAGGCATATTGCCCACGAAGTGTTGCAGCGTGCCCATCGGGCAGATCCAGCCGCAGAAGAAGCGGCCCAGAAAGAGCGTGGGCACGAGGATGAGCAGGCTCCACAGCAGGCCACGATAGAGCGCGTGGCTGGCCAGGGCGTTGACCACGGCCACCAGCGGGTCCCACTCGAAGAACAGCCGCACCGGCGCGCGCAGATGAATCTCGGTCGCGCCGCCGGGAAAGAGGCTCAGCGAGGTAAAGAGCAGCAGCGCAAGGAAGAGCAGCAGAAAAAATATCTGCGAAATCCTGCGCCACAGCGGCCATCTGGACCGGATCACGAATCGCCTCCACACGCGCGGACGCTAACCATACATGATCCATGATTGGCGCTCCGGCAGGCACCGGACTGTGATCTGCATCACCGATTGGGAAACCAAATGACGCTTATTCTCCGCGTATGGCCGCGTTAGTCGTATTCGGCGAGGCGCTGGCCTTGGGGCTGGCGTCCGGACCAGCCTGCATAGCTGCTTGCGGGCCCGTGCTGGTTCCCACTTTGCTTACGGGGCGTGCGGGGTTTCGAGCCAATACCGGCTATCTCTCCGCCTTTCTGGCGGCACGCCTTCTGGGATACCTGCTGTTTGCCGTCGTGGCCTGGGAGCTCGGCCTGCTGGCCTCCCTGCTGCCAACCCCGCGTCTGCTGATGATGGGCGCGGTCTACGTGCTTCTTGCCGTCGTGCTGCTCTGCTACTCCTTCGCGGCCCATCGCATGTGCGCCCAGCCATGCGCCGAATCAAAACTCGTCCAAATCACTGATAACAAAACTCGCGGCCTCGCCGCCGCAGCGGCTCTGGGCCTGCTTACCGGCCTCAATCTCTGTCCTCCCTTTGTTGTTGCCGGCATCCGCGCCGCTCAAACCGGCAGCCTCGCCGCCGCCATGCTCTTCTTTGCGGCTTTTTTTATTGGAACTTCTATCTGGTTTATTCCGTTCTTAAGTTTGGGCTGCATAGTTCGCAACCAGGCCGTCCTCACCGTCGCACGCATGGCGATGGCGCTCATTGCCCTCTATTACCTCTCTATGGGAATCGCTATGCTCTTGGGGAAAAAAGCCTATGGCTACTGACGTTCGCACTCTGCCGCTCGCACGCCCGGCGCCGCGCGGCATCCTCTGGTCTCTGTTTCTGACCTTGCCCATCCTCATCTGGTCGCTGCTCATGATGGTTTTTCGTCCCGGCGCGAGCGCCGAGCCGCTGTCGCGTATCTCCGGCGTTATCACCGCGCTCTTCATGACCGCGCTCTTCTTCATGATGATGCGAACCCACAATACCTATCGCTGGCGTCGCATCTTCTTCGTGAGCCTGGGAATCCTCTTTCCCATTGGCTTTATCCATAACCTCTACGTCATGCGCGGCTCCATGGGTATCCCCATCGAAGAGATGATTGCCGGTCGTACGCCATTCTGCTTCATGCCCATTCCGCTTCTCATTCTGCCGGCGGCGCTGACCCGTACGCTGGTCTTTCCCGGTTCCATCGCAGGCGGCATTGCCGCCATGGTGGGCATCTGGCTGGCCCTGACGCTGGTCATGGGAAAAGGCTGGTGCAGTTACGCCTGCTTCTTCGGCGGAATTGAAGAGGGTGTCGCCGCCATTCCCGCCCGCGCCAGAATCCGCAAGCTCGATTCGCGCTGGCGCTACCTCCCGTGGGCCGTGCTGCTGGCCATGGTGCTGCTCTCGCTGGCCCTCTTTGAGCCGGCTTACTGCATGTGGCTCTGCCCCTTCAAAGCCGTCTCGGAATACGTCGCCGCTCGCAGCACCATCGGCTTGATCCAAAACGTAATCTTTGTCCTGCTCTTTGCCGGGCTGGTCATCGCGCTGCCCTTCCTGACAAAAAAGAGAACGCAGTGTGCCTGGTTCTGCCCCTTCGGCGCATTCCAGTCCATCTTCAACAAGATCAGCATCTTCGAAGTTAAGATCGACAAGGACCATTGCAAGCCCTGCCTGCTCTGCCAGAACGCCTGCCCCAATCTCTCCCTCTCGAAGGAATCCGTCGCTCGCGGCGAGACCTTGCTCTCCTGCATGAAGTGCGGCGCATGCGTGGATGTCTGCCCACGGCAGGCAATTGTCTGGCATATCAAGGGAACTCAGATCGCATGGAAGCCGGAGCGTGCGCGGCTTATGTTTCTCTATTCCGCCTGGGCCTTGGCTGTCATGTTTGGCGGCACCATCATCGCTCAGGGCATCGCCACCATTCTGCACGTTTTCGTTTAGGAGGAGCTGATGAAACTTCGCCCTATTCTCGGCTACACGGCGGCAGGCGCAACGGTGCTGGCGGCGCTGCTGACTCCATTTCTGCTCATGGGACTCTTCAGCAAAGGGTTTATCGCCCTCGGCATGCACGTGGATGAGGTCTACACCGGCGGCCCGAAGGTGCGCACCATTCCGATGGGCGCATACTCCATCAACGTTCACCGGCCTGTCTACCCTCACCTGCTGCAGAGCGAAAAGCCCTTCGTCCAGCTCGACTGGAGCCCCGTGAGCGCCTTGCCCCAGCGCGTATCCGACACGGTGGACATCGACGGCGACGGCCAGCCCGATATCCGCGTCAGCTTCGACGTGCCCCGCGACCCCAAGGCTCCTCTGCGCGTCGACGTGGACTCGCTCAACCCGCGCTACCAGGCCATGCAAAACGCGGGCAAGGAGAAATACTCCCGCCTGATTGTGCGCGTGGACAATGCGATCCTGGTGCGGGTTCCGCTCGCGAATCCGTAGTCGGCGGGTGGCGCAGGCCTCAGCAATGATGGGTCCACCACTATAGCTGGGTGCCCCAGGTCCCGCATTTGGGACCTGGGAAACCACAAACCTTTCCTCGGCTCCTTGCAGATAATTACCTTCAACCGGCGCACAATAAATGAATGCACAATGACCAGAGGACGGGCACTTTCTATTCCCTGTTCCCTATT
>PMYL01000025.1 GCA_003170825.1 Acidobacteriaceae bacterium
GGCTTCGCGTCGTCGTGGGTTTCTGTGGTCTTCTCGGTGTGGGTGCTGTCTGCCATCGTTTTTTCTCCTCTCTTCAGTTTTGGCTTTCATTCTCAAAAGAGGCGCGCCCTCGTTGGAAGCGCGCCTCTTTGTTCAGCGGGTTATGCCGTGCCTCAGCCTTCGAGCAGGCCCGGCAGGGTGACCATGGTGGGAGCGGTGTGCAGGCAGTTGAGGAACGGGAAGCCCGTCTCGGTCGCCGTGGCCTTTGTGTCGTAGTACCAGTCCACGCTCTGCCAGTAGGTCTTCCGGTCCAGCTCGGGATCGAGCCACTCCAGAACGCCGTAGCCGTCGATGGTGCCGGGAGCCGCCGGCATGGCGACGTTGTTGCCATCGCTTCCGGGAATCTGGCCGCCCGCCCACACGAAGGTCTTGGCGCAGCTCACGTCGTCGCGGGTGGCGTTGGGGCTGGCGTAGCCCAGGAAGGCGTTGCTGCCCCAGATCCACGAGGCCGTCATGTTCTGCGACGCCTTGACAGCTCCGGCGCGCACGCACTTGACGCCGAAGACGCTGCTCAGCTTGTCGATGTCGATGATGCCGAGCGTGTTGGTGTACTTGAAGCGGTTGATGATGTCGGGATGGTTCTTCAGCACGGCCACGCACGGGCTGCTGAGCACCAGCGTCATCTGGTCGTCGGCGATGCCGCTCTGGCGGAGCAACTCCTTCGCCTCTTCCACCTGCACGATGGGGTGCGAGCCGTCGGTGCCTTCGTCGGGCACGGCGGGGTACACATCCCACTGATTGTTCGACCCGGAAGAGAGATCGACGCCGTTGGGAAAGTTCGAGAGCGAGAGCAGCAGATTGGCGATCTCGATCTCGCGCGAGCGCCGGATGCGCCCAATCAAATCGCCCGTCAGGTGCTGCTTGGTGCTGAAGCCCAGGCCGAGGCCGTAAGCCTCTTCCTCAAAAGCCACCGCGCCTTTCAGAGCGTGCGACCGGCAGAAGTAGCTGTTGGTCGAGTAGTTTCGCCGGATGGTGGCAGCGTTCGCGCTGGGCGCGCGCAGCGTCGATCCGGGGATAATCAAATTCTGACGATCCCAGATCAGGTAAGGAAAGGACTGCCGCTCGACAGGAACCTTCGGGCAGAAGATGTCGCCGACCAGCGCGACCTGGTCATCGGCGAATTCCTTCGCGTAATTGCTCAGGGCTACATTCGGAAACCCTGCTGGTGCCAGACCAACGTAACCGCCCATTTTTCAGTTCCTCCAGGCCGCAGTGGCCGATGAAATCGTTCTTCGTGTTGCGCGGGCGGCGCGTGGCCGCCCGGTTGAAATCGTTAGCTCAGGATTACTGGAGTCGGGCCGGTGAGGCCTTTTACCATCCACTTGCAGCCCACAGCAACAAACTGAATGCCATCGCCAACCGCGGCGAAGGTTGCATAGCCGGTGGTTGCCCCGATGATGATCCCGGCCGAGGCGTGGACCGTGTGCGCGTGAGCCGTTTCGGCTACGATGTACAGCTCGGTGCCATCCTGCGCCGCCGTCGGCGTCGCCAGGGTCATGGCCAGCGCGCCCGCGCTGCCCAGGCCGTAGATTCCAGAGACAACCGGAATCGCGGTCGAAGTCACTTCATGAGTGACCTCGGTCAGCTCGGCGTAGTTGTCCAGCGTGGCCGAGCCCACAAGAGATATGAGATTCCAGATCCCACCCACCGCTTGCAGGAACACGCCATCGCCTTCCAGCGCTAAGGTCACGATATGGCTGGTGCCGTTGATCTTGTTGCCGGCTGCGGTGATGGTGTGCCCATGGGAGGTTTCGGCGGTGATGAAGAGGATCACGCCATCCTGGCCGCCAGATGGCGTCGCCAGCGTCATGGCCAGCGCGCCAGCGCTGCCCAGGCCATACGTTCCGGAAGTCAGCGGAATGGCGCCTGCGGAAGTGATGTGGGTGACAGTGGGCGTGGCCACAAACGAAGTGGCCGTGCTGCTGCACAGGAAGCCGAAGAGCCCCAGCACGAAGACGTTGGCGAAGCTGCCCGGCGAGACGTAGGTCTGCGATTCGAGGGCCACGGCCACCACCGCATTCCCCGAGACAGCCGGAACCAACTGGCCGGAAGCGTTGACGGCGAGAGGATTCAGCGCGGTCACGTTGGCGCCGATCTGAGCAATGCACTGGCCGAACTCGACCACGGCGTTGGGGTTGGAGGTGCTGATCGCATCCTCTTCGAGAATGCCCACACAAACCATTCCCGGAGTAACGGCGAGTGTCGCTCCGTTGACTCCAGCGGCATCGGTGCCGGTGTAGGTGACGGCCAGGCCGCGCGAGTAGCCGGTGACGGCCGCGGGCAGCAGGGATTCCTTTGCCTGCACGCCTCTGGGACCTTTTGCTTCGACGTAAATGTTTGCCATCATCGCCTCCTGGCGTGAAATCAAAATCGTGTGCCGCGTCGGATCAGTCCTGGTTACCAATCCGAAGTGGACTTATTCCTGCCGAGACCGAACCAGGCGCTCCAGCAGCAAACTCAGACCTGTCCGGCGGCTCCGCTGCCGGCAACCGTCAAGTCAGGATGCTCCTGGGCGGCCTGCGCGAGCGCCTCGCCGAAGCTGATCCCTTTGCCGCTGTTCTCCGCCTTGCGGGCATCTTTGATCGCATAAGCGGCATCGCTCAGCGGATCGCCGGTGCCAGCTTTGCCTTTGCCCACGCCGCCGGAGTAAGCCACCATCAGGCGCGGACCGCCGGGAACGATCTTCGGCAGCCCTTCCATGAACTCGACCAGCGTCTCCAGCGCCGTGATCTTCCGCTTCTTGTCGCCCTCGCCGAATTCGACGGTCTTCGTGGATGCGGCCAGCTCCTCGAAGACCAGGCCGAGGCCCATCTTCTCGAAGGCTGGAACCCACTTGCCGGCGGTCTTCAGCTTGGTCATGGCCGCGACGGCGCGCTGCTTCACTTCGCCGCCGGCGATGGCCGTCTCGCGCTCCGCAAACTTCGCGGTCTGCGCCTTGAGATCGGTTTCGAGCGCCGTGACCTTGGCCTGGAGCGGCGCTGCTGCGGCCGTTGCGGCCTCGGTGGCGATGCGCTTGGCATCGTCTTCGCTGAAAGTTTTGGGAGCAGCGCTCCCGCTGAACAACTCGGCGAAGAATGCCTTGACGGATTCCTTCACCTGCTCGGGCATTGTTTTTTCTGTTGCTGTTGCCACTGGGTTTTCCTCCCCGAAGTCCACCTCGATGAACTTCTGGCCATGATCGTCAAAAGCGATGTCTTGCAGTCCCTTCACTTCGGGAATGCCTGCTCCCAGCCACGCCAGATGGCGCAGCCCGGTGATGTTGCCGGCGGCGTCCTGATAGAACGCGGCCGAGCGCTTCTTGAACTTTCCCGCCTTGCGGGCTTCCTCGAACTTGGGATCGACCTGGCGCTCCCTGGCCAGCAGCTTGTCGCCATCGAGGGTCAGGGCATCGATCCATCCATACGCGGGCTGATCGTCGGCGCGGTGGCCGAGCGTCTCCGGAGCCTCGTGATAGGTGGGATCGTAGTTGCGCACCACGCGGCCGAGATCGGCGGCGGTGATCACGCCCTTGCCCGCGGCGATGTAATCGCCGGCGCGGAAGATCTCCATCCACGGGCGCGGCGCTTCGCCGTGCTCGGAACTCGCCAGATAGGTTTTGTGGAAGTTGCTGGTGTCGATGCCGTGCTTCTTGGCTTCAGTTTCGATCTTGCGCGCCGTGGCCGCCTTTTCCGCTTCGGGCACATGCTTCTCGTGGCCGAACATCTTCACCGCCGAGTCGACGTGATCGTCGTCGATGGGCAGATGCCAGGTGGAGATGTCTTCGTCGTCGCCCACGTAGGCGAACTTTTCCTTGGGAAGCGGCTTGCCGTCGACGGTCTTGGTGAGCGCCATGAAGCCAATTTACAGGCTCATTGACAGGTTGGTGCGGCAACTGCGGGAAGCGCCGAAACTGCGGAAGTTTACGCTGGGATGGAGGATGGGAGGCTAAAAGCGGAGGCCGCAAGACAAGCGGATTCGCTCGAACGCGGGAGGACCTCAAAAAGCATCTTATACCCGATTCTGACTTTTACAATAGATTTTGGTTTTTTAGCCGCCGGTGAGCGTGTGGAAGCCGGGCGCGGGAATGCCGATGCGCGCCAGCAGCGGCAGGCGCTCCAGGCCGCCTTCATCGCTGCCTTCGGGCGCGTCTTCGGGAAGAATGGGGATCACCGAGCAGCGGCAGTTGTAATCGTTGGGCGGATAAATCTTGAGCCACACCGGATCGATGGCGCGGGCGCAGAAGCCGTCCAGGGCCGCGTGCGCTGGGCGCACTCGCAGATCGCCCACCGTCCAGTATTGCCAATAGGGCAGCGCGTCCATCATGCCCGGCTCGCGCATCTGCTCAAGCCTGCCGGCGGAGTAGGCTTTGCCGGAGTTGGTTTGGAAGACGGTGTCCAGTTCGAAGGCCGCCAGCTTCTCGACGCCGGCGTCGCTGCACAGCTCATCAACGGCCGAGTGAAAGTCCGCGCGTGTTCCGCCCTTCGCCAGGGTCGCGGAGAGCGCGTCGCGTATCTTTTCGATCAACCTCTGATCGCTGATGCCGGCCACGGTGAAGGCGTCGTTCTGATATTGCCGCGTGAGCCCGTCGAAGACTTCCCGCGTCACTGGAGTGAGGTTGCGCAGATAGTTGACCGCGCCCGTGGGCGGCAGATCGAAACTGAAACCGACATCGAGCGTGCCACCTTCATCATCGGTCTGAGCAAAGATCCGCGTGTGGCCCATTTTGGTAGCCAGGCGGATGGGATGTTTGAGCTTGACCAGGCCGAAGCGCGCGACATGCAGCCGCCCCAGCAGGTTGGCCGCGGCCAGGTGGCGGCTGAGCAGATCGCCGATCTGGATCTGCGCGACGTGCGCGGGAGATGTGGGACCGAAGTTCATAGATCAAGCCATGGCTCAGGCGTAGGCGCCGCCTGAATTGTGCGCCAGGATGCCCAGCGAACGATCAGGCCGCTCTTTCCGTTGCTGTCCGGGATTTTGCATTCGTGCATGGTCTCCCGGTCAAAGTGTTCATCACCGAGATTCCGCGTGCATCGGACCGGCGCGCCGCCGTTCACTGAGATGGTGGCTATACATCGCATTCGTTTCTCCTACTCCCTCGGAGGCACGGCCGTGGCGGCGATCTCGCGCACGCGCCGCTTGTAGATGTCGATTGTGTCGGCCTTTAATTGATCGAAGACTTGGTCGTATTGCTCCATCTCTGCGCGCATGGCCGCCTCCGCGCCGCGCTGCGCCTGGCGCTCGGTGAAGCTGGCCGACGAGGTGTCGCGCAGCGCCACCGACGGCGCGTTCACGTTGGGCACCAGAATCTGGTCTTTATCGATGCCCGGAGCCAAGGGCCGGTCATAGCGATCGGAGATGTAGCCGGCGGTGAACTGGAAGCCCATGCGCTGCAAGCCGGTGTCCACGGTCAACGCCAGATTCAGGTCCTCCGCCTCTTCCAGATCGAACTGCCAAACGGGCATGGGCGCCGTGGGGCCGTAATTCCACAGGACCAGCGGCCTCACGAGTTGGCGGTTGATCACTGATTGCAGGCTGCGGCAGATCTCCACCGATCGCTGATCAAGCGTGTCGGCGTGGGTATCGCCTTGCCCTTTGGAGCCGATACCATCCTCGCCGGAGAAGCTGGTCAGCGTTTCGCCCTTGATTTTCCGGGCGATCGACAACTGCATCTTTGAAAAGAAGTGTTCGTAGACATCGGGATTCTGGGCGCGCGCGATCTTGAGCAGCTCCGCGTCGTATTCAAAGCCGTGGGGAACGGCCACGGCCACGCTATCGATCAGGGCCTGCGCGATGTTCACGGCGGTCTTACGGGCCGACTCGTTGTCGGGATCGTTGTAGTGCACCACCGCCGTGCCCGGCCCTTTTTCCGCAAATTGCATCCACAGCCGCTGGATGTTGCGTTTGAACCAGGAGGGGTAGAATACATCCTTAAGCAGCGGGCTACCCATGCGGTTGCGCGCGTAGGGGCGGTAGCTGTAGACCAGGAACTTCTGCTCGGGAACTTCGGCGCCGTCCGAGGCCCAGGGATTGTCGAGCAGTTGCAGGTTGCGCACCTGCGGCTTGAAGCGGTTGCCGAAGAGGAAGAGCTCCTGAGGGCAATCGGAGATTTCCAGCAGGGACGCCTGGCCTTCCGATACGTCGAAGATCAGCTCCTGCACGCTGAAGCCGTAGCCGGGCGCTTTCAGGATGCAATCGAGCACCGCGTGGAAGTCGAGCTTGCCTAGCTCCGCCTCGATGAATTTTTTGATCTCCGCGGCCTGCGCCGATTCGTCGCGTGGAGCCGGCAGGATGCTGCGGTCGCGTTGCAGCACGGTCGTCTTGAGTTCTTCCAGGCAGCCGGAAACGTCTTCATCCTTGCTTTCCAACTCGCGGTAGTAGGCCATGGCCTGGGGCATGTTGTAGATCATGGCCGCCATCACTTCCGTGGGGTTGCGCGTGCCTCCGAAGGCCATGGTGTTGCGGTAGAGCGAAATCTGCTGCAGGTACAGGCTCTCCGAAGAGATGATCTCGCCTTTGGGCGGCATGGGGGGAACAACCGGCGCTTTGGACTGAGCCATGGTCAGAATCCTTTCAACTGCGAATAAGAAGTGGGCTTGTCTGAAGCCTGCACGCCGGTCAGTACGCACACAGGTCCGTTGTCCCCGGCGAGAAGCGCCAGCGCCTGCGCCCAGAATTCATCGGCGTGGCCTAGCTCGGTGCGGTCGGCGTCGAAGCGGAAGTTGCCCGCGGCCGTTGGAATCCGGCGCACGGCGTGAATTGCGCCGCGAAGATTGCGGTCGTCGGGGATGCGGATGGTTCCTTCTTCGTAATTGCGCCGGGTGCGGACCGCCAGGTCTTCTTTCACGGCCAGCGTGAAGGTGACCGGCTCCACGCGGTAGCTTCCCCACTTGATCTGCAGCTCCTCCGACATCTGCATTCCGATGCCGGTCGAGTCGAAGCAGCAGCGCCGGATGGGCAGATGCTCGAAGAACCAGTCGATCCGCTTGCGCTGCATGGCGAAGGGCACGGCGCGCATACGAACGATGGCGCGGGTCCAGAAAACGCCCAGCGCCTTTTCCAGCAGGTAAACGACGGTCAGGTCTTTTTTGCGGCCGATGTCGATGCCCAGGAAAAGCTCACCGACAGACTTGAAGCCTTCCGGCAGATCGATCGAGGCGAAGATCGATTCCGCCGCCTGAATCTGATCCCAGGTGATCCAGCTTGAAGCGTCGCTGATGAACTGGCAGCAGAATTCCGATTGCCAGATGTCGTCGTCGGGGCAGCCCTCGCGCAGTTTCACGATGTCCGCGTCGAGCCCCTGCGCCACCGCGTCGTAGATCGTGGTGCAGTGCTTGGAGAATCCGTTCTCTTTTTCGCACAGCTCGTAGAACATGCCGGATTCGCCGCGGCACGTCGAGCCGATCTCCATCGAATAGCCCCGCGTGATGGAGGGGTAGACCGCCGCGTAGATTTCCTTGGCCTTTTTGTGGGAAGCGAATTCATCGGCCAGCACGTTGCCCGTGTAGCCGCGGGCCGTGTCTGGATTGGCGGGCAGAAAGATCATGCGGGATTTGTTCGAAGGAAAATGAATGATAGACTGCGTTTCTTCGACGCCCTCGACGAATGCCCCGGTGCCTTCCTTCTCAATGAACTCGTAGCCGCGCGCAGCCTGCTCGATCTGCGCGATGGCTTCGACGTGCTCTCGCGCTTTGTGCGCCAGCTCGTTCGACTGGCGCTGGCCTCCGGAGAGCGCGATCCACAGCGTCTTGTGGCGCACCAGGTCGGTGACGGCGCGGAAGGTGGAGCAGAAGCTGAAACCGATCTGGCGGGCCTTCTTCCAGATTTTCAGCTTCGATTTATCGTTGATCCATGCTTGCTGGTAGGCGAGGAAGATTTCTTTAGACGGCGCCATAAATCTCCCTCACCTTCTCCAGGAGATCCTCGCGGGTGAGCGCCACCGCGGGCTTGCCGTCCGCGCCTTCGATCTCGCCGATCAGTTTGCCGGCCTTTTCCTTGATGAGATCGAGCTTGATCTGCACGTTCTTTTCGTCAACTGCGACGCGCCGGGCCTGCAGCTCCACGCGCTGCAACCGCGACATGGTCAGCGACAGCAGGTTCAGGCCCTCAAGAAACTTGGCCTGGTCGCCGGGCCCCACTTTCTGCATCAGCGTGAAGACCTGGTCGCGCATGGCGTTCATCACCGCCGCGTTGCTCTCCGCCAAATCGTTCCCTGCCCATAACTGTGCCCATTCCCGCGCCTTGGCGCTCTCGGCGAGAACCTGCGCCCGCACCTGGGATACGCGCAGGTCGAACCATCTTTGCAGGGACGACTTCGCCAGGCGCAGGCCTGGGAAGAGATCGAGAGCGTCGGTATCCACCTGCACCCAGTCGATGAAGCCGCCGCCGTCCTTCTGCCACTCCGCGCTGTAGGGCTTTGCGGATTGCTCGGCTATCTGCACCCAGGTGCGGCCGCGGTCGTAGAGCGCCTTGATCGCGGCTTGCGCGGATTCCGGCAGCCGGTCGATCTTGAGCGGCTGCCTTGCCTTGCGCGGCTCTCCGGTTTTAGGCCTGGGCTTGGTCATGCTTTTGCGGATGCCCTCTGCAAATTCACACATAAAGACGCTATCTCTTCAAGACTCAGGTTTAAGCCAAGCTCCCGTAGCATCCCTCGCATGAGCCCGGTGACGATAGGTCCGGAGCCCGACATGCCCGGCTTCCGACGGAGTCTCTGAATAATTCCTCGCGCGCGTTTTTTCTCGATGTCTGTCATGGTTTTGTCATCGTTCCTTTAGCGTTAAAACGTAATCATGCGATAACGCTCAATTGAAGAGCACGTCGTCGTTGCTCTGGCGCCGCGTGCAGAAGCGCAGCCCTGCGGCGGTGAGCACAATCTGGCTCAATTGGACGCGCCCGGATTCTTCGTCCGCGATCGATTTGAAGTCGAGGTAATCCAGCACTTGCAGGTCCTGCAGCAGCGTCACCACCTGCTGGCGCCCCACCGTCTGGCCCATCTTGAGCAGAATCGCCCACAGCTCGAAGTCGTCCATCCGCGACATCTGGTTTTCATGGCCCTCGCGCACCAGCTTGAGGATGATGCCGCGCCGGCGCCGCGCCTGAATCTCCCAACGTTCAGCTCCCATCGCGTTCACCCTCTTTCTTTTCCTTCACGTCCAGTGCCGCTTTTTCGCTGCTCAGCATCGAGTGCAATCCCTTCACGCCATGCGTCAGATCCTTGAGAATATCGTCCTGGCGGTCGAAACGCTCGTAGACGCCGGTGAATTCCTGCGCCGCGTAGATGGCCATGCGCTTCACCTCTTCCGCGTCCCTGCTGCCCTGCTCGGCCAACTTAGTCAGCGCATCCGCCTGCCGCCCGGCAGCTACCGCCGAGTCATGCGACGAGTTAGCCACCATGCTGAAACTTTCCCGCAGAGCTACCACCAACCCTTCCAGGAACTTACCCGTGACATAGATCGCCAGCAACGCGATCAGGAACGCCGGCCCCCATATCTGGAGAAGCGCAAACGACTTATCCGGCTGGCTGCGGAAGACCTCATAGGCCCCCAGAGCGATCGCCATCCCGCTGGCGCCCCCCACGGTCACTCCCAGGTACCGGAGCAGCCCCGTCCGGAAGCCCATCCGCACATCCCCTTTGGGAATCATCCCGAGTCCCAGTCCTGAAGTTGCCACCGTGGCCATTTCCCCCTTCTCGAACCCCCACCCCAAAAATCGTCTCCGGCCGGCCGGCTCAGCCGCTTTTCGGGGTCGCTTTGCCCCCTATTCGCCTCGTCCAGCCGGTTTCCCGGCCCCTGTGCCCCTACCCCCGCCTAAATTCCACCCGGCGCGCTGGCGGGCATCGTGGCTCGTTTTCGCTTATCCTTCGCTTCCACCAAAGCCTGGGCCACCGTCAGGTTGTCCGGGCGGTCCCACATCGTCCGGAATTTGACCGCGAAAGCGGCGACGGTCCGGGGATCCGCCGAGAAGCTGGCGGAATTGTCCTGGGATCGCTCTCCCTGCTCGGAAAAGTTGGCTGAGCCGTCCCGAATCAGCGACTTATCCACGACATAACTCTTCAAGTGCATCAGCATTTTAGAATGCTTAACTCTGATCTCCACCCCCGGCAACCCGATCAATTCGCTCAAGGGAATACGGGCGCAAGTGCTATCTCCACGGCACTCGGCCTGTAACTCGCCCCGGTCGAGATAGATCCGCTCGGGAACGCCGGCCCGCGCCTGAGCCGCCAGCTCGTCGCAGATCGCCTTATCGGTAAGAGAAAAAGCAACCAGGTAGATCGAGTTCCGCGCCGAGGCCAGGGCCGTCACATCCAGCTTTTCCAGATTGGTTTCGGGAGAGTAGGAAGTGCCTGTCAGGAGCTGCGCGGTGTTGGAGTCTGAGACCGGGAGTGCCGGCCTCACCACACCGGAGCCCTGCGCCCAGCATAACGTTCCACCTCCGCCTCCGCAGCTTGCCGCCCAGCCTACGCTGAGCAGGAGCATCAGCCAGGGAAAGACTTTCTTCACATCCAGGCCCGCGCGGCTCACGGCTGACCTGGCCTTTTCGAGGGTGATCTTCAGCTCGTTGCGTTCCTTGAGGATCGCGGCATTGAGCTTTCTCTGCTGGCCCAGCTCTTCCCGCCATATCCAGCTCCCGTATCGCCAACCGGCCCAGAAAGCGATCAACAGCGCCACCAGCGCCGCGACGATGATCAAAACGATATTCAGGATGTGCATTTCTCTTCCTCGCTTTTTTCAGCCGGCGCCGTCTACCGCCTAGCACGGCGCCGGGTTGGTTGAGGTTGCCCTGGTACGCGCTGTACTCTTTTCGCTAGCAGCAATCAGGGATGGTTCAGTGTTGGGGTTATCCCGTTAGATCTTCTTCAGCGCGGCCGCGATGAGCGCGTCCGCCTTGGTTGCGATGGTGGTCTCCAGGCTTGTGATCTTGGCGCCGATGCGGCTGCTGAAGATCACGCCTACGATCACGCCGGCCAATCCGCCGGCGACAATTCCCTTCACGAGTTCCATGCGGTTTCCTTTCCTACTGCTGCGGGTGGTCTGAATTCTCCCGCGCCTGGTTATTTTTGACATCGGCCCATTTGTTCATCGCATAGAGCGGCGCGCAAGCGAGCCCAATAAACGTACCCAACGGCACCAGCAGCGCGCCGATCTCCGCCACTGTCACCGGGCCGCGTACCCGGCATACCAGCGCCGTCACCCAGCCCAGCGCGAAGCAGATCACCAGCAGGATGCACACGCGCGTGTTGCTGCCCGTGCCGTCTGGCTCAGACAGCATGGAGCGCAGAAACGGCCGCGCCCAGTTGCCGATCTGGTCGAGACTCACCATTTGTGCCCCGCCACATAACCCACGCCCGCGCCCACCACGATCCATTTCGCAGCGTTTAACGTTTTGTGCAGCCAGCTTCCACCTTTGGCCGTCTTCTCCCAGGTATCTCTTTGTGCGGTCGTCGCCTTCAACTCGATTGCCGTATCGGCTGCCGTCAATGTGCAGGCGGTCAAGTTGGCCGCATCCTCCTGGCAGGTCACGGCTCCAGCCTGGATCGCCGCCAGGTCAGCAGTGGGAATCTGCACCACCGGCGCGCTCGGGACCTCCTCGGTCTTTCCATCCACGATCGTCTGAGTCGGCGGAGGAGTGATCACTTGCAGCGGCTGCGGCAGGTTGGGAATGAACTTCGAGGCGTCGATCACGATTTGCTGCGGCGTGGCTGGCTGGCTGCGCTGCGCTTCCAGCGTTTGCAGTTGCCCAGCCAGCGTCTTCTGAATTGTTGCCGTGTCCGTCTTGGCCTGGTCGATAGTCTTCTGCTCGGCGGCCGTGGAGGCCTCGGCCTTGAGCCGCGCGTCATGCTCTTGCAGCCACTCGTAGCCGCCCAGCGCGCAGAGCGCGAGAACGATCACGAAGAAGATCAGCAGGTGCGTCACATTCGTTGGAGCAGGGGTCGCCGCGGCGACGGCTGGAGTTGGTACAGGTGACGTGCTCATGCTTGCGCCTCCGAATTCCAAAGCTCGTATTCCGACGCGCGCCGCGCTTTCAGCGCCGTGAGTTCCTTGCCGCCGCCGCGATCCCAGCGCAGCAGTTGCCCGGCCGCCAGATCGTAGCGCCCGGCGTTCAGGTCTTTCAACAGCGTGGAGGCGGCGAGCCTGCCCGCGCCCAGGTTGAAGACAAAGTCCACCAGCGCGTCGAACTGGCCCTGGGTCAGCGGAACCTTCACCTGCCAGTTGACGGCGTGCTCCGCGTCGTGCACGTCGGAGCGCAGGATCTCGGAGGCGAAGGCCTCGTCGATGCCGTCGGGAAAAGATTGGTGATTCAGCAGCTTGTGGCCGTAGCCGATGGTGGGAACGCCGGCCACATCCTTGTAGACCTGGGCGCGGAAGCCTTCCGAGCGTTTGATCAGATCGAGTCCCGCCGCGCTGAGTTCCATGCCGCTCCCTCAGATCGAGGACGGGGATAGCAGCGTGCAACCGCGCTGCCTGCTACCCCACGTAGCCTCTTTGCTCTGGCGCTCCGCGACTCCTTAACGATGGATTTCGCGGTGCCGACCGTTCAGGTCTGTGGGCAGGATAGAGCGCGGGCGAGCGCTTCTCGCGGCAACTGCGGAAAGCGCCGAAACTGCGGAAGTTCACTCAGTGGGAAGCGGGACGGGGCGGGAAAACCCGAATTGTAAATAGTTTTACGGGAGCCTGGAGATGGCCAGCACGATCGCGGAAACAAGGCCGTAGGCGCACAGCGCGAGGAAGACTGCCCAGAAGACGCCGAAGATGGTCAGCGGGCGTGGCGGCGATGCGATAAGCCTACTCTCGGCGCGGGCTTGATCCAGTGAACGATAGCCTTTCTGGGATCTCCGGCAGGCCTCATGCGCATCCTGGAATAGCCCCGCATCCTTCCCGCAGAACTTGCACTTCGCCATCACGGCCTCACTTTTTTTACATTGAGCTCGCTCTGAGAAGAAAGTACACCAAGCCGGCTGTGAGGCTGAAGGCCCACAAAGCGCCGAAGACAGCCCAGAAGACCCCCACGGCCTGAAGAGGTGTGGCTGCCCTTGCCGCGTCCTTGGCATATTGCTCTTCGAGTGAAATGCCCGCGATGTGCGCCTGATAGCACCACCGATGCTCATCCTGAAATATTCCCGCCTGCTTTCCGCAGAACTTGCATTGCGCCATCACTTGCTCACTTTCAGGTTCGACGGGCAGCGGGCCTCGGCGATCAGCGTTTGCGCGAGAGCCCGATCACAGCAGCCCGTCTTCCGTGAACCATCATAGACCTCCGCCGCGATCTCGGCGAACTTTTTTACCGGTAGCATCACGCCCGCTTGGTTCGCGGCGTCCTGCACAGCATCGAGCACTTCCTCCAGGAGGATTCTGTCGAAGGGACTCACGTCCTCTCGCGACCCGGCATCGGGATTTGCAAGCTCAGAAATAATATCGTCGGTCAGCCCCGCTTTCCTTTTGAACCACTCTCTGTCAGGACCGGATGCCAGCGCAGCTAGTTTGCCATATATTCGCCAGCTCGGTTCGTTTTGTCCCAATTCCCAATTTGAGACTGTCGCTGTGCTGACCCCCAGCCGTGCGGATAACTCTATTCTCGACAGCTTCATAGCGTCGGTACGCCAGCTCTTGATCGTCGCTGGTGCGGCCGGGTCGAGATGGGCGGTTTTGGCCATAAAAATAATTCTCGCAGGGGCTTGACAAGCCCTACAGACATCTGTAACGTGATCTCTGTGATGGTTCACTTTCGGTACCACTCAAAACGTAGCACAGGAAGAGGCTCGCCGCGTGCGCTGATTTATCGGGGCGTGATTTCGCGGGTTGCCAAGAACCTCCACGTCACCCCGTCATTCGTGAGCCGCGTTGCCAAAGGGCGCGGAAGCTCTGCGCGGGTTGAAGCGGCTCTCCACAAAGAAGTAGAGCGCCTTGAGCGGGCGTTGCGCGAGGTAGCGGCATGAAGCGATTACTTTTGCGTCTCTCGATTTTCTTTGGCTTCCAGCGTCGCGGATCAGTCGTCCCACTCAACGAAGAGTTCGCCGATTTATTCGAGTCCGGGCAGCGATTCGTAAAGCGGCTTAAGGAAGCGGCATTTATCGATCTTCCGGATTTCACCTATTCCAACGGGCGCACAGCCGACCATCGCGAACTACTTCTTCGAGCAACAGCAGTGATGCCCTCCGTGGCCATTGAGGCATTGGCCAAGAAGATAAAATGCGATCCACGCCACCGCTTCTCCCTTATCCATCTTGGCATTTCCTTCCCGAACTACCACCGCATCGTCCCCTCACTAGCCCGGAAAATCGGAGCGGATCCACGATTCATTTTGATGTGCTGGAAGACCGAAGCTAACCTCGATCAGCAATGGCGCGCGCTGCGCCGTGAACTGTTAACGATTCGCGCGGAATGGGCGGCGAAGGCATGAACGGCCTTCTGGTCTTCCTGATCGCCTTTCCCGGCGTGGCCCTTCTCGCGCTGTTGATCCCGCTGATCGCGGTGCGCTGGTTTGCCGCGCCCGCCGATCGCAAGCGCACCGAGTGGCTCCTTTGCGCAGCCTGCCTGGTCGAGCCGATGGGCGCAGCCGCGCAGCTCACCGCCAACTGGATGACCGTCCTGCGGCCGTTGAAGTACGACCTGTTCGTCTACCAACTCGACCGCCTCTTCGGCGAGCCCAGCTTCCACCTCGGCCAACTGGTGGCTGCGCATCTCAGCCTGACGATCCTGGTCAGTGTCTCGTATAGCCTGCTGCCGGTGATGTGCCTCGCGGCCTTCGCCGCCAACCTGATCTGGGCCTCCGAGGCGCGGGCGCTCTTCACGGTGAAGGTTTTTCTGCTGAATGCGTTTCTGGCCGTGCCTCTCTATCTGCTCTTTCCGGTCTGCGGACCGGCCTTCGCCTTTCCGTCGTTCCCGGCCCTCCCCCTCACATCCGTCGTACCGCACCTGATTGCCCTCGCCGCCGCTCCCAACGGCGTGCCCTCCGTCCACACCTCAACCGCGTTGCTGATCCTCTTCTTCCTGCGCCGCTGGCGTCTTGGTTCGATCGCCGGCGGCGTCTTTTTAGCTCTCACCGTTCTGGCCACGCTGGGCAGCGGTCAGCATTACTTCTTCGATCTGATCTGCGCGGTGCCGTATGCCGCTCTGATCCTTTACTCCAGCCGCTTCGCCCTGGGCCGGAAAAGTTTGATCTCCTCCCCTCCTTGTCCGGGAGTGAGTCGCGGGCCGCGCGTATCGGGGGATGCAAGCGGCCCGCTGAACAAAGAAAGCGAAGGAACCTTTTCATGCCTGACAGCTTGAATGAAATCTGGATCGTGGAACGGACCGTCGACCATGGGATGACCTGGCATCCTATCCCGCAAGTCCTCACATCCCTGTCGAACCGTTCCACCGCCGAGCGCGTCGCCGCCCGGGATAACGAATGCAACAAGACAAATCCAATTCCTTCGGTGCGCCATTACGTCGAGCGCGCCATGCGCTACGTGCCCGCGCCCGAGAACGGCGGCGCGGCATGAGGCCAGCGAAACGGATCCTGCTCGCCGGCGAAAACGAAGACGCGCTCAGCCTGCTGCGCTACACGCTCCGCAATGCGCGTCCCGGTTCAATTCAGACGGCCTACTACTCGGTGACCACGGCGACGACCGCTCAGGCCGCGCTGGACGCGTTGAAAGTAGCTCAATACGATCTCCTCCTCTGCCGGCTTCCTTTGGCCTCCCTCAATCATCTCGCGGCCCGCGCCCACTCGATCGATCCGGCGATGCCATGCCTGGTCTTGACCGAGAAAAAACAGCCGCAGTTCGAGACGCCTGTCGATGGCGTTTTGTGCGCGCCTCATACCGCCGAGCTGCTGGAGCGCATCCGCGTGACGATCACCCGCAAGCGCGGCCCGCGCCCTGGATTCAAAAAGCCTGTTTCTCCGGAAGCCTTCACTCTGGGCGCCGCATCACGAACGGAGGTCGCATGAGCGCCCTCGCCAACCTCAAAACGAGATTGATCTTCGAGACCGAGGACGCGGTCCGCGAACGCGGCGCCGTCCGTCAGGTGATTGTGCACGCCACCCCGCGCTTTGCACTGATGCGCCTCAAGGGCCTGCGGAGGAAGTTTTTAGTGAGCTACGCCGCGGTCTACGCCCTGGCGGTCAGGATCGAAGTCGAAGCCCGGCGCGCAGAGAAACGTAAAGAAAGGCGCGCGGCATGAGCGCAGGCCTGGCGATTCTCCCCTTCGCGTCTCCCGCGGCCGCGCAGCTCCGGCGCGTGGCGCTCTGTTCTCCTGAAGCCCAGGCCCAGGCGGAGAGCCGGCTGCAAATCCTCACTCCCCTGCTCGACTATCGCAACGATCCGTCTCGATACGCCTCAATCTGTCTCGCCGACGGCTCTCCGGTGACCAGCTTTACCCGTCTGGTCGAGCACACAGCCGAGATCTCCGAGGTCTCCACCCGGACCGTCTTCCATTGGCTGGTGCGCTTTAAGGAGGGAGGCCTGCCGGCTCTGGCCGACCGCGAACGCCGCGACAAGCATCGCAGCTGCTTCTTTGACGCCTATCCAAAGGCCGCGTGGCTGGCGGCTTACATCTTCCTCGACGAGCGCATGAGCGTGCGCGTGGCCCACGAGTTCATCCTCCGCGACCTCTCGCAGCTCGAAGTTCCACCCGAAGACGCGCCCAGCTACGAGACCGTGCGGGCGTGGCTGCATCAGATGCCGGCGGCCCTGGCCGTCTACGCCCGCGAAGGCCGCAAAGCCTACCGCGAGCGCATGAGCGCCTACCTGAAGCGCGGTTACACCGATGTCTACTCGAACCAGGTCTGGGTCGGCGATCACATGATCCACGACATCGAGGCCAGCAACGACCTCTTCGACAATATCGAGCGCTGGGCCCCGCTGCGCATCCGGCTTTCGGCTATGCTCGATTACCGGTCGCGCGCCCTGGTGGGAGCAAGCTGGGCCTGGGAAGGCAGCTCGCGGGCCATCGCCGCCACCATGCGGCGGGGCATCTCGCGGTTCGGCCCTCCCGAGCACATCTACGTCGACAACGGCAAGGACTATCGCAAAGTGACGCGGGGCGCGCTGCCGGGTTACCTGAAAGAATCGCCGCTGGCGCCCGAGGGCTGGTGGCGCGCGGAGCTGGAGCAGATCGCCAACCTGGGCTTTCTGGCGCGGCTGCACATCGCCGTCACCCACTGCATTCCTCACCATCCGCAATCCAAGCACGTCGAGCGCTTCTTCCGCACTCTGCACGAGCGCTTCGACAAATGCTGGCCCACCTACACGTCGGGCTCTCCCTTCACGCGGCCGGAAGCGACGGAAACGGCCATGATGACCCACCGCAAGCTGGTCAAAGCCGGACGCGGCGCCGAGAGCCGCCATCCGCGCGCCTCGCAGATTGTGGCCGGCTGTTTGAGTTGGATCGAGGAGTACAACGCGACGCCCCACGGCGGCGAGGGCATGGACGGCGGGACTCCGACGGAGGTATTCAACGCCAACCTCAATCCCGCCCAGCGGCCCATGCCGGAGCCGGCCGCGCTGGCGCTCTTGCTTTTCGACCGCGAGACGCGCCAGGTGCGGGAGTGCGCGGTGACCCTGAACAAGCGCCGCTACCAGCCTGTGGACGACGCCGGCTGGATCGCGCTGCACCAGGCCAACGAGAGCCAGATCCTCATCGCCTCGAACCCCTCCGATCCGGACTGCGCCGCGGCCCTCGATCTCGGCGGAAACTTTCTTGCCTGGCTGGAGCCCGAGGACCTGATCCGCTTCGCTCCCGGCGATGCCGAGACTCAAGCGCAGATCGGCGAGAGCTTCCGCATACGCCGTGGTTTAGAGAAGGCCACCCGCAACATTTTGTCGACCATCCGCTCGAACGCCCGCGCGAACGGCGCTGTTTCTCCGCTCGAATCGATGGCCTCACGGTTGCAGCTCGCCGCCGGCGAAACCGGCGATGACCTGGTGACCCAGCGCAAGCCGCGTCAACCCGGCAATGACAAATCCCCAGCAACCGCCGCCACGCCGGCGCAGGCAGCACGAATGTTTTTGGAGAGCCAACGCGCATGAGCAAGACAGCCAGCATCGGCACCACGCCGCAATTCGTGCAGGAGTATCTGAACCGCAGCGGCATGTCCGCCGTGGACTTCGCGCGCCGCATCGGTTACGCGCACCCCACGCTGCGCATGTTTCTTGACGGCAAATACCTGCACCACGCCGGGGCCGACGACTCCCGCATCGCGGCGGCCGCGCTCGACTTTATTGCCCGCTTCCCGCTGGAAATCGATTCGATCGCCAGCAAGAATATGTACGAAACGGGCGCGGTGCGCGTCATGCGCGCCGCATTCGCGCGGCTGCTTGAGGAGCCGCAGATGTTTCTGCTCTACGCTCCGCCGGGCTCCGGGAAAACGGATATTGCCCGGCATCAGATCGCGGAGCACAACGCGCAGCGCAGACACGGCCACGCCAGTTACATCTTCCGCATCTATTGCCGGACGCTCATCACGCCGCGCGACCTGATCCGGCGGGTGGCCGCGGCCACCGGCTCTGAATCGGCCATCTCCACCGATCGCGCCATTCACAATCTGCGCTGGGACTTCCGCGGCAAGCGAGTGCTGCTTTATTTCGACGAGGCGCAACACCTGTCGATCGAATGCTTCGATACCATCCGCGAGCTGCTCGACGAGGAGCCGTACTTTTCCCTTTGCTTTGCCGGCGCGGACGATCTGGAGACCTTCTTCGACAGGTTCACGGGCAAAGTCGAGCGGCTTGAGCGCCGCACCATCGACAAGGTTTACCTGCCTTCGCTCACGGCGGAAGAAGCCACCGGGATCATACGCAGCGAATTGAGCGAATTCACGCTGGACCCCGCCAATATCCGCAAGCAGATCGAGCTGGCCACCACCACGGTCCGCTTTGAGAAAAAGCAGCAACGCTACATCAGCGTCGGCAGGTTGATGGCCTCCATCCGCGAGATTCGCAAGGAGTGCGCGGCAGCCGCAACCGAACCGAAGCAGGACGGGGTCCCCGGCGACAGGTCTTCGTCGCAGGGGTGTCAGGAAGAGGTGACCGCATGAGTCGTCTTTTATCACCACAGCAAATTGAATCTCTCGAAAATATTCTGAACGTGGTTGGACAGTTGCCTTCGACAACTTCCATCCACGTTCACACCGTTAACGCCCCCAGCATGTCGCAGTTCCTTGAGAGATATAGGGATGAAATCCGGTTGACTCTGAACGCCGCGAATTACCGCATGGACGCCGATCGGCTCTCTAGAATTGCACAGCATGAAGTCGCTACGGCCGATCCACTGCATCATCAATCCCATCCGCGCCTGCGCCGCCGCTGGGCCGCGCTGATGACCTTCACACCCAGCGATGAGCAGTTGCGCCGCATCAGCGACCGCCTGCGCCGCGTGGGAGGCATCTGCGACCTCTGGCTCAAGGTCTTCGTGATCCTCGCCGCCGTGTATCTCTTCGCCGAGTTCGGCGCGGCCTTTCTGCCCGGCGGTCCGGTCGAACGCTTGTTGGGAGGCCGCTGATGGCTACCACTCTGACTATTGGCGAACGGACTCCGCGCGTGATCGTCATCTCCACCAATGGCGGACCCGAGCGGCGTTACTTCTATAAATGCCGCGCGACTCGTTTCATTCCAACCGAGAGTCGCTCTCTCGTCGGCCGCAACGTGACCCACATCGCCACGGGCCTGGCGGCTGCTAAAGATGTTTCGCCCCGGCTGGCCGAAATCCTTTCCGTAATCTTCGAAAAGCTCTTCTTCTTCAACGAGTTGTCGGACGATACACGGTCGGAGATGCAGCAGACCTTGAACCGCCTGCCGCCCGAAGTGAAGGCGTGGGTGAAAAGTTATTTCCAGCCACGCTCGTCAGGAGGCGCCCGATGAGGCTCTTTCCAACTAAGTTCACCCTACTGTCCAATGAACGCATCACCGTCAAGGTCACGGGTGAGGAAGCGCAAGAGATGGTCGCCTGGACCGAAGAGCAATGGGGCACGCTGTACGCCCAGATTCGCAACGCGGCGATGGACGCCACGACAAAATTAGACCTCGCCCGTTCTAAGGTCGAGATTCGCAAATGCTTCCGCAAAAAGATAGGGAGGTCCTGATGCCTGATCTCCTCCTCTACGTCCTGACGGCCGCCATCCCGGTGATTGCGATCATCGCCACGCGCAGCACATCTACCGCCGGCGCCACCCGCTCAATATCACCCTGGCCGAATGGCTGGAAGTGATGCGGTCTCTCGAACAACTGCCGCCGCCGAAGCGTCGCTTTGAAGGCAAGCCTGGTATCTCCACCGCGGCCAGAAAGCCGCGCACGCAACGCAACCTGGTCGAAATGAAGAAGACGGGAACCAAGCGATGAATCACTTGAATCTCGCCCAAATCGCAGCTTTTAACCTGATCACCGGAGGATCCTCAATGACTCCCGTACCCGCTCCCAAACCGTCGCCTTCGTTTCTGGCCTATTTGAAAAAGGCTGCTGCTTGATCCCCCTCTTCAAATACGCGAAGCAGCGCGCCGAGCTGCTGGCGCTCTTCTCTTCCTGCTTCGAGGTGGGATCGAAGACCCCCTCGCTGGCCGTTGACGAGGTCTCCGTGCTCAAGGCGAAGGAAGCCGAAAAAGCCGCCAAGGCCGCGAAGAAGGCGGCGAAATCGGGGTCCCCGGCGACGGGTCCAGGTCGCAGGGGTGAAAAGAAAGGCAGCACGAAGTGACCTTCCGCACTCTCTACCACCTCTTCTGCGATCACTGCGGCAATCCGTATCCGGCCGCGGGCATCTGCCCGTCGCCTGTCGATGGAGCGATCTACTCGTGGGCCGCGTTGCGCAGCGAGGCGATCTACTCGTGGGCCGCGTTGCGCAGCGAGGCGAAGTCTCACGGCTGGACTCGCCGGAAGATGCCCAACGGAGTCATGCTCGATCTCTGCCCGCGCTGCGATAAAGGCCATCTTAAAGCGATGGCCGGAAGGAAGGACGGCAAGTGATCTCTCTCTTCAAACCCGCCGCTCCCCAGCCCGTGACAGTGTGCGCGGATTGCGGACTGCCGCTCACTCTGCGCCGTAGCGTGATGCGCTGCCCGCGTGTCGTAATCAGCGATGTTCTGAGTAAATTCGCAGGTACGCGCTACGAGCGAATGCGCGTGAATTGCGGCAACAGCTTTGGGCGCTTGAACTCCGTCAGGCCTGGATTGAAAGTGTGCCGGTGATGCCCTCTGTATCCGATCGGCTCAGGGTCCTCGATCAACTGCTCTCCGGCGCGAAAGCCGGCGTAGGCTATGTGCGCTCCCTCGACGGCGCGCGCAATCCGCTGGATAGCAAGCGCGAGACGGTTCAGTTACTCGAAACTTTGAAGAGAGCCGAGGGCGTCGCCGAGAAGTTGCGCCTCCACTTCGACGCCCAGTTGCGGCGGAAAGGCGTCAGATGAATCCCTTGACTGACTGCGCCCCATGCCTCCGCTCCGGGCATCGGTGCATGGCTGCAATCACGTTGCCGCGGCTGGAAGATGACATCGAGGAGCCGATGTGCCTGGATTGCGCGGATGGCCTCGCGTGCAGCTTTAAGCGCTGCGCCGGACAGGGAAGGCAGGAATCGTCCGTCGCGGTGACGGCGGCGGAAGTGGACCGCTTGGGCCTGATTGAAGAGCCTTCCCACATAAAGCCTATTACGCATCGGACGCCGGAAGAATTAGGCGTCCCCGCGATCGTGCCCGATGTTCCGGAGCGAAAGACGGTGTTGCCGCATGGAGATGAAGGGCTACCGTCGAGGCCTGCGCGCGTGAAGCGCAATCTGAAATCAACGATGCGCACAATTCCACTAACTGTAGCAGCTATCACAGAACCGGAGGGAACAACCATGACAGTAAAAAGCACTCACAAAGGGTGTGCCCGGATCAGCGACGAGATCAGAAAAGCCATTCTCAGCGCGAGTCCGTCAATTTCCAACTGCGCTCTTGCCCGCCGGAGCCGCGCAATGAGCCACTCCGCCCTCAGCGCCGCGCGTGACAGCGTGGGCCGCAAGTTAGTCCCGTTGACCGTGATGGACTTCGACCTGCAGCTCCTGCTGTGGCGCTCCGGCCGCGATCCGGACGCCGCTCTTGAGCTGGCCGAATTCCTCGACGCCCGCATCGGCTCGCTCATCACCGGCGTCAATCTGCTGCGCCAAGAGGCCAAGCTGGCCATCGAGGCGCGGAAAGGCTGTGTGGCCGCGTGACCACCCTCTTCGAGCTGCGCACCGAGCAGGACATCCGCCGCGAGGCTGTCTGCGCCAACGAGGCTGCGGTTCATGCCGTCCTGATGGGTTCCGGGCCGTGGGAGCTGAGCGAACGCCAGCGCCGGCTATTGGAGCTGCTGCGTGGCCGCCAGGGGCGTCTGCAGGCTGTGTCCATCTCCGAGTTGGCTGCGCGGCTCAGCGTGGATCCGCGCTCCATCAAGGCCGACGTGCGCGAGCTGGTGGTCAGCTTCCGCCTGCCCATCGTGGCTAGCCGCGACGCCGAGGATGGCGGCTACTTCTTCGCCGTCACCGCCGAGGAGAGCCTCTCCGGGACGGCGGATTACGTGAAAGAGATTGTGGCGCTGGCCGAGCGCGTGCGCATCATCCGGAAGATGCCCAGCGTCAGGGCTCTGCTCGGCCAGATGGCTCTTGAATTGCCGGAATTGGAGGAGACGCTGTGACTGTGACCGCCGAGGAACTTGAAGCGCTGCGCGCGGCGATGGCGCGCCTGCCCGGGGATCGTTATCTGCCGGCCGGCGTTGCACGGTGCAAAGACACGATTCGCGAGCTGATCGAGGAAGTGACGGCGGCTCGCGCGGCTAACTCCGGGAGCGCCGGCCACAAGCTGCGGCTCGCCCACCACCATCGAGTCCAGGCTGGCGGCCACGCGGAACAGATGCCGCACCGCACCGACGGCAAGCCGCCCGCCGACCGAGAGATTTTAGAGAAGCAACTGCGCACGGTGCTCCTGAACTCGATCGGAATCGCGCAGACTTCTCCGGACCAGGTCATGCTCTCGACCAACGTGAAGTATGCGGCCGTGCAGCGGTTCGGCTCGCGCGATCGCGACTCCATTGGCTTCGGCCCGCGCACCAGGGCCATGATCATCAAAGAGGATTCAATTTCTTTGCTTCGAGTTGCCCAGACTGCGCGGATTGAGCGGCGGCAGGAAGAGTTGCTTCAGCGTGAAGTTGATAGCAATGTCGGCGATCTGGAGCTTGAGATTCGCGATCGCGAATTTTCTATTCCGCTTGAAGGGACGGTAAGCTGATGTTTTGAGGTGTTACCATGATCTGCCCTTGCAATTGGCCGATGGAGGTTGTTGGCGATTCATTGGTTTGTCCTATGTGCGGCGCAACAATGGATGAAGTATTTCTAAATGGTGTTCCATTCACCGCCAAAACGGCCGATGAACTTCTCAACGAAGTAGCTTTTCTACGATTCAGACAGCAATTCGAAGGGACGGTGAGCTGATGCTTTTACGGTCCATCCACAAGCCGGACCCTCCGCGCCCCGATATTTCCTTGCGGGCTACCCGATCGATGCGTATCTGCCAGATTCCGGGCTGCTCGCTGGAGATTCCGCCCACTCATTGGATGTGCGCCGCGCATTGGTTTGAAGTGCCCGCGGCTCTCCGGGGGCGGGTTACTCAGTCGTTTTCTGAGTGGAAGAATGGCCTGCAGGACGTGCGCGCCTATCTGACCGCGCGCTTCACGGCAATCGTCTTTGTCGCTAAACTTCACGGAATCGACGTAACTGAAGAAGAACTGAAGCTTGGACGCTGGAAGGCGGCAGTATGATGACAATGAATGGAAAGAATTGTGGAACCTTTGTAGTTTGCGAAGAAGCTGATCGCCTGGCCCACGAGTTAGCGCTGGCCTCCGCGATAAGCGCCATCGATTCCATGGCTTCGATACGGGAGGTTGATGGCGAGACCTGGCGCGATCTGGATTACAACTGTGACGGGAACGGTCCTATCAAGGACTTCCTTGAGGATGACTGCCTCTACCTGGAGCTGCGCGGCGCGCTGCGCCATCATCCCACCCGGCCCAACCTGGTGCAGATCGTCACCGCAACCGTATTGATCGGAGGGTAGCAATGCAAGCCGGACTGTGGAGCGCGGAAGAAGATCGGACGTTGTGGGAGATGGGGCGCAAGGAAACGCCGGCGCAACTGGGGGCGCGCCTCGGCCGCAGCGTCCACTCGGTCAAGGCCCGCTTGGCGCGCCTGCGCGTTCCCGGCGTCCGCGCCGCGTGGCCATGGTCGCCGGAGTTAGATGCCATCTTACTGGGCGCGGCGCCGGGAGTGCATGTGGCTGAATTGGTGCAGCTCACCGGGCGTTCCTGGACCTCTGTCTGGCATCGCTGCCGCAAGCTCGGCAAAACCTTCTATTCCCGGCGCGTTTGGACCGGCGCGGAGCTGGAGCAGCTACGCCGCGAGGTGAATCTCTTTGTGCCCGAGGACCTGGCCGCGCGGCTGGGCCGCACGCTGCGGGCTGTAAGTTCAAAAGCTATTGAATTGGGCCTCGTCGTTCCCAACCTGCACGCGCACCCGGAAAGACGCAGCTCCTTTGTTCGGGCCTTCCGCGAGATACTTACTCGGCCAGCTTGCGAGAAACCTACGCGGCCCGTACGGCATGTAACTCACAAAAAGGAAGTCTCGCGCTTGGCCTGGTGCCCGGTCTGCTCTTCCCCGGTCGTCAACACGCCGGCCGGCTGGAGCGCCCACTGGCAGCGCGTGGGTTGCAATCGCCGCCCGGTGGCCTCCATGTTAGCTATCTCCGGCGAAGAAAGGCGGCCGGCGTGAGAGCTTTAAGCATACGTGCGCCCTGGTGGTGGTACATCCTGCATGCGGGTAAGGATATTGAGAACCGCGACTGGCCAACTGGCGTGCGCGGCCGTATCTTAATCCACGCCGGAAAATGGTGGGACAAACAGGAGGTCTTTTGGGATGTTGAAGATGCGCAATTTCGTGCCTCTGTGAATAGTTCCAATCCTGCCGAATGGCCCGATCTAACCGCCATGAAGTTAGCCGGTGGATGCTTAGTAGGGTCCGTTGAAATCGTCGATTGCATCACGAAAAGTGATAGTCTATGGTTTGAAGGCGAGTATGGATTTACATTGTGCGATCCAATCGTTTTCTGTAATCCAGTTCCACTCAAGGGTGCGTTGGGATTTTTTCAAGTTCCAGATAGCATCGAATTGAAGTGAGTATGCAGATCACGAAGCCACAAATCGCCCGGCTCCAGACGCTCTACGGCCAACTCGCCGCGCATGAGATCGGCGTGGGCGTGGACCGCCTGGCGCGCCTGCGTTGGGCCAGCGAAAGGCTGGGCCGTGAGGTGAGCAGCTTCGGTGAGTTATCTTGCGAGGACGCTATTTTCCTGATCGACAGCATCCAGGGCGCGTTGGGTGTCAAGGTTCCGCCCAGAAAGCGCCTTGGCCGCGCTCAGGCGCGCCGCGCCGGCCTCGACGGCCGCAAGGATGGCGCCGAGTTCGCCGCCGAGCCCCAGTTCGTCACCTCCGCCGATCTGGCCCGGATTGAGAACCTGCTCGCCCAGCTCGGCTGGAATCAAGATAACCTCGCTAACTTCCTCTCCTCCTCGCGCTCGCCGATCCAGCGAGCAGACAAAACCATTCGCACCTCCTCTGACGCGAATAAGGTTTGGTGGGGTCTCAAGCGCATCGCCAAGTCAAAAGGCGTCTGGAAAAGGAGGGCCGCATGACCTCGAATTTCTATCCAGACGATCAATTGCTTCTGCCTTGGAGCCCGCGCAAAACAATCAGCACGGCGCGCACCGCTGTGATCCTCGATACGAGCCGGGATTGCGTCGAGAGGCTCTGCCAGGAAGGAAAACTGAAGGCCTTTAAACTGCGAGAGAATACGAGCCCTTTACGCATTTATCGTGATTCGTTGATGGCGTATCTTGAAGATCTCCATCGAGCCAACGGACTAGAAAAACGGTTCTGAAAACCCCTCTCGCGGTTTATTTTCTACAATTCCGCATATATTTAGGTTTTCGGCTATTTTTGGCGCGTTTTTTAGCCTTGTTTTGAAGGTTTAGAAGCGGGTTTCACCCGCGCAGGGTGCGGCGACCGTGAGTTTTCCACATTTCAGTTTTTCAGCCCAATTTTGCTCGTTACTGTAGAGTAAACATCTCCGCACCTAGAATCAACAACTTGCGGGGCGTCCACCGTCGTTTTGCCTTAATCGCTGTAATCGTCTCGTCTGTATTTCGTTTTTTCTGGCACACTGTGGAAAAGTGCATTTTACCCGCATCAATCCCGCTGTTTCCCGCTATCGCCCGCCACATCCCACCACTGTCATCAAACTTCTGTATTCACACAACCGGCAAACACCGCCGTACCATCATCCGATCGGCATTCGGACCCCCAATTCGATGTACTCTGGAGTTTGGTCTTCGCCCGCCTGCTCCGGCAAGAAGCTGTCCGGGTCTGAGCGAAACCCCAAAAAGGAGTCCCACTGTGAGTCCAACTACAAGTACGGCAAAGCAAATTCGGCGAGTCCTGCTGAGCGTTACCGACAAGACCGGCCTGGTCGAGTTTGCCCAGGTGCTGGCCGGCTTTGGCGTCGAGCTGGTCTCCACCGGCGGAACCGCGCGGGCCCTGCGCGAGGCCGGCCTGGCCGTCAAGGACATAAGCGATCTCACCGGCTTCCCTGAGATGCTGGACGGCCGCGTAAAGACCCTGCACCCCCGCGTCCATGGCGGACTGCTCTATATTCGCGGCAACAAGGAGCACGAGGCCGCCGTCGCCGCCCACGGCATCGAGCCCATCGACATGGTGGTGGTCAACCTCTACGCCTTCGAGAAGACAGCAGCCCAGCCCGGCGTGGCCTTTGGCCATCTCATCGAAAACATCGACATCGGCGGACCCTCCATGGTCCGTTCCGCCGCCAAGAACTTTGAAGACGTAGCCATCGTCACCCGCGTCTCTGACTATCCCGCCCTCATCGCCGAACTCCAGTCCACCGGCGGCGGACTCAGCCGCGAAACCCGCTGGCGCCTCGCCCGTCAGGCCTTTTCGCTGACCGCCGCTTACGATACCGCCATCGCCAACACGCTGGACCAAATCGCCGACGCTCCCGCACCCGACCAGCCTGCCGCGCCGCAGGCGTCTGCCGCACCGCAGGTGCCCACCACCCTCCGCATCAACTTCCCCCTCGCCCAGCCGCTGCGCTACGGCGAAAACCCCCACCAGCGCGCCGCCCTTTACGCCGACGGCTCCGGCCTCGGCATCGCCGGCGCTCGCCAGCTCCAGGGCAAGGAACTCAGCTTCAACAACCTCGTCGATCTCGACGCGTGCTGGGAGCTGGCCCAGGAGTTCGACCAGCCCGCCGTCATCATCGTCAAGCACACCAA
>PMYL01000006.1 GCA_003170825.1 Acidobacteriaceae bacterium
TGAATCCGCCGTGCCCCATCCTTCGCGTACTTTGCGAAGGGTGGGTTACCACGAACCCCAGGCGAGCAAATAGCGAGCGACTGGCCCCACCGCAGGTGGCTAACGCGCGCTTTCAATCTGCCGTGAGATCCAACGACTCAAACTTACGCCCTCGACCGCCGCGCGCAAAACCGCCTTGCGGTGCAGTTCCGGCTCGGTGCGCACCAGTATCTTGCCGTTGAAGGGGCGGTCGGGCTGCTGGCCTTGCTCGGCGCAAAGCTCCAGATAGCTGTCGATGCTCTCGCGGAAGGCGCGCTCCAGTTCCGTGGCCGTTCTTCCCTCAAAATGAATCACATCCCGAAGCCCTGCCACCGTGCCGGAAAATGTCTTATCCTCCGGATCAAAATCGATGGGTCCGGCGGCATAACCCTTGTATTCCATCATGGTTTCACCCCCGCATTCATAAGAAACTGGCGAACGGCTTCTACCGCGCCTTTTTTGGTTTCGGGCCGAGGGTGCGGACGGTGAAAGACGGCGGTCACGCCGTTCAATCTTGCCGCGACCCTGCTTCCCGCGCGCTCCGTTACCTCGCCTCCCGAGGCGCGAATCAGCGATTCAATCGCGGACCAGCGGATGTCCGCTTTGGTTGGACGGACGAAGAGGGCGTTCAACGTAGCCTGTTGCGCCTTGTTCATTGCAAAGGAAACCTGACCTTTCCCGTCCCAGCGCATCGAGAAAATGATAGCATATACCGCTATCTCTCGACGGGAAAGGACTCGCGACTTCGGTTTACCGGGCTTTCTTTTTCCCCGGCTTGGCGGACTTGGGCTTCTCGCCTTCCAGGTGGCCCACGGGAATCGGCCCCAGGTCGGAGCCGGTGCGCTTGACCCGGGTGTCTTCCATCTCATAAGTAATGGTGCGCGGAGAGACCGGGCGGGTGATGCCGGTGGCGGGATCGACGGTGAGATTCTGGCCGTTGGCGATCTGGAAGCTGAAGACGGGCGCGCCGCCGCCCGTCGCGGGCGTGACCCGCACCGGCAGATAGCCCTGGATGGGATGCAGCCGGAAGCCCGTCTCGTAGCGGTGGTGCTTGAGGCTCCAGGTAAAGACGCGCACCTGATCAAAATCAAAAGGCAGTCCGGATTTGGGCGGCGAGAGCACGGCCACGTACTGCGGAACCTCGTGGTCCGGCGTCGCGGCCTCGGGGTCGAAGACCTTGTTGAGCACGTAGGCGCCCACGTACCGCTGGCCCTCGGCATATTGCCCAATCTCGTCGGGCACATCCACATCCAGGCGGCCTGCGAGCATCCATCCGGCGTGGCCCTGGCCGTCGCGGACCAGCCACCAGTCTTCCATGACGACCTGGGGCATGGTGACCGGGGGCATGACGACAGGCGGAGCCTCGGCCGGGCCATGAATTGGCGCAGCCTTAGGCGCGACCGGGCTCTTTGCTGCCTGGGAGGGTTTCGGCGCGGTCTGCGCGGGAGGCGCTCCGAAGCCTGGCGTGGCCACCTTGGGAACCGAAGCGCGGGCCAGAAGCTGGACTTTGGCGTTGCCGGCCAAGAGATAAAAGCGCTCCGTCTCCCGGCCGGGGAGGATGTGCAGATAAAGGTCGTCGCGGAGGGCGCCGGTGGCAACCACCGTATCTTCCTTGTGCTGAATGGCAAGTTGGTTAAAGGCCTGGAAGGCGTTGCCGTCAATCACGGCCCGCTCTTCAATCCAGCCGATCTCGTTTTTTTCGGTCTTTACCTTGAGGAAGCGGCGGTCGTGTTCGAGCACTTCGAGCGGCTGGCCGTTGACCACCTCGGCCACGCGATTGGAGACGGCGGCTACCCGGTCATGGAGGTACATCTGACGGGCGGAGACGTAGACCATGTCGTGCTGCTCATGGTGAAACCGCCCGCATCCACAGGCGAACGCGAGAAAGCTCAGGGTCAGGAATGCACAGAGTACCGGCAACGTGGGCTTTTGAGCCCGGATGCGGGGGACGAAGGGGACGGAGGAGATTGGAGGTCGCGTGAACACAGCCGGTGGCGTTCCACTTGAGGATAGCACTGAACGGCAGTCGTCAGTGGTCAGAGTTCGGGGAACAGGGATCGGGATTAGACGTAGGTGGCTGGCTTCCTTGCTGGATTCTGATCTCCATCGGTCACTGACAACTGAAAACTGAACACTGACAACTGTTTTTCTTACGGCGCGGCAGCGACGGCGATAGCTTGGACGGGATCGGTCCCGGTGGTGGCAGTGAGCACGGAGGTCAGTGTGCCGGAGCTCATGGTGTAGGCATCAAGATCGGAGTTGCCGCCTGAGGCCACCGCGAGCACGAAGTTGCCCTTGCTGTCCTCTGCCAAGCCAGACGGCTGAGTACCGGCCGCAATGGTACTGCCGGCCGCGATCGTGTAGGCGGGAGCGGCCGAGGTTCCGGTATTTGTCACCGTAAACCCGGCGATGTTGCCGGACGACGTTGTGCCCTGCCCGTTGCCTACATAGACATAATCACCGCCGGAGATGGGCAGAATGGAACTGGGAGCCAGTCCGCCGCTGGCGATGGGCGAGCCGGAGGCCTGGGTGAGCGAGGAGCTTCCCAGCGAACTGTAGTTGAGAGCACGCAACCCGCCAGAGTCGCCCGCGGGGCTGGCGAGGGTTTCGCCGATATAGAACAGCCGGGGAGTCGAACTGGGGTCCACAGCCACTGAAAGAGCAGAACCGCCGGTCGCCGCCGGATGAATCGTGGTGGCCGTGATTCCGGCCGGAAAGGGGGAGCTCGCGCTAAATGGGACGACGAGCGTGCCGCCCGTGCCCAGGGCTACAAAGACATTTTTGTTATCCGGCGAAAAGGCCAACTGATGCACGGCGGCGTTTGTGATTGAAAAAGACACCGATTCCACCTTGGCGCCGCTGTAAACGCCGGTGGAAGTAATGGGAATCGCGTCTAGTGTCACTCCGCTGATACTCAGGAAGGCATCGACCAGCCAGCCACCTGTCGAGTCCACCTGCATGGCTGCGGCTGGATCCTGAGAGACAGCCTGCGCGTTGTTTCCCAGGGTGAGCACACCGCCCGAGCCGACGGTGTAAAGGTAAATACCAGGGGCAACCGTACTCACGTATAAAAAGCCGCCGGGGCTGGGAGCGATGGCAATAGCATTTGGCGCGGCGGCGAGAGTATAGGGGCTGCCAGTGACCGCGGCCAGTGCGCCGGAGGCGATGGAGTAGCCGGCAATCTGCATGGTTGCGTAGTTCAGCACATAGAAGTTGCCGCTGGACAGCGTTGAGGGTGTTGTGGTCGTGGTAGTGCCCGGCGCTTGCCAGAAATCTCCGCAACCAGCCAGAAAACCAACGCCTGCAAAACCAACCAGGAGCGGCGCAGCCGCCAGCAACAACCGTGCCCATTTTCCGATTTTCATTGCCGCTCCTTCATTGGCGCTCACCGGGCAAAGCCGCTCTCCGGGTTCCGATCTAAAGGGTACCGCTTCAGCGTGCGCCGTGTCTCTTCACTGTTATTGGACGCGCGCGGGCGTCCAGCGGCCTAAACGTAGAGACGCGCGCGACGGGAATTCGCTCAGTGCGACGCTGGCTGGCGCGGACTTCGTGCTCAGAGATATACACAGGCTCAGGTGCTCAAAAGGATGACGCACCCCCGGCGCCTCAGTTGGGACGGCCGCCGGAGGCGGAGCGTCGGCGGAAGCGCTCGTCCACGGACTGCCGGCCCTGAAAGCCTTGCTCGACGGTGTGCCAGTGATCGATGGCCGGCTCGCCCATGCGCCAGCAGAGCAGCACAACCTGGTCGTCGAGGCGGCAGGGAAAATCGAGCAGCCCGGCTTCAAGGTCTTTCACCTGCACGCCGATGGAGTCGATCTCGGCGATGCTCTCCCGCACGCGCAGCAGGTGGCTCTCCATCTCCGCGCGGAGCTTGATCACCTTGCCCACGTCCACCTTCATGCCGCCGGAGAGATAAATGCGCCGGGCCAGTTCGGTGAGGCCGGACTCGACCTCTTCCGCGGACTGCTTGCCTTCGATCGCGCGCTTGAGCAGCGATTCGACCACCGGGAGCAGAGACTGCGCTTCTTCGAGAGTGAAGGTCTTCATGGAGAGATGCCTTTGGCTTATAGGATACGACAAAAGCGGGGAACAGGGATTAGAGAACAGGATTGAGGTTATCAACGTCGATCTGTAAATCCAGTGCGTCAAGCTGGGGGGCTCCATTAGAAATCGGACTGATTGACATATTCAAAACGGTCACACGTATCTCCAGCCCCAATCTTTTGACGGATATTGTTCTGCTTTTCCCGAATGCGGTGTTCTCCGCACCCTGCTCAAAATCCGCTGCCTGGAACATGTAACTCTGTAGACCATGCCAAATGCCCACTGGGGCAAGAAGATTTGAATTCTTTCTCTGATCGCTTGGATACCGGAGCACGAGATCGAGTCCCTCCACTTGGTGTCCGACATAGAAGTCCGGTTCGAGCGAAAGGACGTAAATCGTTCGTCCGTCCCTCGATTTGAGTGGGACAGACCACGTTCTCTCAGTTGATTGCGCTGAGAAAGCTGCTTTCGTGTGAAAGGAGACGATCTTTGGCTTCGTTGCCGCATTGGAGGTCAAACCCAGGACTTCCGCCAAGAAAAAAGTGAAAATGAATCGCCAAAAACGTTTTCTGGCAAACATCGCAAACCTCCATAGGACTGCATGCACCGAAAGTTTAATCCTGACCGCTGCCCCCTGTCCTCACCCAACTTCCAGCATCCGGTCCAGCGCAACTTTAGCCCAGTGCTTGACGCCGGGACGGACCTGGATGCGGTTGACGACGCGGCCCTCGACCAGGTTTTCCAGAACCCAGGCCAGGTGATGCGGGCTGATGCGGTACATGGTGGTGCACAGGCAGCCAGTGTTGTCGAGAGTGATGACGCGCTTGTTCTCGCCTGCAAAGCGGCGGGCCATGCGGTTGACGAGGTGAATTTCAGTGCCGACGGCGAACATTGTGCCCGCGGGAGCCTGCTCGACAAGGGCGATCAGCTGCTCGGTGGAACCGAGGGCGTCGGCCTTCTGGCAGACCTCCCAGCGGCACTCGGGGTGAACGATAACCTGGATGCCGGGGTACCTGGCGCGCACCTGATCGACGTGGCTGGGCAGAAAACGTTGATGGACAGCGCAGTGTCCCTTCCACAAGAGGACGCGGCTTGCGGCCAGATGGGCCAGGCTCTGGCCTCCGGGGGTTTGGCCGCTCTGGAGCGCCCAAGGGTTCCAGACGGTCATTTCGTCCAGGGGAATGCCCATGGCATGGCCCGTGTTGCGGCCCAGGTGCTGGTCGGGCAGGAAGAGGATGCGCTTACCGCGAGCGTATGCCCACTCGAAGGCGGCGCGAGCGTTCGACGAGGTGCAGACTAGGCCGCCGTGCTCGCCGCAGAAGGCCTTGATGGCGGCGGTGGAGTTCATGTAGGTCAGTGGAACCGTCTCGTCCGCAAGGCCCAGCCGCTCAAGCGCTTCCCAGCAGGCTTCCACTTGGGAGACTTCGGCCATATCGGCCATGGAGCAGCCGGCGTTGAGGTCGGGCAGGATGACCTGCTGGCCCACGTGGCCGAGCACGTCGGCGCTCTCGGCCATGAAGTGGACGCCGCAGAAAACAATGTACTTCGCGCCGGTTTCGGCGGCGATTCTGCAGAGCTTGTAGCTGTCGCCGGTAAAGTCGGCGAAGCGGATTACTTCGTCGCGCTGATAGTGGTGGCCGAGCAGCAGGGTGGTCGCGCCGAGTTTGGCGCGTGCCGCCGCTATGCGCGCGTCCATGGAATGGTCGGGAAGCGCCAGGTAATCTTCAAGACTGCAACTGCTGGCAGTCACCTCAGCGACCGCCATAGGATCGTCAAGAACCAGGTTCACTGTATTCCGCCTTCAGTCCAGCTCGCCCTCGATATTTCTGGCGGGGCAGCGGACGGGGATGTTGAAAGCTAACGCGGCTTGCAGTGGATGCACTGGCGTTCCTGAAAGTTTGCCGGCGCTGAGGCCGATCGCTCCAGAAAAGCCCCCAACCACGGGGTTGTTGCAAGCCATTTCACAAATGGATGCGGCCCGTAGCCGGCGGATTCGAGGAAAATCCAGCCCGGTAAAAGCCGCTTCCACTGCTTTCTAGTGTAACAAAGCATTCATAAATTGCCCAGATGCGCAAAAAGAGAGGGGCAAACGCCCAGCGTTATCTGCCCGGCGCCGGCCCCTCAACCGGCATCATTTGAAGGCATTTCCCGGTTTGATTCCAAGGATTTTGAAGACGAACGCCATCGGGCAGAAGCCGGTGATCCCCGATTGAAAGAGCATGATGCCCACCCAGGCGGTGAGCAGCAGCCACCACGGCGAAACAAAATGACCCAGCGCCAGGCTGACGAGAACCATGGTCCCGGCAAAGGTAAGAACAGATCGGTCGAGATTCATTGTTGGCTCCTTTCATTTTCAAGCGCCGCCAGCATTGTCTTCCATGCCAGCGTCGCGCATCGAACCCGCACCGGATAGGCGCGCACACCGGACAGAACCGTCAGCCGCTCCGCTTCGGCCTCCATGCTGTCGATAGCTTCCTCCGCGCCTCCGGCAGCCAGGGCATGAAAGCGCTGAAAGAGCATCTTCGCCTGGGCGGGCGTCTTGCCCACCAGCAGTTCGGTCATCAGCGAGGCCGAAGCCGTCGCCACAACGCAGCTTCTTCCGTCAAAGGCGGCCTCGCGAATCACATCGCCCTGGTCGATCCGCAGCGAAACCGAGACATCATCCCCACAGGATGGATTTTCACTTTTCGCAAAGTGGCTGCAACCAGCGATCGCCCGCCGGTTGCGTGGATGGCGGCCGTGATCTAGGACGGCTTTCGGATAAAGTTCGACAGAATCGCTCATTGGAGAAACATCACCTCCACCTCTTCCAACGCTTCGGCCAGCGCATCCACCTCGGCGGTCGTGTTGTACAGGCCAAAGGAGGCACGCACCGTGGCCGGAAGGCCCAGCCGCGCCATCAGCGGCTGTGCGCAATGGTGGCCTGCGCGCACCGCCACGCCGCGGCTGTCCAGTATCTGCGCAATGTCGTGGGGATGAACGCCTTCCATCACGAAAGAGAGGACCGAGGCTTTTTTGGCCGCCGTGCCAACGATCGTCAGCGGTGCAATCGCGGAGAGCCGCTCGGTGGCGTAGGCCAGTAGGCCTGCCTCATGCGCGCCGATGCGGTCGAGGCCAAGCGCGGTGACGTAGTCGATTGCCGCGCCCAGCGCGACCGCCTGCGCAATGGGCGGCGTACCAGCCTCGAATTTGGCCGGCAGCGGAGCGTAGGTGGTTCTCTCGAAGCTGACACTGGCGATCATGTCTCCGCCGCCTTGATAAGGCGGCATCGCTTCCAGCAGTTCCTCTTTGCCATACAGCACGCCAATGCCCGTAGGCCCATACAGCTTGTGGCCGCTGAAGACCAAAAAATCGCAATCTAGCGATTGCACGTCGATCTTCGCGTGCGCCACCGACTGCGCCGCATCGATCAGCACCCTGGCCCCGGCCTGGTGCGCGGCGCGGATCATCTCCGCAATCGGCAGCACGGTGCCTAGCACATTGGAAACGTGCGCGAAAGCCGCCAGGCGGGTGCGCGAGCCCAGCAGCCGAATGAAATCCTCAAGTGGCACTTCACCGGCGTCGTTGACCGGAGCCGCCTTCAGCACAATGCCCTTTTTATCGCGCAGAAGCTGCCAGGGCACGATATTTGAATGGTGTTCGAGGCCGGTGACAAGCACCTCGTCGCCTTCGTTGAGGAATGCTTCTCCGAAGCTGGCGGCCACCAGGTTAATCGCCTCGGTGGCGCCGCGCGTGAAGATGATCTCATGCTCCTGCCGCGCGTTGAGCAACTCCCTTACCGCGCGCCGCGCCTGATCGTAGCGCTCGGTTGCCCGTTGGCTCAGGTAGTAAAGTCCGCGATGGATGTTGGCGTAATCTTGGGCATAGAACGCGTGTTCGGCCTCAATCACCTGGAAGGGCTTTTGCGCGGAGGCGGCGGAGTCCAGGTAAACTAGCGGACGGCTGTGCACCTGGCGGCTCAGAATCGGGAAATCGGCGCGAATGGCTTCAACGTCATAGAAGCCTGCATGGTCTCCGCATCGATCCGGAGGATGACAGACGGTGACGGTATTTCCGCTGCCGATGCCTTGGAGAGCGCCCGGTCTTTCGATTTGGTGGTAGACAGCTTTCATCGGTCTCTCCACACGGCGCAGGCCATTTTCTAACGCGAATTCCGGGCTTATCTCGTTGCGGCTTGCGCGGCAGCGGGGGACGGCTGCTTGAAGACTTTGGTTGTGAAGAACTCGATCATCAATCCGAAAAGGCCATTGACAAAGAAATTTATTACGGGTAGCGGACCCGGTCCCAGAATCATGAAGAAGTAGTAGGAGAAGATCGACCCGACCGCCATCCCCATCACGATGCCATTCCAGGCCCAATGCACCTTCAGCCCGGAGATGCCGACGGCAAAGCCCATCACCGCCCTGTTGAGCAGAACCCACAGCAAGTTAACCGCTGAAAATGTGAGAATGCCGGCCATAAAACTGCCGGTGGCGCAGATTGCGCCGGCAACCAGGCCAAAGAATATGGCTACTACGATCCGCTTCATTGATTCCCCATTCCGAGCAGGGCAGAATTGCACTCCCACTCCGATCAGATTTACGGAAAGCCGTGTTGATTTGTTCCCCAAATTTTTCGGAGCTTTTCTGCGAACACGATGGATGAGGGATGGAAACGGCGCGGGCAAACGTTGTGAGGGCTATGCGCGGCAGGTATCATGAATCTTCATGAGCTTGACGCCGCCGACAATTGAATTTGCCAGCCTGGGCATGGCAGACTCGCTGATCCTGATGGTGCTGGCGCTGGTGGTCTTCGGGCCGCGGCGGCTGCCGCAGATCGGCCGCCAGATCGGCAAGCTGATGTACGAGTTCCGCAAGGCCTCGAACGATTTCAAGTTCCAGATGGAAGAGGAGTTGCGCTCGGCCGAGGACTCCGACCGCCGCAAGAAGGAAGAGGAGCGGCTGGGCGCGCTGGCGCTGGCGGCTCCAGCGCAGACCATCGAATCAACGGTCGGGGCGCCCGTTCCGGATGGTCAATTCCCGGCGCCAAGTCCATACCCCGAAGAGGCAGTGTACCCTGCGGTTTCCCCTGGGGAGTTTCAGCACGAAGAGCCTTATCCCCGCATTCAGCCGCCTTCGACCGGAGAGCCGGTCGCGGCAGAGCGGCCGGGCCGCATGGCAGAGCAGGGCGAGGCGCCGGCTCCGGCAGAATCTTCGGCAGACGAAACCACCCCGGTGACGGAGCAGGCCCGCCATGGTTGACCCCGCGGACGCAATCGGCAAGGCGCGGGCGGCTGTGACCCAGCGCGCGGAGCTGCCGGGCATGAGCCTGATGGAGCATCTGGACGAGCTGCGCAAGCGCATCGTCCGCTCGGCCATCTTCCTGTTTCTGGGTTTCATCGCGGCTTGGTTCTTTCGTGACCGGTTCGTCGGTTTCATCCAGGCGCCGCTCAACCACATCGGCAAGACGCTGGTCTTCACTCACCCCATGGATCCCCTGAACCTGGACTTGCAGGTTTCGCTGGTCGCCGGAGCGATTCTGGCCTCGCCCTTCATTCTCTTCCAGGTGTGGCTGTTCATTGCGCCGGGGCTCTACCAGAAAGAGCGGCGGTTTGTGATTCCGTTCATGGCGGCCACGGTGGGGCTGTTTCTTACCGGCGCGGCCTTCGGCTACTTCTGGGTGCTGCCCGGCGCGCTGGAAATCCTGATTGTGAAGTTCGGGCATAATTTCACGTCCATGGTCACCATCGAGGAGTACACCAGCTTTTTCCTGTCGATCATCCTCGGCCTGGGCATCAGCTTTGAGATGCCGATACTCATCTTCTTCCTGGCCATGTTCGGCATCGTGAGCCCGCGCTTCCTGTGGAAGAACATGCGCTACGCGGTTCTGGCGGTCTTCCTGGTGGCTGCCATCATCTGCCCCAGCCCCGACCCCTGGACCATGTGCATCTACGCCATCCCCATGCTGGGGCTTTACCTGGTGGGCATCGGCGTGGCCTGGTGGGTACACCCTTCGCGACGCTCGCCGCGGCGAGCCAAGGAGGCGGCTAAGTGAACAACCCCCCTTTGAGATTTGAGGGTTCCCACCCTTGCGATAGAAAAAAATCGCAAGGATGGGGCACGGTGCATTCCGGGGACATCCGGCAGTGTTTCCGTTGTTTTCGTAATCTATTCACAAATCTTCCGTGCCCCATCCTTTTCGCTTTTTTCTGCGGAAAGGGTGGGAAACCGCGACACTCGACCATGGTTCCGTCCCTAAAGACAGTTACGCTCGGATTACTTTTGCTCACGCCCCTCGCCGCTCCCGCGCAAACCCACTTCAACGGCGCCAAGGCTTTGGAGTATGCCCGCCAGTTTGTGGCTATCGGGCCGCGCTGGCCCACCAGCCCAGGGCACGCCCAGGCCGAAGTCTTCCTGCGCAGCCAGTTCAAGCACGACCAGCTTGAAGAGGATAACTTCACGGCCAACACGCCCATCGGCCCGGTGCCCATGCGCAACTTCATCGTCCGCTTTCCCGGCAAGAAGGACGGCGTGATTGTGCTGGCCACGCACTACGAGACCAACTACTGGCTGCGCAAAATCAATTTCGTCGGCGCCAACGACGGCGGCTCGACGACCGGGCTGCTGATGGCCATCGCCGACCAGTTGCGCGAACAGATAGCCAACGGCAAAAAGCTCGACGGCTACTCGGTCTGGCTGGTCTTCGACGACGGGGAAGAGTCGATTCTACCCACATGGACAGACTCCGACTCCACTTACGGCACCCGCCACCTGGCCGCCAAGTGGGCGCGCGACGGAACCCTAGGGCGGATCAAGGCTTTCATCCTGGCCGACATGATCGGCGACAAGGACCTGGACATCCAGCGCGAAAGTCAATCCACTGACTGGCTGGTGGCGCTGGTGCGGCAAGCCGCCAAAAAGTTTGGCTACGAGCGCTACTTCTTCCAGAAGGACGAGGCGGTGAGTGACGATCACCTGCCGTTTGTCAAACGCGGAGTGCCCTCGATCGACGTCATCGACCTGGACTACGGCCCCAACAACAGCTACCACCACACCGACAAGGACACAATGGACAAGATCAGCGCCCACAGCCTGACCATCGACGGCGACGTGTTTTTGGAGACGATCCGGCTGATCGATTTGCGGTGAAAGAACAGTTGTCAGTGGTCAGTGATCAGTTGCCAATTGAGAATGGAATCCTCTCAGGACATCAGCCGACTGATCGCTGTTCCCTGTCCCGTTTCCAATTCTCCGATTTCTGACAACTGACCACTGACAACTGTTTTCCTGTAGCATCCACCTATGATTGCGGGCGTTTCCTGGGTTTGGTGGCTTGGGTTTCATGCGGTGGTGGCGGCACTGCTGCTGGCCGATTCGCTGCTGCCCGGTCATCGCCGCCCGACGCGCTATCCTCAGGCCTTTGCGTGGCTTTGGACTGCTGCGCTGGTGCTGGCCGCAACCGGCTTTGCGGCTTGGATCGCCATCGCGAAGGGGCGGCAGCCGGCGCTCGAATTCGTGGCTGGGTATGCCATTGAAACCTCGCTCAGCGTGGACAATCTCTTCGTCTTCATGGTCATCTTTCAGGGCTTCCGCATCAGCCCGCAACGCCAGCACAATGCCTTGCTGTGGGGCGTGGCCGGAGCGGTGGTGCTGCGCGCGCTCTTCATCGCCGCGGGCATTACGCTGCTGCAACGATTCGACTGGATCACCTGGATCTTCGGCCTGTTCCTGCTCTACGCGGCCTGGAGGCTGGTGCGCGGCGGGTCAGCGCATGCTGCCATTCCGCAAGCGCCTGCGGCCGTCCGGAATCTGATTCGCAAGCTGCAACCGGCGAAAGGGTCGCTGCTGCCGGTGATTCTGGCCGTAGAAGTCACCGACGTGCTGTTTGCGGTGGATTCGATTCCCGCGGTGCTCGCCATCTCCCACAATCCCTTTGTGGTTTACACGTCAAACATCCTCGCCATCCTGGGCCTGCGTTCGCTTTACTTTGCGCTGGCCTCGCTGCTGGACCGCTTCCGCTATCTGCACTACGGTCTGGGGGCGATGCTGGCTTTTGTGGCGTTGAAGATGCTCGCCGCCCGCTGGGTCGAGGTGCCGATTACAGCGTCGCTGGTGATCATGGGGGCGATTCTGACACTGTGCGCGGTGGTTTCCTGGTTTGCGCCGGGCAAGATGGCCACGCTATAGACGTCTTTACCACGCCTCGAAGAGGACCTGTGCTTCGCCTCCCCTTGCAAAGATCGAGTGCTTCAAAAACTGCGCGTCGTCGCGCTTTGGAAAGTCGTTGCGGAAATGCGCGCCGCGGCTTTCGGTGCGGGCCAGGGCCGAGTGCAGAATGGCATGGGCGACGCGGCTCATGGCCTGCGCTTCGGCGAGGCGGCGGCTAGATTTCCCTTGCTCGGCCAACTTCGCCAGACTAGCTCCGCAGGCCTCCTGCGCGGCTAAACCCTCCCGCAGCGTGGATTCCTGGCGGAGCAGGCCGGCGTAGGCCCACATGGACGCTTGCAGGTTGGCGATGAGGTCTTCGACGAGGGCCTCTTCGTTGACAGATAAGGGTTTGTGGTCCGCGGCGGGCGCGTCGGCGGGCACGAGGGGCAGACTGTCGGCCAGCATGGACTGGGCCGCGCGGGCGCCGAAGACGAGGCCTTCGAGCAGGGAATTCGAGGCCAGGCGGTTGGCACCGTGGACGCCGGTGCAGGCGGCCTCGCCGGCGGCGTAGAGACCCGGCAAACTGGTGCGGCCGTCCAGGTCAGTTTTGATGCCGCCCATGAGGTAATGCGCCGCGGGGCGGACGGGGATGAGGTCGCGGGCGAGGTCCAGGCCGTGCTGGGCCAGGAACGCGCTGATACCGGGGAAACGGTCGCGAATGTTCAGGTTACGGAGGTGGCGCATGTCCAGGTGGACGACCCGTGAGTCGGCAGACGGCGAGCCGGAAACCGAGTCCGGAGTTGCGCCCATGCCTTCGCGGGCAATGGCGCGGGCTACCACGTCGCGGGGGGCCAGCTCAAGTAGCGGGTGATAGCGCTCCATGAAGCGCTCGCCGCGGTCGTTGCGCAGATACGCGCCCTCGCCGCGCAGGGCCTCGGAGATCAGGAAACGCGGGACGCCGGGGAGCGAGAGAGCGGTGGGGTGGAACTGGTAGAACTCCATGTCGGCCAGCTCGGCCCCGGCCTGGGCGGCCAGCGCGATGCCGTCGCCGGTGGCTACGGCGGGGTTGGTGGTGTCGGAGTAGACCTGGCCTGCGCCGCCGGCGGCGATGAGCACGGAGCGGGTATTGATTCGATGGGGCTTAGGATCGCCAGCGAGGGGACCGGCGCTGGCCAGATCGGCGGCGATGACGCGGCCATCGGCCACCACAAGGCCGGTGACCATGGTCCACTCGGCGAAGCGGATGCGCTTATGGACGTGGGCAAAGGCGGCCAGGGAGCGGCTGATTTCGGCGCCGGTGGCGTCGCCGTTGGCATGCAGGATGCGGGGCAAAGAATGAGCGCCTTCGCGGGTGCGCAGCAGCTCGCCGGCTCCCGTATCCCCCTCGCGGTCGAAGCTCGCGCCCCACTCGATCAGCTCGGCTACGCGGAGCGGGCCTTCGGATACGAGCGCCTCGGCCGCGGGGCGGTAAACGATTCCATCGCCAGCATTTACGGTGTCCTCGAGATGGAGCGCGACGTCCTCATCGCCCTCCATGGCGACGGCGATTCCGCCCTGGGCGTAGTGGGTGTTGGACTCGGCCACGGACTCCTTGGTGACCACCAGGACATCGCCGTGGCGGGCCAGCTCCACCGCCGCGCGCAGCCCGGCTACGCCCGCGCCCATCACCAGAAAGTCCACCTGAGACAGCTTTGTCATAAATGACAAGGCTACCACCGCAGGGTCGGTGGTCAGAGATAGGGGAGGGGCTGGACGTGGGTCTTATTTGCTCAGATTTTGAGGATCGGGGAGGCTAACGTCAGGAACGTAAGGATAGATAGACCTCAGCCCCCGACATTGTGAGGGACATCAAAGAACGGATTCAAAATCCTTATGGTGGCTGCTGTTGGCGGATTGTTCTTAACGGCAACAGAGCATCCCACGCAACAAAAGCAACCGCAGACACCTTAAAGGGGGGTCACATATGCGCGGACTCAAAGTTCTACTCGGCACTACAGCATTGCTTGCGGGCCTGGCCATGGCGCCAGCGGCTCGCGCTCAGATAGTCGTCGATCTGGGTGTTCAACCCGTCTGTCAGTACGGCTATTACGACTATGCGCCGTACGCCTGTTCGCCCTATGGTTATTACGGGCCGGGGTACTTCTATAACGGGATCTTCCTGGGCATGGGCCCATGGGCCGGCTGGGGCTACGGTCACGGCTGGGGCGGCCATCGCTTCAGTAACGGCGGTGGTGGAAGCTATCGCGGTGGCGGCGGCTACGCGGCCGGTCGCAGCAGTTATGCGCGCGGCGGAGGAGGAGCACGCGGCGGCGGCGGTTCGCATGCTGTAGCAGCCCGTAGCGGCGGCGGAGCCCGTGGTGGCGGCGCATCCCATGTCACAGTAGCGCGTGGCGGCGGTGGTGGATCGCACGCAGCGGCAGCGCATAGCAGCGGTGGCGGCGCATCGCGCGGCGGCGGCGGCGGTGGACATGCTGCTGGCGGCGGCGGCGGTGGTGGACATGCTGGCGGCGGCGGTGGTGGCGGACATGCCGGCGGCGGTGGCGGCGGACGGCGCTAACCGGTAGCTGCTGAATCAAGCAGAGGATCGTAACAAGAAGCGGTGGGGCTTAACGGCTCCGCCGCTTTGCGTTTGCGCGGTCATTTTGCCAGGTCATTTTTGGGGACCGGTCGCGCCTGTAGGCGTAAACTCTCGGGGTGGACGCAAACGGGGACTGGCGAAACGGCTCCCGGGTCTAGGAAGCAAAACGCCGGGCGCTCAGCCGTATAAAGTGTAAGCTGTCTAGCAGATTACTCGGAGACCGGCGGATGGGCGACTGTCATCCTGCCGGTTGCACCAGGTCCAGCTAACACTGCCAGGACGATGGCCCCGTCAGGGTGAACAGACCTTGAGGCCAATTCCCCGCCGAGTATCGTGCGGGGAAGAGAAGATTCGGAGGCTCGACTCGAATGGATATCTACCAGCGGCTACCGCCGGAAGCCGTGCAAATTGTTCTGGTCCTGTTCCTGTCGTTCCTGATAGGGCTGGAGCGGGAAGAGCGCAAGGCGGCAGGAGGACCGTACTCATTCGGAGGAGTCCGCACCTTCCCGCTGATTGGCCTGATCGGCTATTCCGCCGCTCTGATTTCAGGCCCGCAAATGCTGCCGCTGGCGATCGGCTTTCTGGTCGTCGCCGGATTTCTGCTGGTGTCTTACTGGCACAAGATTTCCACGGCCGAAACCGCCGGAGTTACCACCGAGATGTCCGGCCTGGCGACCTTTCTGGTGGGTGCGCTCGTCTGTTATGGGCATCTATGGATTGCCACCACGCTGGGCGTTGCCAGCCTGCTGCTGCTCGACCTGAAAGCCGCTCTTGAGAAGCTCGCCGTGCGTATCGCTCCAAACGAGATTCTCACGTTCGCCAAGTTTCTGTTTTTGAGCGGAGTAATTCTTCCCATCCTGCCGAATAAGGAATTCAGCCAATTCCACATCAATCCTTTCAAGACCTGGCTTGTGGTGGTCGCGATCAGCGCCATCTCCTACGCCAGTTATGTCTTGCAGAAGGTGACCAAGGGGCAGGGCGGGGTGGTGCTGGCGGCGTTGCTGGGCGGCGCTTATTCCTCCACGGTCACCACGGTCGTGATGGCGCGGCGGGCCAAGCTCGAGCGGCGTCCGCATCTCTTCGCCGGCGGCATCCTGATCGCGTGCGGCGTGATGTACGTGCGGCTGGTCATCCTTCTGGCGCTCTTCAACCGGCAACTGATGCTCCTGCTTTACATACCTTTTCTTGTGCTGGCCGGTCTGGCCGTCGGCGCCGGTTGGCTCTGGTCGCGCCGGGCGGACAAGAATACTCAGGAAGTCAAGCGTGAATTTGAACCCAAGAATCCGCTGGACCTGGTGACGGCATTTCTCTTTGCAGGACTGTTTCTGGTGATGCTGGTAGCTACCCAGTTAGCCATCACTTATCTGGGCAGAACGGGAGTGAATACGCTGGCCGCGATCATGGGAGTCAGCGACGTGGATCCGTTCATCATGGGGCTGACCCAGGCAGCGGGCACACTCACGCCTCTGAAGGTCGCGGCAGCCGCGGTGGCCATCGCCGCATCCAGCAACAATGTCGTGAAAGGGATTTACGCCTACAGCCTGGCCGACCGCAAGACCGGCGTGCAAAGCCTGGTGTTCCTGGCGGCTCTGGCTGCGATGGGTCTCATTCCCTTGTTTTGGCTGGGGTGAGGAACGGGCCCCTCCCTCCGGGGTTGAGGGAGCCGAATGGCGGCTTGCCATCCCGGCCCACCGCCGATGAGTGCATTTAAGATTAGAGCAGCGTGCAGACGATACGAGTAGAGACAGCTTCGGCGAAATACGACGTAGTGGCGGGCAGCGGGCTGATCCAGACGCTGGCGCCGCGCATCGAGCGGGTTGCGGGCAGGCTGCCGCGACGGGTTTTTGTGCTGACCTCGGCGCCCATCTGGGGGCTGTGGGGCGAGGCCTTCCAGGCTTCCTTTGTGGAGGCGCCGATTGCGCTATTTTTGCCCCCCGGCGAGAGCCACAAGACGCTGGCCAGCGTGGAGCGCCTATTGCGGCAGATGGCGCAGGCGGGAGGGGATCGCGGAAGCCTGCTGATTGCCTTCGGCGGCGGGATTGTGGGCGATGTGGGCGGGTTTCTGGCCGCGATTTATATGCGCGGGATTCCCTATGTGCATGTGCCGACGACGCTGCTGGCGCAGGTTGATTCGTCGGTGGGCGGCAAGACCGGCGTGAACCTGCCGGAGGGCAAGAACCTGGTGGGCAGCTTTCACCATCCGCTGGCGGTCTTTGCCGACATTGGCCTGCTGGGGACGCTGCCGGACCGCGAGCTGCGCGCCGGGCTGATGGAGAGCGTGAAGGCGGGGATCATCCGCGACCGGGCGCTGGTGCGGTTTATGGAAGAGCACGCGGACGAGGTGCTGGGACGCGATGCGAAGGCCCTGGAGAAGGTGATTGCGGCGTCGATCCGCATGAAGGCCGGGGTGGTGAACCGGGACGAGCGCGAGAACGGGCTGCGGATGATCCTGAACCTGGGGCATACGGTGGGCCACGCCCTCGAACAGGCGACCGGCTACAAGACTCTGCTGCATGGCGAGGCGGTGGGGTGGGGGATGGTGGCGGCGCTGTATCTGGCGCGGAAGCGGGGGACGATTTCGCGGCCTCAGTTCGAGCGGCTGGAGAGTTTGATCCACCTGTATGGGCCGCTGCCGCCGCTGAAGCTGCGCGCGGCAAAGGTGGCGGCAGCCACGGGCGTCGATAAAAAGAACGTGGGCGGGGTGAGACGGTTTGTGCTGCCGGTGGGGATTGGCGACGCGGGGGTGGTGGAGGACGTGACGGCGGCGGAGCTGGAGGCGGCGGTGGGATATATGCTGGCGCGGGCCGGGAGCGGCATAGTTAGATGACGACGCTTGGGGCCAGGCCGGCGGGCGCGAAGGATGAGGCGGATACGGCGTGGGCGGTGCGGCGGATGTTCGACGCGATTGCGCCGCGGTATGACTTGCTGAACCACGTGCTCTCGGCCAACGTGGACCGGCTGTGGCGGCGGCGGACGGCGCGGCGGTTCGGGGCGGTGCTGGCGCGGCCGGATGCGGCGGTGCTGGATATCTGCTGCGGCACGGGCGACATGACGATGGCGCTGCTGAAACGCAGGCCGCGTGGGGGAAGGCCGGTGCTGGCGGCGGATTTTGCGCGGGAGATGCTGAGCCGCGCAGCGCGAAAGTTTGGCGGGCGCGAGGCTGGCGAGGCTGGAGCGGTGGCGCTGGAGGCGGATGCGCTGCATTTGCCGCTGCGGGCGGAGTCGCTGGATTTGATTGTGACGGCGTTTGGGTTCAGGAATCTGGCCAACTACGAGGCTGGCCTGCGCGAGTTCCATCGCGTGCTGAAGCCGGGGGGACAGTTGGGGATTCTGGACTTCGCCGAGCCGGGAGGCCTGGTGGGCAAGGCGTATGCGGTCTACTTCCGGCGCGTGCTGCCGGCGATTGGGCGGATGGTGTGCGGAAAAGATGGGCCGTATAGCTATCTGCCCGTCTCGGTGGGGAGTTTTCCGCCGCCCAACGAGATGCTGGCGCTGATGCGCGGCGTTGGCTATGAAGATTGCGCGTGGCAGCCGTATACGTTTGGGATCGCCGGGTTGTACACGGGCGCACGGCCGCTTGTAGTCTAGGAACGCGATGACTTCAACTGTCTCCAGCCTGGTCGGTTTTTCCGCTGAGAAGCGGCGCGTGGCGCTGCACTCGATGCTGGCGGCGGCGGCGATGACGGTGCTGAAGCTGGCGGCAGGGCTGGTGTCGGGGTCGCTGGGCGTGCTGTCGGACGCGGCGCACTCGGCGCTGGACCTGGTGGGCGTGACGCTGACGTACTTTTCAGTGCGGGTGAGCGACAAGCCGGCCGACGAAGACCACACCTACGGCCACGGCAAGATCGAGAACCTGTCAGCATTCGGCGAGACAGGGCTGATGGCTGTCTCCTGCGCGTGGATTATCTGGGAGGCGATGGCGCGGATCTTCCACCACACGGTGGAGTTGCGCCACTCGGTGTGGCCGGTGCTGGTGCTGCTGACTTCGATTGGGGTGGATTACTGGCGGTCGCGGCGGCTGCTGGCGGTGGCGGAGCGGACGGGGTCGCCGGCGCTGGCGACGGATGCGTTTCATTTTGCTTCGGACATCTGGTCGACGCTGGCGGTGCTGTGCGGGCTGGGCGGGAGCTGGGTGGGAACGCGATTTGGGATTGGCTGGCTGCTGTATGCGGACCCGTTTGCGGCGGTGGTGGTTTCGCTGATGATTCTGCGCATGACGCTGCACCTGGGCCGGGAGACGGTGGGCGTGCTGATGGACGAGGTTCCGGTGGAGACGCGGCGGCGGCTGGTGCGGGAGGTGGAGCGGGTGGAAGGCGTGCTGGCCGTGGAGCAGGCGCGGGTGCGGCGCGCTGGAGCCGGCTACTTTGCCGACCTGACGCTGGCGCTGCCGCGAGGGTTTACGTTCGAGCACACCGGGGAGCTGGTGCGGGAGGCCACCGAGGCGGCGCACCGCGCGCTGCCGGAGGCGGACGTGGTGATCCACACGGTACCGCGCGAGGCCAGGACGGAGAGCGTCTTCGACCGGGTGCGGGCAGTGGCGGCGCGCAACAATGTGAGCGTGCATGAGCTGAGCGTGCAGTCGCACCATGGACGGCTGCGCGTGGAGCAGCATCTGGAGTTGGACGAGATGATGCCGTTGCTGACGGCGCACGGGTTTGTGACCGCGATGGAGGCGGAGATTCTGCGCGAGGCGCCGGAGATCGACTCGGTGCTGACGCACATTGAGAGCGAGCCGGCCACCATCGAGCAGCCGGAAGAGACGGTCGTCGAGGACCGCAAGATCGAGGCCGCACTGCGGGCAGCGGCCAGTCAGTTCAAGGAGATTGTGGATGTGCACGAGATCATCGTGGGCCGCACCAGCGATCACATCCATCTCTCCTGCCATTGCACACTGCCCGACAAACTGACGATGCGGCGCGTCCACGAGGTAATCACCGGGCTGGAGGATCGTTTCAAGCTGGAGTGCCCGGAGGTCTACCGGGTGACGATTCACCCCGAGCCGGCGACGGATAACCTGCGATAAGACGCGAGAAAGCGGGATTGGCCTTTAACTAGCGGGAGGCGGCTTTCTCTTTGAGTGCGCTTTGCACGATGTACGAAGAGCGGGTGAGGCCTTGGACGCGGGCGCGACGGTCAATCTCGGCAATCTGGCTTTCACGGGCGGTGATATTGATGCGGACGGTTCTTTCCGGCTCGCGGAGTTCGGCCAGGAAAGCTACCGCGCCCTTCATGGCAGGATCGGCTCGCAGATCGTCCAGAGTGGAGGGCTTGGGAATCGCCTCTCCGTCCTCGCGCATACCGGCAACATGGAACGCCAGAGCTTGGACAGCCATTCTGCGCGCTTCCTCCAGCGTGGACCCGGCGCTGATGCAGCCGGGAAAGTCGGGAAAGCTGACGCCGTAGTCCGAATTTTTGTCTTTGTGAAGGTAGGCGATGTATTCCATGGTCCGTTCCTTACGTGAGCTTGAGGCCAGCCTGTTTTTCGATGCTCTTGAGAGTTCCTGTGGGAACGTCTTTCTTCGGGAACGGCACCGTAACCCGGCCCGGCTTCACGGGGTGCTTGAATTGCTTGTGGCTTCCGGTCTGCGCAACCTCGAACCAGCCGTCTTGTTGGAGCCTGCGGATGACCTCCCGGCTGTTCATAGGGACGCGTCCTTACCCCTCAAGAATACACATTTCGTATACACTCATCAATGACCGGAAAAAACCAACCAAAGGAAAGCCGATGATTGCGCACAGCGAATGGAAGGGCGGGAAGATTTTCGAGGGGATTTCGGAGAGCGAGCATTCGGTGTTCTTTGACGCGGACCCCTCGCACGGGCAGGGGCCGAGCCCCATGGAGACGGTGCTGATGGCGCTGTGCGGATGCACCAGCGTGGACGTGGTTTCGATCCTGGAGAAAAAGCGGCAGCCGCTCGAAGGGCTGCGGGTGACGGCCACGGCGACGCAGGCCGGGACGGCGCCGCAGGTGTTTACGCACATCAAACTGACCTACGCGGTGAGCGGGCGTTTGAGCCGCAAGGCCGTGGAGGACGCTGTGGCGCTGTCGAAGAACAAATACTGCTCGGTCGGGCAGATGCTGGAGAAGGCGGCGGCGGTCGAGCACGAGATTGTGTTTGAGGACGGTGAGCCTGAGGCATGAAGAAGGTTCATTTTGTGAATTTTTTCCAGGTGGCGTCGCTGGTGATGCTGCTGGTGGCGGTGGCGCTGCTGGCGGCCATCGCCACGATGCACTTTGCCATTCACGGGGCGGAGGTGCAGGTGCCGGCGCTGAAAGGAATGACGGTGGCCGACGCGCGCAGCCAGACGGCGGGGCTGGGGCTGAACCTGGACGTGGACAACCGCTACTACTCGGGCGACGTGGCCGCGGGACATATTCTGACGCAGTCGCCGGCGGCGGGAACGGTGGTGCGGCGGGAGTGGCGTGTGCGGGTGGCAGAGAGCCTGGGACCGCAGAAGGTGGAAGTGCCGGACACGGTGGGCAAAGAGGAGCGGGTGGCGGCGCTGGAGTTGCGGCGCGTGGGTCTGGAGGTGGGCGTGACCGCGCGGCTGCCCTGGGGCTCGCCGCGGCGAGCGGCTGAGGGAACGGTGCTGGCGCAGGACCCGCCGGCCCACGCGCAGGGGATCGAGCGGCCCAGCATCAATCTGCTGGTGGCCGCGCCGGATGACGATGCGCCCGACGGCTTTGCGATGCCCGACCTGGTGGGCCTGCCGGTGGTGAGTGCGCAGGCTCAGTTGGCCAGGGTGGGCCTGAAATCGGCGACGCCCAGCTTTGTGGACGTGCCGGTAGGGCCAGTGGGCAGCGGAGACGCGCCGCTCAGGCCGCCGGTGGCGCCGGGCGCGGTAACGGCGCAACAGCCGCCAGCCGGCAGCCGCGTGGATCAGAGCACGATGGTGAAGCTGACGGTGGCGAAGTAGCGAAACAGTTTTCAGTTGTCAGTTGCCAGCGATCAGTTCATCGGAGAGTCAGCTCGTTTGTGGGCTGCATCCAAATAGAGACGCATGACGCCGGAGACAAAAGAACAAAACGGGGAAGCTGCCGGGGCTGTGCCCGCGGCCGGGGATTTCTCGCATGCCTGGCGGGCGCTGCGGCACAGGAACTTCCGCCTGTTTTTTGGCGGGCAGAGCATCTCGCTCGTCGGCACGTGGATGACGCGCATCGCCACGTCGTGGCTGGTGTACCGGCTGACCAAGTCGCCGCTGCTGCTGGGCACGGTGGGGTTTGCGGGGCAGATTCCCACCTTTCTGCTGGCTCCGCTGGCGGGCGTTGTGGTGGACCGCATCGACCGGCGGACGCTGCTGGTTTGGACGCAGAGCCTGGCCATGGCGCAGTCGCTGGCGCTGGCCTGGCTCACGCTTTCCCATCGCATCACCATCCCCGAAATACTGGCGCTGAGCGTGATGCAGGGCGTCATCAATTCATTCGACATGCCGGGCCGGCAGTCGTTCATGGTGAAGATGGTGGAGGATAAGGCCGACCTTTCCAATGCCATCGCCATCAACTCGTCGATGGTGAACGTGGCGCGGTTGATCGGCCCCTCGCTGGCGGGGATGCTGATTGCCGTCAGCAATGAAGGCTGGTGCTTCCTGACGGATGGCGTGAGCTACATCGCGGTGATCGCATCGCTCCTGATGATGCGCCTTCCGGCGGCGAAGGAGGAGCGCGCGGCAACGACCATGGTGGCTCAGTTGCGCGAAGGTTGGACGTATGTGGCGCACTTCGCGCCGATTCGCACTATATTGATTTTGTTTGCGCTGCTGAGCCTGATGGGCTGGCCGTTCATGGTGCTGATGCCGGTGTTTGCGGCACAAGTGCTGCACGGCGGCCCGCATACGCTGGGTTTTCTGATGGGCGCGGTGGGCGTGGGTTCGTTGGGGTCGGCGCTGGCGATGGTGATGCGGCGGAATGTGCGCGGACTGACCAGGATGATTCCCATTGCGTCGTCGGCATTTGGCGTGGGGCTGATCTGCTTTGGACTGTCCAATGTGCTGTGGCTCTCGATGCTGACGATGCTGGTGACGGGCTTCGGCATGATGCAGGGAATGGTGGCCAGCAACACCATTCTGCAGACCCTGGTGGATGAGAAGATGCGCGGGCGGGTGATGAGCTACTACACCATGGCGTTTGTGGGAATGGCGCCCTTCGGAAGCCTGCTGGCGGGCGCGCTGGCGCACGCCATTGGCGCACAGTACACGGTGATGGTGAGCGGCATTGCCTGCATTGTGGGGTCGCTCTGGTTCTGGTCACGGCTGAAGGGGATTCGCAAGGGGATGCGGCCGATTTATGAGCGGCTGGGGATTGTGCCGCTGGTGAGTATTGTGGACGAGGAAGGCGCGGAAGGGTGAGGGCGGTTCAGCAGAGTCAGATGGGTTAGCGGGGCATGAGAAGGAGAACCAAATGGGACTGAGCGAAGATCTGGAGCGGGTGGCGTTGCAGGAGCGCGAGTTGCAGTTGCCGCGCATGGACGCGCGAGTGGCGTGGGAGCTGGGCGTGCGGCTGAGGACGCTGGCGGAAGAACGCGGGCTGGCGGTGGTGGTCGATGTGCGGCGGTTCGGGCAGCCGTTGTTCTATGCGGCGCTGGAGGGCACGGCGCCTGACCATGCGGAGTGGGTGCGGCGCAAGAGCAACGTGGTGGCGCGCTTCCATCGCAGTTCCTACGCGGTTGGGCTGAAACTGAAGCCGAAGAACGAAACGCTTACCGAACAACAGGGCCTGCCGCTGGCCGACTATGCAACGCATGGCGGTTCGTTTCCGCTGACCGTGACGGGCGCGGGAGTGGTGGGCAGTGCGACCGTCTCCGGATTGCCGCAGCGCGCCGATCATGAGCTGGTGGTGGAGGCGCTGTGCGCGGTGCTGGGGCGCGATTATGCGGCGCTGCGGCTGGAGGCGGAGTAGGGCTTCTTAGCGGGCCAGCGGGCCAGCGGTCTGACGACCGTGTTAGCGCTGCTTTTTACGCAGTTCTCTCGATCAGTGCGATAAAGAAGCCGTCGGTGTGGAATGCACCCGGAAGCAGGCGCAGAGTTCCTTCGGGCGTTATGCAGCCGCGCAGCCGCTCCGCGCCGGAGGGGGTCAAGATGGCTTCGCTGAGCAGGGCGTCGATGCGAGATTCGAGCGGAATCACGCGAGCGTTGGGGGTTGCGGCGAGCACTGCGGCGACAACTTGCTCGTTTTCTTCCGGTTCCAGCGAACAGGTGGAGTAGACGACGCGGCCACCGGGGCGGACGGCGCGCAAGGCGGCCTGGAGGATGGCGCGTTGGCGTTCGGCCTGGCGGCTGAGGGCTACGAGGCTCAGTCGATGGCGAATCTCCGGGTTGCGGCCCATCGTACCAGTTCCGCTGCAAGGGACGTCGGCCAAGACCAGATCAAAAACCGAGTCCTCGGCCAGCTCGGTTGCGTTGGCCAAGCGGCACTGGACCCGGTCGCCCAGATAGGCCAATCGCTTTTGCAGCTGTTCATGGCGCGGAAAGCTGATTTCGCAGGCGAGGATGCGGGCTGCCGGATTGCGCTCGGCCAGGATGAGGGTTTTTCCGCCGGGGGCGGCGCAACAGTCGAGAAGGTCGCTCCCGCATCCGGCAAGCTCTGCGACCAGTTGCGAGCCTTCGTCCTGCAAACGCACGCGCCCTTCGAGAAAGGCGGCTGCCGAAGTGAGGTCGCCGGAGACCACTGTGCGCGCGGCGGTGAGCAGTTCGCCGGGTTCGAGGACGATGCCGGCATGGGCGAGTTCATCTTCGCCGCCGGGGCTAACGATGCGGATGGCGAGGGTGGGCTGGATCTGGCCTTGGCGGCAGATGGTGCGGGTTGCGTCGAGGCCGTAGAAGCTGACCCAGCGCTCGACCATCCAGGCGGGATGGGCTTCGGCGAGTGCCAGTTCCGCGACGGATTTTTCTGGAAGACTTCCCTCAGGGGCTAAAGCCCGCTTTGATTTTGCAGGGTTGATGTACGGGCTGAAGCCCGTACCCTTCAATCCTTCAAGTTTTTCATCGGACCGCGGAGCAGCGGCGAGTTTGCGGAGGACGGCGTTGACCATGCCGGAGGCGAAGCGGTGGCCGGCCTGTTTGGCCAGTTCCACGCTATCGTCGATGGCAGCGTACGCGGGGATGCGATCCAGGTGGAGCACTTGGAAGGCGCCGAGGCGCAGGACGATCAAAACTACGGAATCGAGCTTGCCGTAAGGGCGTGTGAGCAGGGCTTGCAGTTGGCGGTCGAGGCGGATCTGCCAGCGGAGGACGCCCAGCACCAGGGCTGTGGCCAGGTTGCGGTCGGGGGCCGAGAGAGCGTTGACGGCTTTGCCGCGAAGCAGATCGTCCGAGTGGGATTGGCCGCGCTCGACAGCCATGAGGACGGCGAAGGCGGCTTTGCGGGCGGGAGAAATGGCGGGCATTCGCCTCAACCTAACCGAACGCCGAGCCGCGCATTGGCGGCGAGTGGAGATCCGCGCAGGAATTCGGCGGCGATGAGGCGCTTTTTGCCTTCGAGCTGGAGTTCGAGGAGTTCGAGCCAGGTGTTTTCGGCGCAGGCTGCGAAGAGGCGATGATTTTCGATGCGGAGCTGGCCGGGTTCGGCGAGAGCCGATTCGGCGGAGTGCGGCGCTGCCGCGACTTCCAGGCGATGGACGATCAGCTTTTTGCCGTCGAGCGTGGTGAAGGCGCCGGGCCAGGGTTGAAAGCCGCGCCAGCGATTTTTTAGTTCGATGGCGGTGCGGGCGGCAAAATCCATGCGGCCGTCTTCGCGGTCGAGGAGCGGGGCGAAGGTGGCGAAAGAGTGGTTCTGCGGCTGGGGGTGGATGGTTCCGCCGGCGAGGCTGGAGAGGGATTCGACCATCAGCGGCGCGCCGGAGTGGGCAAGCACCTCGAAAAGTTCAACGGCGGTTTGTTCGGGGGCGATGGCGAGGGTCTGCTGGAGGAGGATGGGGCCGGTATCGAGGCCTTCTTCAAGGAGCATGGTGGTGTTGCCGGTGAAGGCGTCGCCCATGGCCACGGCCCACTGGATGGGCGCCGCGCCGCGGTATTTGGGAAGCAAGGACGCATGGAGATTGATGCAGCCGAGGCGGGGGAGGGCCAGCATCCACGTAGGAATGATGCGGCCGTAGGCAACCACGACGATGGCTTCGGGCGCAATGGCCTCAAGCCGGGCGTGGAACTCTGCGTTGGTGCGGATATTTTCAGGCTGCGTGACGGGCAGGCCGGAGGCCAGGGCGGCTTGCTTGACGGCGGGAGCGGTGAGCTGCCGGCCGCGGCCCGCGGGGCGGTCGGGTTGCGAGACGGCCAGCGCGATTTCGTGGCCCGCCGCGAGCAGCGCTTCGAGGGTGGGGACGGCGAAGCCGGGAGTGCCGCAGAAGACCAGTTTCACGGCTCTACCACTTGCCTTCACTCTGCATCTTGCGGATCTTGCGCAGGTTGAGGTTGCGCTTGAGGGCGCTCATGCGGAAGATGAACAACATGCCGTCGAGGTGGTCGATCTCATGCTGAAGGCAGCGCGAAAGCAGCTCGTCGGCGGCCTTCTCGAACCACTTGCCGCGCTCGTCCTGGGCGCGGATGCGGACTTTGGCGGCGCGCGCCACTTTCTCGCGGATATCAGGAAAGCTGAGGCAGCCTTCCTCCTCGTATTGTTTGCCCTCCTGGAAGACGATCTCGGGATTGACGAGAACCAGCTTGTCTTTGGGCTCCTTGCCCATGCTGAGGTCGATGACGGTGACGCGCTTGGAGGCGCCCACCTGCGGCGCGGCCAGGCCGACGCCCTGCGAGGCATAGGTGGTCTCGAACATGTCCGCGACTAGCTTGCGCAGTTCGGCGTTGAACTCGGTGACCGGTTCGCCGGGTTGCGAGAGCACCGCTTCGGGATATTTGACAATCTTGAGGATCATTTCTGTGTGTCAATAGCTCCGTATCTGTTCGATGTATCCCAAAAAATTTCGCTTCATTTCCAGGACCGAATCGCCGCCGAATTTTTGCTGGGCCAGCGCCGCGACGGTGAGGGCGACCATGGCTTCAGCGGCCACGCCGGCGGCCGGGACCACGCAAATGTCCGAACGCTCGTAGCTGGCGCTGGTGGGCTCGCGAGTGTCAAAGCGCACCGATTCAAGCGGCTTGCGCAGGGTCGAGATGGGCTTCAGGTAGCCGCGCACCACAATCTCTTCGCCGTTGGAGACGCCGCCCTCGATGCCCCCGGCGTTGTTCCGCGGGCGGGTGAAGCGAGTGGGGCTGGCGGTAGATTCGGCCGCGTAGTGGATGGGATCGTGGACTTGAGAGCCGAAGGACTCGGCGGCAACCACGCCGCGGCCGATCTCGACCGCCTTGACCGCCTGAATGCTCATCACCGACCAGGCCAGCAGGCCGTCGAGCCGCTCATCCCAGTTGGCGTAAGTGCCCAGGCCAGCGGGTGCGCCGTGAACCACCACTTCAAAGACGCCGCCCACGGTGTCGCCGGTGCGGGAGACTTCCTCGACCTCTTCTTTCATGCGGGCTTCGGTGGCGGGATCGACGCAACTGAGGAGGATTTCGTCCTTGGCGGCGACGGCGGCGATCTCGTCCCAAGTGGCGGCGCGGGCGAGCTCGACGCGGCCCACGCGGATGACGTGGCTGGCGACCTCGATGCCCAGCGTTCGCAGCATCAGCTTGGCGAAGGCTCCGGCGGCCACGCGGGCGGCGGACTCGCGGGCCGAGGCGCGCTCCAGCACGTAGCGGGCGTCAGGGAAGTTGTACTTGAGGGCGCCGGCCAGGTCCGCGTGTCCGGGGCGCGGCGAGGCCACCGCCTGGTGCAGGGCCGGGTCGCCGGCCTCGACGGGGAGCTTGTCTTCCCAGTTCTTCCAGTCGCGGTTGACGATTTCTATAGCAATCGGCGAGCCGATGGTCTTGCCGTGACGCACGCCGGAGAGGACGTGGGCCTTGTCGGTTTCGATCTTCATGCGCCCGCCGCGGCCGTAGCCCTGCTGGCGCCGCCACAGCTCGCGGTTGACGAAGTCGAGATCGACAGGGACGCCGGCCGGCAATCCGGAGACCAGCGCAATTAGCGCCTCCCCATGCGACTCGCCGGCAGTTGAGAAACGGATCATATTGATTTGATTGTAACGAAGATGCACGGAATAGGGATGAGGAGACAGGGAACAGCGGGTTGCTGTGCCCCCACACCGTGCATTTATCCCCGGAGCGCAGCGTTTGCTGTTCCTATTCCTTGTTCCCTGCCTTACGATGGAGCGCATGGCCTGCTTCCTCTTCAAGACCGAGCCCGATGTCTACTCCTTCGACGATTTCCTGCGGGACAAGGAGACGAACTGGGATGGCGTGACCAATCCCACTGCCGTGAAATACCTGCGCGAGATGAAGGCGGGGACGAAGTGGATCTTCTACCACACCGGCGACGAGCGCACCGCGCTGGGCACGGGAGCGGTGGTCAGCGTGGACCCCACCGATCCCAAGGTTCCCATCGTCAAGGTGAAGGTTGGTAAGCGGCTCAAGCAGCCCAAGACCCTGGCCGCCATCAAGGCCGAGCCGCTCTTTGCCGCCTCGCCGCTGGTCATCATCGGGCGGCTTTCCGTGGTTCCGCTGACCGAAGAGCAGTGGAATTGGTTTGTGGGGTGATTGAATTCCGGGCTACAATGTAGTAAGATTTCCTTGTTTCCTTGATTGAGGCGCATCATGCTGGCCAAACTGACCGTCAAAAACCAGCTCACCCTCCCCAAGGCGGTGGTCACTCGCTTCCGTGGCGTGGAGTACTTCGACGTCAGCACGGACGGCTCCGCGATCCTGCTCAAGCCATTGAGGCCGAGCCGGATAGAGGAGGTCTGGGCGCACCTGGAGAAGCTGGGCATCACCGAGCAGGACGTGAGCGACGCCGTTGCCTGGGCACGCCAGAGCGAGTGACCGCACAGCCCACGCGCCGGGTGGTATTCGATACCAATGTCGTTCTGTCCGCGTTGCTGTTTCCCGCCGGTCGCTTGGCTTGGTTGCGGGCACACTGGCGCGAAGGTGGCGCAGTGCCGTTGGTCTCCCCGGCAACAGCGCGGGAACTGATGCGGGTTCTCGGCTATCCCAAGTTCCGGCTCTCTCAGCAATACCGCATGGAACTGCTGGCAATGTACATCCCTTACTCCGAGAGCCTCGATCCAGCGGACAAATGCCCCATTGTCTGCCGCGATGCCAAGGATCAACCGTTGCTGGACCTGGCGCAAAGCGGCAATGCGAACTTTCTGGTGACGGGCGACGAGGATTTACTGGTTCTGGCTGGACAGACGACATTTCTCATCGAGACGCCGGAGGAGTACGGGCAGAGAATCTCAGGAGTGGGACAGAAGCCTTAATCCAACAGTCCGGTACCGCGCTCAAGCCCAAGGAAGTTTCCCGCGACCCGCGCCTGAAACCGAGCGCGAGCGCCCTTCAGTGGCCACAGGTGCGGACACCTCACCACGATAGTGTTGAGAATCTGGCCTCCATGTGAAGAGCACACCCATTGTGTGGTCGCTCAACATTGTGCGGTCGTTCAACGCCGCTGCAAGATCGTGAGATAGGGTTAGCTTCACGGTGGAAAGAAGCATCGGTGCGTTTCGATTCAGAATTCTCGCGTATGCGTCGATGGTGTACTCACCCGCAAGAAACGCAAAGGTGGGAGCATCTTTCGGTGGCAAGAAGTGATGATTGGACGATACGCCGTCGTCCCCTACCCGCAGACCGCTGCCGATCTTCAATTCTTTGGTTTCGCCGTACATCCAGAAATTGAAAGTCTGTGTCGATTCGCCGTTCCGCACCTTAATGTAAAGGGCTTCAATGATGTAACCGCGTTTTCCCGTTGCAAAGAGTATTGTCCGGAAAAAGACCTTCGGCTGTTCGTTTTCGTAAAGAAATCCGATGAGCATTGGCTGTGTCATGCCGAGCTTGCCGCGTCGAAACAAAGTGAGCCACGCCACCGTAACGGAAAGCAACAGGGACACCACCGAGAGGAGAAGCGGAACGAATTCCATATGCATAAATCCCCTATCGTGTGACTGCCGTGTTCATTGACTCACTCATGGCTACTTACTGTCTTCGCCCAGCCACCGCTTGGTATTCAGCAACTGCCGCTGATCCAGCGCCCACACCTTGCCGGTCAACTCATCCGGGCCTTTGCCTTCTCTTGCACATTTATCGAATTCCCCGGCTACGGCTTGCATTTTGGCGTCGAGATCGTCGAGGAAGTTGAGAACAATCGCCTCGGGGATCATGGGCAGCTTGGGAGAGCCGAACTCCAGCTTGCCGTGGTGCGACAGGATCATGTGCAGGACCAGCAGCTTCAACTTGGGCGGGAAGTTTGGCAGGCTGTCGATGGTTTTTTCTACCAGCGCCACGCCCATCTGAATGTGGCCCAGCAGGACGCCTTCCACGGTGTATTCGAAGCCGATCTCCCAGCTCAACTCGCGCACCTTGCCGATGTCGTGCAGGATCACGCCGGTGAGCAGCAGGTCGCGGTCGAGGAGCGGGTAGCTGGGCGCGACGCGGTCGGCCAGGGTGAGCAGGCTGACCACGTGCTCCAGTAGGCCGCCCAGCCAGGCGTGGTGGAGCTGCTTGGCGGCGGGAGCTTCGCGGTAGGCCTGCGCCAGCGCCGGGTCGGCCAGCAGGGTGGACAGCAGCAGCTTGAGGTCGGGGTTGGCGAGGCTGTCAACGAAACTGAGGAGCTGGCGCCAGAGGGTGGCGACGTCGTAGGTGGTGGAGGGCAGCAGGTCGGCCTTGTCCACCTCGCCGGGCGCGGCCTTGCGCAGTTGGTCGATCTTCATCTGCAGGCGGTCGTCGAAGCGCGAGGCGCTGCCGCGGGCCTTGACCACGTCGCCGCGCTCGAAGTCTTTGGCGATGCGCGGGTCTCCGGGCTCCCAAACGCGGCCTTCGAGCTGGCCGGTCTTGTCGCCCAGGATCAAGTTCAGGTAGGGCTTGTTGGTCTTGGTGGAGCGCTGCTGCTTGGCCAGGACGAGGAAGAATCCGTCGAAGGGTTTTCCTTCGTCAAAGGCGGCCAGATCGGCGATGTAGATGTCTTTCATTCTGCCAAGAAGATTAACTTGAATTGCCCCATCTTGCCAAAAAACGAAACCGGGCCTGGGATTGAGGTCCCAGGCCCGGATGGATTGTTGCTGCGGCTGCGGTGGCGCTATTGCGGTGTTTGCGGCGCAGGAGCCGGGGCGGGCGGCGGAGTCTGGGGGGCGGGCGCCGAGGGCGTGGCGCTCGAATCCTGCGCCGGGGCGGCGGGTTTTTGCGCAGGGGCCTTGGGCTTCTTGTTCTTGTCGGTCAGGCGGGTTTTTTCGCCGGTGGTGGTGATGGATTTCTTTTTCTTCTTGCTGGTATCGCCGGCGAGGCCCAGCGGACTGGCCTGGGTCTGGCGGTCGGCTACTTCGGCGGCGTCGGGCGAGGCAGGCGCAATCTTGTCCGGCTGCGATCCCTTGGCCTTGGGCTGCTTAGGCTGTTTGGCGCGATCGCTGAAGCGGGTTTTCTGCGTTGGCTTGGGCTTTGTTTCGAGGGGATTCACCGGCTCCTCGGCGCCATTCGCGGCTTGCTGCGTTGCGCCCGCGTCCTCGACCCTGGTCTCGGACGCATTGGGAAGCGTCTTGGAGGGCGCCTGGCCGTAGCGAATCTTTTCCTTCTTGCCGGGCTTCATGCTGGCCGGCGTGGCCCCCTTGGCGTTCTTCTTTTTGTCCGGCGCCGGCGCGGCGGCTGGCTCAGGAGCGGCGGCTGTCGCGGCCTGCGGCGATTTCTGCCGGAACGTGCGGGTCGACTCGCGGAAGCGGACGCGCTCAATCTTCTTCTTTTTCTTGGGGGCCGGCGGGGTATAGGCGCTGTAGATCGGCTTGGTCTGTTTGGAGCTGGCGCCGGTGTCGGTAAAGCCCGGCTTGATGTCGATGTAGGAATCCTCGCGCATCTTGGTCAGATAGTCGCGCATGGCCGGCTCCATCCGGGCCATGTAGTACGCTTCCTCGGCCTGCTGCTCAACATCCTTGAACTCCGGAACGCCGCCGGGGACGTGTTGCTCCACTTTGAGGATGACGAGGCCCTGCTTGGTGCGGATGGGATCGGTGTACTGGCCCGCCTTGAGCGCGAAGGTCCGATCTTCAAGCACCTTGGCCAGGGTGCCGCGGCGGAACTGGCCCAGATCGCCACCCTCGGCGGCGGTGGGGCCGTCGCTGAAGGTTTTTGCCAACTGGCTGAAGTCGCCGCCGGCGTGGAGTTTGGCCTCAATGTCGTCGGCCTTGGCCTTGGCTGCCGCCAGTGTTGCCGGATCGTCGGGCTGAGCGCCCGCGGCGGGGGCGGCAGCGGAGACGAGGATCTCGCTCAGGCGCACACTCTCCGGCTGGGCGTACTCCTGCTTGTGCTGCTCAAAGTAGCGCTTCACCTCGCCGGGCGTGAACTGAACCTTGCGGCCCACCTGGTCGCGCATCACCAACTGGGTGATGATGCCGTTGCGGATGTTGGCCTTGAAGTCCTCGAACGAGACGCCCTGTTCCTTGGCCGCCTTTTCCAGGTCCTCCAGCGTTTCCATGTTGTATTGCTTGCGGATCTCGTTCAGCTTCTGGATGAGCTCGGTTTCGCCGTTGATGCCCAGTTCCTTGCCTTTGGAGAGCCAGAGCTGCTGGTCGATGAGGTTGCGCAGCAGGTCCCTGCGGGCCTCGGAGGTCTCCTGCATGGTGGCGCCGTGCTGGCGCGCCTCGTTGTCCAGTTCCCTCTGCGCGCGGTCGTAGTCGGAGCGCGTGATGATCTGGTCGTTGATGCGGGCGATGATCTCCTCGACCGCAGTGCCGCCGTAGGGGCTCGCCGGCGCGGCCGGACGCGTTTGCGCCGGAGTGGAGCTTGCGAGCAGCAACGTGCCGAACACGAACGCCGCGGGAGTGCGAAAAAGATTCAGGGTCATAGGGTCAGGACATGGCCGGCGGCGACGAATCCCCGCCTGCTCCATAGACGCCATTGTAAATGCCTGGGCAGCAGGAAGGCGATTCCGGGCGCGAATCGGGCGAAATGCCCGACGAAAGAGGCTCATTCCGGCGGGTCATAGCTCGACAGATTGGAGAGGGAAAACCTGTTTTCGAAAAAAGCGGGTGTGCGGGCGTGGATGTTGCTGCGCAAACGCCCGTGCCTGGGCCGGCCAAAATGTTTGAAAATGCGTCAAAAAGGACCGATTTTGGGTTGTTTTTGGCCGCTTTTTGCGTAGAAACAGGGGTCGATTTGGCTACCGTTAGAGCAGGGAGCAGGGATCGGGGAACAGGGGCAGGGGGCAGGGGATCGGGCGGGGATCGGTGCCAAGTGTTCCAAGAAACGCCGCTGCTCTCTCGCGGAGTCGACGGGCCAGGGCCGGTCTCCTGCTCAAAGGCGAGACCTGGGGCATCCGGCGCTTGTACGGGAAACCTGGGATGCGGGCCACGCCTCCGGGCAATCATTTAGACTTTCAGTCGAGAACGGAAGGATCGTTGGAGCGTATGCCGGAGCTTCAGTTCAAAGGGAAAGAGTTCGTCTACAACTACCATTTGACCGTGCCATTCCGCCCGCTTTTGCCGGACGCGGGCAAGTCCGTGGGCAAGCCGTCGCTCAATGGCAACCTCATCATCCACGGCGACAACCTGCACGCGCTCAAGGCGCTGCTGCCCATGTACGCGGGCAAGGTGGACTGCATCTTCATTGACCCGCCGTACAACACCGGGAAGGAAAGCTGGCGCTACAACGATAACGTCAACAGTCCGATGATGAGAGAGTGGCTTTCCACAAATCCGGTCAACGGTGAGGACATGCTACGCCACGATAAGTGGTGTGCCATGATGCTTCCGAGGCTCTCGCTTCTATATGAATTATTGGCGGAGCATGGGATCATTTTTGTGACAATCGACGACAACGAACTTTATCATCTTAGGCTCCTGATGGACGAGAAATTCGGAGATGCCAACTGGGTTGGCACGATTGTATGGAAGAATGTTACCGACAACAATCCGACAAACATCGCCATCGAACATGAGTACATTGTGTGCTTTGCTAAGAGCAAGAGCCTCATAGAGAAGGAATGGAAGTCCAAGGTTTCTGATGTCAAAGAGGTCTTGATCAAAGTTGGCAGAGAGTTGATCGAAGCGAACCAAGATGATGATGCATTAAGATCGGCATACACCAAGTGGTTTCGAGAGCATAAGCCCCAGTTGTGGCCTCTTGACCGATATAAGTACATTGACCGAAATGGAATCTACACAGGAAGCCAAAGCGTCCACAACCCCGGAAGAGAGGGGTATCGGTACGATGTGCCGCATGAAGTCACTGGAAGGCCTTGTAAAGAGCCTCTGATGGGCTACAGGTTTCCTTGGGAGACTATGAAGGGGCTACTTGAGCAGAAGAAGATTCTCTTCGGTGACGACGAGAATAAGATCGTTGAGCTAAAGGTCTATGCGCACGAATTTGAAGACAAACTTCCAAGCGTGATCAACCTAGATGGTCGCGTGGGCTCATATGAGCTTAGAGAGATTTTTCCGGAAAAGACAAAGGTGTTTGACAATCCAAAGCCATCACAGCTACTAAAGCAGCTATTCTCCTTCACCGTACGCCAAGATGGTTTGGTTCTTGATTCTTTTGCAGGTTCCGGCACGACTGGCCATGCGATTCTGAGCCTGAATGTTGAGGACCAAGGGACGCGCCGATTCATTCTTGTTGAGGGAGAAGACTATGCGGACGACTTGACGAGAGAGCGCGTACACCGAGTGGTTTCTGGTGTGGCAAATGCTGCGGACGAGGCCCTGAAACACGGGCTAGGCGGGAGCTTCACGTATTGTTCGTTAGGAGAGGCTCTAGACGTGGATAAGATTCTCACCGGCGAAACATTGCCCGATTATCTTTCTGTTGGCGCGTGGCTGTTTCATACGGCCACCGGCGAAGCCTTTGATGCGGCCAAGGCAAAGCCGAAGAACTGGTACCTGGGCGAGAGTGCGGCCTATCACGTTTGGCTTGTCTACCGCCCGGAGTTGGATTTTCTGAAATCCGCTGACGCGGCGCTAACTCTGGCTCTTGCAGAAAAGATTGCAAAGGCCAAACCCGCTGGAAAGAAGCATCTGGTTTTTGCTCCGGCAAAGTATGTGCCCAACAGCAAGCTGTTGCCAATGGGCGTGGAATATGCGCCGCTGCCGTTCGCCCTTTACCGGATTGAGAAGGGCTGACGCAGATGGAACTGAAGCCCTATCAACAGGATGTTCTGGACAGTTTCGACCTCTACCTTGAGCAACTGGTTACGTTCCGGGCGAAGGCTGAGAAGACGCGCGCGCTTGCGCTCGAAAATCCAGAAGTAGATGTGCCGATTCCCGACTTTCCCAAACTGGCCTGGGACTCGTTGCGCAACAAGGGTGTGCTCCCGCTCTCCCGCAGGAGCTATCCGTACGTCTCGCGCAAGGATGGGATTGGGAACGATGTGCCGAGCGTGTGCCTGAAGATTCCGACGGGCGGCGGCAAGACGCTGCTGGGCGCGTATTCGGTTTCGCGGATCATGGGCAATTATCTCAAGAGCAATCGGGGCTTTGTGCTGTGGATTGTGCCGAATGAGGCAATCTATGCGCAGACGAAACGGCAACTGACGAACCGCGAAAGCCCGATCCGGCAGATTCTGGACCGCGCGGCGGCGGGGCGGGTGAAGATTCTGGAGAAAGACGACCCGCTGAACGTGCTGGAGACGGAGAGCCACCTTTGCGTGATGCTGCTGATGCTGCAATCGGCGGCTCGCGTGACCAAGGAGACGCTTCGGCTCTTCCGCGACCGTGGCAACGTGCATGGGTTCTTTCCGGCTGGAGACGATATTCAGCGGCACTGGGAGTTGATTGGGCGGATTCCGAACCTGGATTGCTATGGGCGGAAAGACACGATGGGCGCGACTGCCAAGGATAGCCTGGGCAACGTGATGCGGCTGCTGCGGCCGGTGGTGGTGATGGACGAGGGGCACAAGGGTTACACCAATATTGCTCTGGATACGATCAACGGCTTCAATCCGTCGTTTGTGCTGGAACTCTCCGCGACGCCGAAAGAGAATGCGAACTGGCTGGTGGATGTGCGCGGAGCTGCGTTGCAAGCGGCGGAGATGATCAAGCTGCCGATCAATGTGAAGGTGAGGGCCGGCGACGACTGGAAAGACTGCCTGCGGGAGAGTTTCGACAAGTTGAACGCCTTGCAGGGGCAAGCGGATAAGTTGCGGGCCAACAGCTTGCGGTATATCCGTCCGATCCTGCTGGTGCAGGTGGAGCGCACCGGCAAGGAACAGCGGGACGCAAAGATGATCCATGCCGAGGATGCGCGGGAGTTTCTCCTGTCGCTGGGGCTGGACCAAGCGGAGATTGCCGTGAAGACGGCTGAGACCAATGAGTTGGACAAGCCGGAAAACGCCAATCTGCTGAGCCCAGCGTGCCGCGTACGGGCGATTATCACCAAGAGCGCCTTGCAGGAGGGCTGGGATTGTCCGTTTGCCTATGTGCTATGCACGTTGGCGACGAATCGGAATTTAAATGCGCTGACCCAGCTTGTGGGGCGGATTCTGCGGCAGCCGGAAGCGGCTTTTGCCCCCGATGAGTTTTTGGCGCTGAATGAGTGCTATATCTTTTGCCACCATGCCGACACAAAGGATGTGGTGGATAGCGTCAAGAAGGGTCTGGAAGAGGACGGCATGGCGGACCTTGCCGGGAAGTTGAGGTTGAGCGAGAACGGCTCGAACGGCAAAGAGTTGAAGAGGAAGCTGGCGCGGCGGGAAAAGTTCCGGACGCTGAAGATATTTCTGCCGATGGTGAATTGGGTGGGAGACAAGGATTCGCGCCAACTGGACTATGAGCAGGACGTTTTGTACCGGCTGAATTGGGATGAATTGAATCTTCAACCGCTGGTGGAGAGGCTTTCGAATGCTCCGGCGGCGGCGGAGAGCCATTTGGTTCGGTTGGGGATCGGGGCGGGCGAGAAGTGGTTTGAGCAGAGCGGACTGAAAGGCATGGTTGAGGCTTCGAGTTTCGATGCCGTTTATGCGACGCGGTTGATGGTGGATGTATTGCCGAATCCGTGGGTGGCGCGCGGGGTGGTTGGGGAACTGCTCGAAGCGCTGCGAGAGCGCGGGTGGAGCGATGAAAAGCTGGGCGGAGCGTCTGGCTACATTCTGGAGGAACTGCGGAAATGGCTGGTGGCGGAACGCGACCGGCTGGCGGAGGCGCAATTCTTCGAGGATGTGGCGGAGGAGCGGATTCAATTCAGGTTGCGGGCGGATCGGACGTTATGGGAGTTGCCCAAGGAAATGGAGACGGACCGGCCAGTAAAGGCGCGGCAATTGGTGAGGAGGTCGTCTGGCGGCCCGATTGAGAAGAGCATCTTTGCACCGGTGTATGAGGAGGACTTTGACGGCAAGAGAAATGAGCCTGACTTTGCCTGCTATCTGGACGAGCAAGCAGCACTGGAGTGGTGGCATCGGAATGTAGCCAAGGGCGGGAATTACCACCTTCAGGGTTGGAGAAAGAATCGGGTCTATCCGGATTTCATCTTCGGGCTCCAGCGGTCTGGAAAGAAACGGCGCATCCTGGTTTGGGAGACGAAGGGCGATCAGCTAGAAGGGAACCTCGACAGCGAGTACAAGCGGAAGCTGCTGGATGCGATGTCGAAATGCTTCAAGGACGAGGATGTTGTGCGGGCAGGAGATTTGGAACTCGTCGGAATAGATGGAACAAGCGTCACCTGCGAGATGGTGCTGATGAGCGACTGTAAGACGCGACTGCAGAGCACGCTGGCCGGGGTTTGAACGCGGATTCGCCGCGCGGATTGATTTCTAAAAACTTGCGGATGGGATGGCGGCACGACTGAAGCCCCACCCCATCGACGAAGACCTGTCGATGGGGACCCCGGTGAAGTCGTGCCCTTTCAAAGCTGCGTCTTTCGGCCCCTGCCGGCAAAGGCCTTCCCTCCGGGGCTAAAGCCCGCATCGATTCTGTTGGCTTTATGCGGGGGTTGAAACCCCCTTCTTCCACCCCAACGACAAGGACCCGTCGCTGGGGACCCCGGCCTCCCTCCGGATTGAGGTTTCCCACCCTAAATCACCCCAGCGAGCAAAAATCGCTCGCCGGGGACCCCGATGCCGCAACAACAAGTACGCGGCGAAGGTGGGGCACCCGGCACCCGGCACCCGGCGATTGTGGAGGCGATTTGCGTAGAATTAAGGTCGTTTTCTCTACCTTTGAATCAGTTGTCAGTTGTCAATGGTCAGTTGTCAGTGCTCAGAGGTCAGGAGGGAATGGACGATGCGGGAGAAAGAACGAAGGCTGGCGCGGATGAGGCTGGATGTCGAGATGCGGTCTTATCGTCATGCGGGGAGGGCGAAGAATCCGACCAATGGACTGCTGCGGGCGGTACGGCAGGCGCTGCGTGTTCCGTTGGCGGAGATCGCGGAGAAGATGGGGGTGAACCGTTCGGTGATTTGGGACCTGGAGTCGGGGGAGCGTAAAAACACGATCAGTTTGAGGTCGTTGTCGCGCATGGCGGATGCGATGGGGTGCAAGGTGGTGTACGGGATTGTGCCGAAGGGCGGCAAGAAGCTGGAGGAGCTTGCGGAGGAGCGGCTGTGGGCGAGCGTGCTGGGGGGAACGGCAGGGGTCAGGGGTCAGCTAGTCAGCGGGTCAGCTAGTACTTTGGCTGTGTAATTTGGTAATTGCTCCTGGACAAGTGCGGGCGCGGACGCCCGCACGACAGCCGGTCTGGAGACCGGCGCTACATTCCTTGCATTACACAATCACGCGGCCTCGGTACTAGTTGGCAGGTCAGCAAGTCAGCGAGTTGGCGGGGTTGGCGCAGGCGCCTGAGATTACAGGGCAAGTGGTGTGCAGGCGGTTTGCAGAGAATTGGGCGGTTTTCCGGTACGCTGGGAGCAGACAAACGGGAAAAGAGAAGAGCGTAGAACGGAGGGCAGGAGAGAGCCTTCCTGATCTTGCAAGGGCCATCTCCGCGGCGCGCGTGCGCAGGGGAGACGAGAGGCAGCGGATTCTTAGAGGTCTTGAGAGACGATTCTAACAATGCGTTTTCGGGGCGATTCCGGAGCGGGATCGCCGCACATGCTCCTTTTCTGCGGGCGCGAGGGTTCGTGGAGCGTTGGCCGGGAATGGCGGAAAGATGGCGGTAGCAGATCAGGCGTTGAAAACAGACAATGCGCGCAGGAAAACAGGCAGCACAACCACAAAGAGGAAACGTGTACGGGCTGCAAGGAGTCGGGATGGCGGAAAGGCGGCGCGCAAGGACGGCGTAGAGCGGCTGCGACAGGCGGCGGACAGGCGGGTGGGCAAGAACTCGGAGGAGCTGGCCGATCTGCTGACGAAGAAGGCTCTCGACGGACACCTGGCGAGCACCAAGGTGCTGGTTGGGCTTGCGGGGGCCAAAAAGCCAATCCCGGAGCCGGTGAAGAAGCGGAGCGGGCCGACTGCGGCGGAGCTGTTGATGGCGGATATCAAACAGCATGGACAATGGAAGTGGGAAGAGGAGGAAGGCTCGGCGGAGACGGGCGTTGGAGGCGTGGAAGCGGAAGGGTGAAGGAGGGATTAGCCGCCCCAGGAAGCAAAGGATAGCTTCCTGGGGCTTCCGGCAACGATGGGGAAACTTTGGGGTGCAAGGGCGTTTGCGGGGACTGATCCTTAGAGGCTGCTTTTCAGTTGTCGGGTTCTTCTGGATGAGCACATTGGGCTGTTGGCGTCAGTTGAATTTGCAAACCACTCCTGCAGAGGCGGAATTCCCTTTCGACCCTGGACCCGCCCGAGATATGATATGCTCCTAACGTTTCGCCAAGTTGGGTCCAATTCACTGCGCTGCGGGGACTTATGGAAATCGGCAAAGCTGTCGCACTATCCATCGCTAACATCCGCAAGGAGGGGCTGACCGACATATTTCCTCGCCCGTACGAAGTCGATCTGCTGAAAAGTGCCTTGTTCACCGCTAAGGTCTCGGCTGAAGTCGAAAAGCGAATCAAAAGCAACAACCTACAAAGTCTCGGAGTTCACCCGATCCAGCACGTTCTTTATCCTAAAAAAGAACCCTTTGATTTTCGCCGCGCGGCACTGATGCAACCTCTTGACACAATCGTCCACCTAGCTCTGGTGCTATCCATCGCAGACGATATTGAGCGATTCCGATCTCCGCTCCGTGAAAAGCGTGTTTTCTCATATCGCTTCCACCCGAAAGACGGGTACTTGTTCAACTCCTACTACCACTACACCGCCTTCGACGCCTTCGCGCAAAAAAAGACGAAGAGCAACCGAGTGAATGTGCTTGTAAAATGCGATATTGCCAATTTCTACGACAGGATCAACCTACACCGTCTGGAATCGACGCTTCTGTCTCTGAAGATAGACAAGGCACGAGTAAGCCTGATTAATCAACTAATGCTTTTCTGGGCCAACCGCGATTCTTATGGAATTCCGATCGGCGGAAATGCGAGCCGCATCCTTGCAGAGGCCGCTCTGATTTCGGTGGACGACTTCCTAATATCAAACAAGGTAGTCTTCGCGCGGTATGTTGACGACTTCAGGTTTTTCGCTCCTGACACGAAAACCGCGCACTCGTGGCTCGCGTCGTTTGCGGAGCGCCTGTTCCTTGAGGGCTTGACAATCAACTCCTCGAAGACCGTGATCGAAGACGTCTCTAAACGAGTCAGTGGCGCCAAGTCCGAGGAGCCGTCACCTGTACCAACGAGAGTGAAGGCCAATACAGCCGCAAGAATGATTGTCGGATACACCGGGACAGTTCCAACGAAGTTTCGAAAAATCTCGCCGGGAGAGCGTGAGAAGTTGAAGGACGAGGACCTTGCAGCTCTGATTGCGGAACTTGAGAAACAAGTCGTTCTCTTGCCGAACGATATCAAACGAATGCTGAGGGTGTTGGTCGCCAAGGACGCCTTTAGTGAACTGTCGATTATGCCCAAAATTCTGGAGAGATTTCCCCAATTCTCGCCATTAGTTGTGGACCTGGCGATAAAAGAGGCCGACAACATCCCGACCGTCACGCGCACCGTCCTGAAGAACTATTTCAACGACGTGATCCTCGACGCAGAGCGCATTCCAGAATACATTCTCATATCCAGCGTCCTACTTCTCGGCACCAACGGATACAAGTCGGAAGAAACAATCCTAGCACTATTTAGAAACCTCAAGAGAAACGCCGGTTCGTACATCGGTAGATCGATCCTGGACTCGCTTCTTGGAGACGCCAATCGGAGTCAAGTCATCGAGATTCGTCAATTCTTCAACAGGGCCGATTCATGGGAGAAACGAGCGATCATTCGACTTGTTCACCAGCATCTGCCCGAAGAAGAGACGAGGCCGTGGCTGAAGAACATTAAGGGACATCTGGAATCCGATTTATTCGCGGTTGAAACCATCGAGCCGACTAAGAAGACGAAATAGGACTTCTTCAGAGCGTTGCGTGAGTGATAAATCCCGGTTCGGGCTCCGCCCTCGGCGGGTGCCACTCAACATATCTTCTACATCTCTCCAAGTAATGCAACAGAGCGCCCCATGTATATATTTCTCAAACTGGGATCGAAATAGCCACCACTCCCAACCCTCCAGAGAAAGTCTCCGTTGACGCTAAATCGCCAATACGCTCATCGAGCAGTGATCGGTAACGGCAGGTCGGCTTGTGGCGAGCGTTTTATTCACCCATCGCCGATTGCGGTCGTGCGGAGGGAGCAGGGGCCTTCAGGCCCCTGAGCAGAGTGCCTGTATATCCGGCCTTTAGGCCCGGGCCTTACTTCCCCCGTAGGTGGAGAGGCATGGGGTCCAACGGGCCGCGGCCAGCGGAGCTGAACGGATACGCTTCCGGTGTCGCTACAAGCGCCCTCCGCACCGGGTTCTCCTCGATATACCATACACAGCTCATGAACTTCTCTTCGCTCATGATCTGGCTCTCGTTGAAGCTGCGCATCCACACATCGTGCTTGCTCTTGAAGCGGAAGGAGAAGCCGCCCTTGATGAACTGCACGGCCTTTTCCAGCGAAACCTCCGGAGCGGGCGTAATCAGAGCGTGAAAATGGTCCGGCATGATAACGAAGGCATGCAAGAGAAACTTCTCTTGGCTGCGATAGTCGAGAATGGTTTGCTCCAGCAATCCCGCCGTGGCCGTGACCTGAAAAAGGCTGCGTCGTCCGGCCGTCACAGCGGTAACCAGATACGTCCGGGTTTCTTGGGGCGCTAGCCGCATCTCGCCAGCATAAACGAAAGGCCCGTGGCTAAAGCCACATTTATTTAATCCAGTATTCAGGGGGCTGAAGCCCCCTGCTCCCTCCGGTACTTTTCATGGCCTGAAGCCCCCTGCTCCCTCCGGTACTTTTCATGGCCTGAAGGCCCCTGCTCCCTCCGTCACTGGAGGCAATCCCGATTTTGTACTTCCGTCTGTAGAGCGCTATCTGGAAAACCCGCTCGACTCGATCATCTTCACAGCCAAGCGCAGCCTGAGGGAGCGGTGGAGGCAAATCACTTCGGAAGGGAAAAGGGGAACGGCCCTCTCCTCCCGCTACCGGAACCCCCCGCCCGCCGTCAAAGACCGCAGTGCTATACTTTAGGTCTAAGACTGCCGTTTCAGGCCCTTTCCGTGCCTCTGCCGCGCCGCAGTCCGGAGGTTTTTCCCGCCCATGACTCCCCGCGCCCGCCGCGCACTGTTCACCGTCGTTCTCTTCTTCACCGTCTGCGCCGTTGCGGGCAGCTTCCTGCAGCGCCGGGTGGGGGCCCAGTCCTCGGCCGACGAAAGCCAACTGCGCGACAGCCTCAAGTCATTCAGCAACGTCTACGCGCTGGTGGAGCAGAACTACGCCGAGCCGATCGCCGGCGACAAGGCCGACGCGGTCATCTACGACGGGGCGATTCCAGGGATGCTGAGGGTGCTGGACCCGCACTCGAATTTTTACGATCCCAAGGCCTACGCCAGGTTGCGCGAGGAGCAGCACGGCCGCTACTACGGCGTGGGCATGGTGATCCAGCAGCAGCTCAACAAGGTGTACGTGATTACGCCCTACGAGAATACGCCCTCGTTCCGGGCCGGCATCCATCCCGGCGACATCATTTCCGCGGTGGACGGCAAGAGCGCCGAGGGCATGACCTCGGACCAGGTGGCCAAGGCGCTCAAGGGTCCCAAGGGCACGCACGTGCAGGTGAGCATGATCCGCGAGGGCCAGCCCAAGCCACTGGTCTTTGACCTGGTGCGCGACGAGATTCCGCACCCCTCGGTGGATCTGAAGTACGAGATTCGCCCCGGCGTGGGCTACATCCACCTGACGCAGTTTCAGGAGGACACTGCCCAGGATGTCATCAAGTCCATTGACGGCTTCGGCAACCTGAAGGGGCTGGTGCTGGACCTGCGCGGCAATCCCGGCGGGCTGCTCAGCCAGGCAGTGGAAGTCTGCGACCACCTGCTGGCCAAGGGACAGACGATTGTTTCGCAGCGCGGGCGCGCCTATCCGGACCAGAACTATACGGCCACGCACGGCAACGACGGCAAGACCTTCCCCATCGTGGTGCTGGTGAACCGCAATACGGCTTCGGCGGCGGAGATTGTGAGCGGCGCGTTGCAGGACCACGACCGCGCGCTGATTGTGGGCGAAGCCACGTTTGGCAAGGGGCTGGTGCAGACGGTCTACGATCTGGCCGACCACACGATGGGGCTGGCGCTGACCACGTATCACTACTACACGCCGTCGGGGCGGCTGATCCAGCGCAACTACGAGGGCGTTTCGCTGTACGACTACTATTACAACCACGCCGGGGCGCTGCCCCCCGACACGACCAACCGGGAGGTCAAGCTGACCGACGCGGGCCGCACGGTCTATGGCGGCGGCGGCATTACGCCGGACGAGAAGATCGAGAGCCCCAAGAGCAACCACTTCCAGGACTCGCTGCTATATAAGGATGTGTTCTTCCACTTCGCGCCGGTTTACCTGGCCAACCGCTCGGTGGACAAGAATTTCCAGGTGGACGACGCGGTGCTGGGCGAATTCAAGAAGTACCTGACCAGCCAGAATATCCCGTGGACCCAGGCCGATCTGAACGGGGTTAGCGACTGGCTGAAGATCAGCATCAAGGACAAGATCGTCACCATCCAGTTCGGGCAGTTGCAGGGATTGCGCACACTGGCCGACTGGGACCCGGAGATCCAGAAGGCGATGACGTTTCTGCCCGAGGCACAGGCGCTGGAAGACCATGCGCGCAAGGTGCTGACGGCGAAGGCGATGGCGCGGAACGCGGGGAACCAGGGCGCGCCTGTGCAGCCTTAACCTCGCGCAGTAGCTGCCGCTCATCAAGAGCAAGCAGAAACCCTTCGCTTACGGCTCGTCGTTATAGACCCCAATCTGCAGTTTGCCGCCTTCGGTTAGCCTGGCGCGGAACATGCCGGGCGTGTTGAAGCTCCAGGCTAACTTCCCATCTGGGGTGATGGCGATGAGGCCGCCGTCGCCATGCAGGGACTCCAACTCTTTGTGGATGACCTGGTCTGCGGCTTGCTGGAGGGTCATGCCCTTGAAGTACACCAGATTGCAGACTTCGCGGGCCACGCCGAGGCGGATGAAATATTCGCCGGTGCCGGTGGCGGAGACGGCGCAGGACTGGTTGGAGGCGTAGGTGCCGGCGCCGATGATGGGCGAGTCGCCGACGCGGCCCCACTGCTTGCCCTGCGTGCCGCCGGTGGATGTTCCGGCGGCGATGTTGCCCTTGCGGTCGAGGGCGACCACGCCCACGGTGCCGTACTTGTGCGCGCCGGGAGCGTCGATTTCAGCCACAGTCACGGACGGCGGAGGCGGCGCGCCGGCGGGACGCGGTGGGATGGGGCGGCCTTCTTTCTGCAGTTGCCGTACCAGCGACTGCCAGCGGCGTTCGGTGAAAAAGAAGCTGGGGTCTACCTGCTCCAGACCGACACTGGCGGCAAAGGCATCTGCTCCGGCGCCGATGAGCATCACGTGCAGCGACTTCTCCATCACCGCGCGGGCCAGGCTGATGGGATGGCGGGTGCGGGTTACGCCGGCTACCGCGCCTGCCTTCAGGTTGGAGCCGTCCATGATGGCCGCGTCCAGCTCGTTCTTGCCCTCGGCGGTGAAGACCGCGCCGCGGCCGGCGTTGAAGAGCGGATCGTCCTCGAGGATCTGGATGGCGGCTTCGATGGCGTCGAGGGCCGAGCCGCCTTTTTCGAGGACCTTCGCGCCGGCCTCAGTGGCCTGGGTGATCGAGGCGCGATAGGCCGCCTCGATTTCAGGCTTCATGGTGGCGCGCTCGATGACGCCCGCGCCGCCGTGGACCACGATGGCCCAGTGGTGTGCTGCCGGCTGCGGGGCCTGGGCCGTGGCGGCGAGTGCGGCCACCGCAAGGGCCGCCCCGATGAAGATTCTTCCGATCTTTTGCACGCGTGTCTCCTCGTTCTTCTCATGGTATAACTCATCCGTTCCTGCGCTGTCCTCGCGCAACCGGCGCAGGACGACTTGGCGGATGCGGGCCGGACAGTGCAAAATGCTTGAGTTCAGTAAATCCCGCATTCGTTTGCACTTTGCGGATGTCAGGGCCGGCATCCGCGAGCGGAAGCGCAATAATATGGTGCAGAATCCAGGTAACATGGAGGTCACTCTTGAAACTGAACTACGGAACGCTGGCATTGGCCACTGTCTTCGTGCTGGTCTTTATAAAGTTCACTTGGGAGCTTCCCTGGACAGTTCCGCGAATCGCCGGACTCGCCATTGCAATCCCGGCTTTCGTGCTGTTCGTTCTCGCCCGCATTCAACTGGGACGGGCCTTCAGTGTGCGGGCCAAGGCAAGCACGCTGGTGACCACCGGCCTCTATTCCCGCATCCGCAATCCGATCTACGTCTTTGGCGGCCTGATGATAGCGGGAATCATGATCTGGGCAGATAGGCCCTGGCTGTTGCTTGGCTTCGCCGTTCTGATTCCTTTGCAGGTTTATCGAAGCCGGAAAGAGGGGCGGGTGCTGGAGGAGACATTCGGCGCATCCTATCTGGATTACAAACGACAGACGTGGTTCTGATCCGGTTTTGGATTCAAGGGATGGATCGAGCGTTCATTCGAGGCGCCCATAACGCATTTTGAGGAAGACGCGATGCATTCTGTCTGGTTTGGCGAGTTTCTGGGCACGCTGGTTCTGGTGCTGTTGGGCAACGGCGTGAATGCCGGCGTGACGCTGCGCAGGTCGTATGCGGCGGACTCAGGCTGGATCGTGATCACCGCCGGCTGGGCAATGGCCGTGCTGTGCGGAGTGCTGGTGGCGCAGGCCTTTGGCAGCCCCGGAGCCAACCTGAATCCGGCCATTACGCTGGCCGTCGCGGTGATCGGCGGAAATTATTCGCAGGTGCTGAGTTTCTGGTCGGCGCAGTTGCTGGGGGCGATGGGCGGCGCGGCACTGATGGCGCTGCACTATGCCCCGCACTGGGCGCTCACGCCGGGTCCCGTCGACAAGCTGGGCGTCTTCTGCACCAACGGGGCGGTGCGCAGCCCACTGGCGAACTTATTCAGCGAGGTCCTGGGTACGGCGGTGCTGGTGGTGGTGGCGGGGGCGATCTTCTCGCACGGAGTCGCGGCGAACGGGACTGGGTTGGGTTTGGGCGCTGGACTGGGGCCGTGGCTGGTGGCCTGCCTGGTGTGGGGCATTGGCCTCTCGCTGGGCGGGACCACGGGGTACGCCATCAACCCGGCGCGCGACCTGGGTCCGCGGCTGGTTCATGCGCTGCTGCCGATTCCCGGCAAGGGCGGCTCGAACTGGCGCTATGCGCCGATTCCCATCGTGGGGCCTCTGCTGGGCGCGGCGCTGGCCGGGCTGCTGCTGCGCTATGCGCATCTGTAACGCTATCGACACCCACCCTTTCGCCAGAAGGCGGCGAAAGGATAGGGCACGGGTGCTTTCGATTCACAGGCCGGGGAAGAAATCCAAATTACTCCAGACACGAGGCGACGACCGCCAGCGCGGCGATGGCCGCCGTCTCGGCGCGCAGAATGCGCGGGCCCAGCGATGCGGCGCGCCAGCCGTTGGCGTCGAAGAGCGCTTCTTCCTCGGGCGCCCATCCGCCCTCGGGACCGATGGCAATCTCCAGCGTGGGCATCTCCGTTTGCGCCGCGGCCATGGCTTCTTCCAGCGCGAGACGCAGGGTGGTGGTGCGTTCCTGCTCGGCGAGGACAATGTATGTAGACCCTGAAGCGGGGCGCGTGGCCGCGGACGCAGCCCGCACGCGTGTGGACAGGGGCTCCGGTTCGTAGATGACCGGCACGTCGGAGCGCCGCGCTTGCTGCGCCGCTTCGTGCGCGATGCGCCGCCATCGCTCCGCGCGCTTCCCGGCGGCCTGGGCCAGGCGCTTCTCGGTCCGCCGCGCGATGACCGGGGCGATTGCGGCAACGCCCAGTTCGGTGGCCTTCTCAATGGCCCACTCCATGCGATCGAATTTGTAGACGGCAACCACCAGCGTGACGGGCAACGCGGGATCGGCCTGGAGTTCGGCGATCAGGTTGAAGCGAATTTCATTGGGAGTGGCGGCGGCGACCTCGGCGTGGAAAACGTGGCCGCCCGCGACTACATCCGCCTCCATGCCGGGCTGGGCGCGCAGCACGCGCGCCATGTGTTCGGCCTGCGCGCCAACGATGGTGGCGGTGGCCTCGTCCCAATGTTCGGCAATCCAGCGGCGGCGGGTCATCTGCTCTCCAGAACGCTCTCAGCTCTCTGAAGTCTATATTATCCGCATAAACACTGAGGGGGACGCTGAATGCGCCCCCCTCGCGTGTTGCCTTTTTTCGGTTGGATGTTCCGCTACTTCTTCTTTGCGGCCTTTTTTGCGGCCTTCTTCGCGGGTGCCTTCTTGGCTGCTTTCTTGGTTGCCATTTGCCTATTCTCCCTTTCGATGGGTTGCATCGATTCTGCAATAGTTAAATTGCAGTTGATGAATGTATAGATTCACGCATCAACACTGTCAAGAAAAAAACGACATGATGGTGGAAAAAGTAGCAACAATTTTTTCAGCGCGGAATTGAGGATCGGCTTGCGGCTCAGATATTGGAGTGGGATTTAAGCGACGCGAGCGCCAGGCCGAGGATGAAATCGTGTCCGCAGTGCGCGAAGATTCCGGGACGCAGAGCGCGGCGCTCGAGCGCGAGCAGGCTGAAGAACACGCCGAATACGCCCAGCAAAAACATGCCGCGCGCTCCCTGGTTGGCATGTGCGCAGCCGAATATCGACGCGGACAACAGTACGCCCGCCAGCACATTTCCTCTCGCCCACGCCGTGAACTGGCGCTGAAGGTAACCGCGGAAGGCGATCTCCTCGGCGAAGCCGACGACAAGACAGAACAGCGCCCAGGCGGCAATCTCCTCGCCGTTGGAGGGCGCCAGTTGCGCGATCCCCCGCAAGACTCGCTGTTGTGAGGGATCGGGCGAAAGCGGCTGGCCGGCCGCGTTTGCCGGCAACTGATGCGTAATGACTGTTTCAACGCTGGACCAGGCAAGAGCGCACATGCACAGCAAAATCATGGAGCCGGCCCAGAACAGCAGCGCGCAGACCAGGTCCGCCGCAATGGATCGGAAGCTGAACGAGAATGAGCCGAGCAGCGAACGAATGGAAGTTTTTCTCAGGCGCAATCCGAAAACGATCCATCCGAGCATGGCCAATTCCAGGGCGGCCGTCAAGCCATAGGCCGCGAGCCGGTTGAGCGGCGCATGCTCGACGGAGGACCGCGAGGCTCCGTGGATGGAGAGCGCAAGAATGGCCGCCACCAGCACGATGGTGTGCCAGGCAGGGGCGACCGCGAGCGGCGCGGCTGGCTCAACCGGCAGCGATGGCGGCGTTGGATCGATCTTGTCCGGCTCCACGATCAGGTTTCCTCTGCGATGAATAGTAGACGAGCGATGGGCAAACGAGAAAGGCTGCATCGAAATGGTTACTGCGGAGAACCGGGACAGCTTGAAGCGTCAGTCCGTCAGCACTCGATGATGTTCAGAGCAAGGCCGGCCAGGCTGGTCTCCTTGTAGCGGGATTGCATGTCGAGGCCGGTGAGGTACATGGTGCGGATGACTTGGTCGAGGGAGACCTTGTGGGCTTCTTGCTCGTTGAGCGCGATGCGCGAGGCTTGCACGGCTTTGGCCGCGCCCATGGCGTTGCGCTCGATGCAGGGAATCTGCACCAGGCCGCCGATGGGGTCGCAGGTCATGCCCAGGTTGTGCTCCATGGCGATTTCGGCGGCGTGCTCCACTTGTCCGTTGCTGCCGCCGAGCGCGGCGGTGAGCCCGCCGGCGGCCATGGAGCAGGCCACGCCCACCTCGCCCTGGCAGCCCACTTCCGCGCCGCTGATGGAGGCGTTCTCCTTATATAGGATGCCGATGGCGGCCGAGGTGAGAAAAAAGCGCAGCAGGCCTTCGTGGTCGGCGCCGGGCGTGAAGCGATCGTAATAGTGAGCCACGGCGGGAACCACGCCGGCAGCGCCGTTGGTGGGCGCGGTCACCACGCGTCCGCCGGCGGCGTTCTCTTCATTGACCGCCATGGCGTAGACCGTGATCCAGTCGAGCGGGGCCAGCGGATCGCCGCGAAGCCCATCGGCTTCTTTCTCGCGCAAACGCTCGGCGAGGCGGCGCGCCCGGCGGCGGACCTGCAAGCCGCCGGGCAGAATGCCTTCCGCCGCGATGCCGCGCTGGACGCAGGCCTGCATGGCTTGCCAGATATGCTCGATGCCTTCGCGGACGACCTCGAGGGGCGCGCGGTCTGAATCGCGCGGAACCAAAGCGCACTCGTTCTCCAGCATGAGCTGGCTGATGGAGAGCTCGTTGGCATGGGCCGTGGCCAGCAGCTCCGCGGCGTTGTGAAAGGGAAACGGAAGGTTTGGCTGCTGCTTTTGCGTGGACGCGTCAACGGCATCTTCGGTGATGAATCCGCCGCCTATCGAAAAGAAGGTGCGCTCGTCGAGCACGGCGCCAGCCGCGTCAAAGGCCTTGAGGCGGAGTCCGTTGGGATGCTGGATGCGCGCGCCGGGCGGAAACATTTGGGCGCGCTGGAAGAGGAGGTCGCTGGATTCTTGAAAGGGGATGGACCGGAGTCCGGCGAGATGGATGCGGCTGGCCGCGCGTATTTCTCTGACCGTTGCCTCGATGGCCGCGGGATCGATCGAGGCCGGCTCGTTGCCCGCCAACCCCAACAGGACAGCCCGGTCGGTGGCGTGGCCCAGGCCGGTGAGGGCCAGCGAGCCGAACAGCTCCGCCTGCACGCGGTGGACTTGTTCGAGCAGGCCGCGGGCCGCGAGTTCCCGCGCAAAGCGGCAGGCCGCGCGCATGGGGCCCATGGTATGCGAACTCGAAGGGCCGACGCCGATCTTGTAGAGGTCGAAGAGACTCGTGGTCACGGAAGAGATTGTAGCGTGGAAGCGGTGATTCGGGCTTGCCGATGACAAGATTGATGGCCGTCACACGCTTCGATTGTTCACGGTGGTAGACTTCATGCTACTTTCCTCTATGCTCTTCAAAGCCCTCAGCGCGGCTGTCTACGGCATCGACGCCAACCTCATTGACGTGGAGGTGGACTATAGCGGCGTGGTTGCGGAGAAGGACACCTTCCACACCGTGGGCCTGCCGGACGCAGCGGTGCGCGAGAGCCGCGACCGTGTACGCGCGGCCATCAAGAACTCCGGCTACCTGATTCCGCCCACGTTTATCACCATCAACCTGGCGCCGGCCGACATGAAAAAGGAGGGCGCGGGCTTCGACCTGCCCATCGCCGTAGGCATTCTGGGTGCCTATGGGGCGCTGCGGACCGACGACCTGAGCCGCTTCCTGCTGGTGGGCGAACTGGGCCTGGACGGCGGCGTGCGCTCGGTGCCGGGTATGTTGCCGATTGCCATCCTGGCGCGCGAGAAAGGCATTCCCAACCTGATTCTGCCCGCGGCCAACGCCGCCGAGGCCGCTGTGGTGGAGGGCGTGAACGTTTACCCGGTGTCGTCATTGCTGGATGTGCTGGACCTGCTCAACAGCGCGGTTGTGGGCGTGATCCAGCGCGAACCCTACCGCGTGTCCACCGAGGCGCTGCTGGGCGAGCTGCAACACTTCACCGTGGACTTCAAGGACGTGCGCGGGCAGCAGACGGCCAAGCGCGCCCTCGAGGTGGCCGCGGCCGGCAGCCATAACATTCTGATGATCGGGCCGCCCGGCTCGGGAAAAACCATGCTGGCCAAGCGGCTGCCGTCGATCCTGGCTCCGCTGACCTTTGAAGAAGCTCTGGAAACCACGAAGATTCACTCCGTGGCCGGGGTGCTGGATGCGGCGGCTGGCCTCGTGACTCAGCGGCCGTTCCGCTCGCCCCACCACACCATCTCCGACGCCGGGCTGATCGGCGGCGGCATCATCCCCCGCCCGGGCGAGGTCTCGCTGGCCCACAACGGGCTGTTATTTCTGGACGAACTGCCGGAGTTTCCGCGCAACGTGCTGGAGGTGTTGCGCCAGCCCCTCGAGGATCACACGGTGACCATTGCGCGGGCCTCCATGTCGCTGAGCTTTCCGGCGCGCTTCATGCTGGCGGCGGCCATGAACCCGTGCCCCTGCGGGTTTTTCAACGACAAGTCGCGGGAGTGCATGTGCACGCCGCCGATGATCCAGCGCTACGTGGCCAAGATCTCCGGGCCGCTGCTTGACCGCATCGATATTCACATCGAGGTTCCGGCGGTGAAATATAAGGAGCTACGCGGCGGTGCGGCGGCCGAGGGATCGGCCGAGATTCGCGGCCGGGTAATGGCCGCCCGCGAGCGGCAGCGGCAACGGTTCCGCAAGTTCGGCGAGAAAATCTACTCCAACGCGCAGATGACCACCCGCCAGATTCGCGCTTACTGCGAGCTGGGCGTCGACGCTGAGCGCCTTTTGGAGCGCGCCATGCAGCAGCAGGG
>PMYL01000035.1 GCA_003170825.1 Acidobacteriaceae bacterium
GGCATGGAGGCCGCGCCGGCGGCCTGTGCCAGCACGGCCATGGGCGCGGTGAAGAGCTGTTTGGCATAGCTCATCAACGAGACCGCGCCGCTGGTCGCCGAGGCAAAGTGAGCGATGATCCAGCTATCGGCAGTCACCAGCGAAACGCCGACGATGAGGGGAAGCGACAGGCGCACCCACTCGCGAAAGCCTTCGTCGCGCCAGTCGAGAATCGGCCGGTAGTGCGTGCCCGCCCGCCGGGCGAAAAACCAATTCAAGAGAAACGGCCCGAACAAGGCTCCCGCCACCGTGCCGATGGCCAGCGAGGAGACGCCGATGCGGTGCACCAGCAACACGCCGCCCACGATGGTGCCGAGGCCATAGATCAGCGGCGCTACTGCCTGCACGCTGAATTGCTTGCGCACCAGGAGAACCGCGCCAAAGACTCCGCCGGCAAAGAAGCACAACTGCGCGGGCAGCAAAATGCGTGTGAGCCTTACGCACAGCGCCGCTTTTTCAGCGCTGAAGCCGCTGAACCACCAGTGGATGTACCAAGGGGCAAATATCTCGGCCAGTACGATGGCCCCGCCCAGCACCAGGCACATGGTGGTCACAATCACCGACAGCGACCGCTGCCCCTCGGCCTCGCGGTCCGTATCGCGATAGCGCGTGAGGATGGTGACAAACGTGATGGAGGCTGCGCCCCCGACCAGAAAGTAAGAAATCATGTCCGGCAGCACAAAGGCGCCGTTCAGCGCGTCCGCTGCCATGCCCCGGCCGAAGAGCCAGACGATGTACTTGACCCGCACCAGCCCGATGATGCGCGACAGGAAGGTGGACGCCATCAGCAGGATGGTTGCCGTGAAGGCAGTATGCGCGCGCGAAGGGCGCAGCAGCCCCAGGCCGCGTGCCCAGCGCGAAGGCGCGCGCGGAGAGGTTTGAGTTGGTTGCGATCCTGCCACTGGACTCGATTCTACCGGGCTTGCGCGAGGACGAGGGCTCGCATTGGACAGAAACAGCACAGTCCGCCATCGGCAAGTAGCGCGCCGGCTCACGCCGGACAGGTACTCAAGGACACTGCGCTGGCGTAACCTCATGCCTTTGGTAATCCCTACCGATAAGGAAGATGCGGGACCGCGGCAAGCGGCATGTCCTTATGGACGATTTCACGGGCCGTTCCCGCGACAATGGAGCGGAGAGGGAGCGAAGAGGCCGCTTTCGGCCCTTTGCACAGCCGCGAAGCATACGGGGATGGCTCGCCGTCTCCCGGCTGGGACCGCGCTGCCTGGAGTACCGCTGTGCCGGAGTGAAGATGCAACAAGCAGAGTTGGAGACCGGCAGACTCGATCATCAGCAGGAAGCCGCACGGCTTGCTGCGCTCATTGCGACTGGGATTCTGGATACCCCGCCGGAGCCCGGCTACGACGCAATTACCCGGCTGGCTGCCGAGTACTTTCGGGCCGATTCGGCCGGGCTCGGCTTTGCCGACGAAAGCCGCATCTGGATGAAGTCGTCCTGGGGCCAGCACGTCCGCGAGTTGCCCAGAAAGAACTCCATCTTTGAGATGGTGCTGGCAGAAGACGGCCCAGTGGTCGTCTCCGGCTTCTCCCAAAGCCCTCAGCTCGATGGGCCCCTGCTGATCCTCAAACTTCTTGACGCGGCTTTCTTCGCCGGCGTTCCGGTGCGCTCATTCGACGGCAAAATCCTGGGGGCGCTGGTCATCTTCTGCCATGAGCCTCGTCCCGGCCTGGCGCCGGACGAGCTGCGCATGCTGGAGAGCCTTGCCGATATGGTTGCCAGCCAGTTGGAACTGCGCAGGCTGCGCAAGTCGTTCACCGCGAACGGATCGCGGAGGTCGCGCGCCACAAGCGTCCGCGCCGGTTGGCCGTCCAGACCAGACCTGCGCCACGCTCTGGATGAGCGCGAGTTTGTGCTCTACTACCAACCCGAGGTCGATCTCTCCACGCGCAAGATTGTTGGCCTTGAAGCGTTGATCCGCTGGGCTCATCCGGAGCGGGGGCTTATCCCGCCCATGGACTTCATTCCGCTGGCCGAGGAGAGTGGGTTAATCCTGCCCATCGGCGACTGGGGACTTGCCGAGGCCTGCAACCAGATTCAGAATTGGTGCGAGGAGGATCCGCGCCACGGCTCTCTGCGGGTCGGCGTCAACCTCTCCGCCCGCCAGTTCGCCCGCGAGGGGCTGGCCGATCACGTGGAGGCGTTGCTTCTCCAATCCGGCATCTCCAGCCGTCAACTCGGCCTGGAGATGACTGAGTCCAGCCTGATTCCCAACATGAGCACTGCCATGGAGGTGCTGGGCAGCCTGCGCAGGCTGGGCATCTCCCTGTTGCTGGACGATTTTGGCACTGGCTACAGCTCGCTCAACCACCTGCATTCCTTTCCCTTTGACGTGCTCAAGATCGACCGTTCCTTCGTGGGCCGCATGACCGAGGGAGACCAACCGCTCCAGATTGTGCGCACCATCATCGAACTGGCCCGGGTGCTGGGGATGGATGTGGTGGCCGAAGGCATAGAGACTCGCGAACAGTACCGTCTGCTGCGGCAATTGGGCTGCCGCTACGGGCAGGGCTTCCTGTTCGCCCGCCCCATGAGCGCCGATGCCGTGACGCAGCTTTTGCGGCTTCCTGGACGGGTGCTTTCCGATCCCGAGACATGCGAAGCCGGTTGCAACTGACCGCGCGGCGTTTACGGCAAGGCAGTTCGGGAAGCGGTTTCATTTTGGGATTGGCAACAGGCGTTTCCTCATCCGGAATCTGACCAGCCAACCACATGCGAGATTCCTTGCTCTTGTGAGCCGGTCTCGGAGTATGTTCCAAGCCATGCAGCAACCGGCAGAAAAATCCGGGGCCACCGGCGATGCCCCACCCAGAGGGTACCCGGCGCCCACTTTGTCGCTGGGGTGGGAACTCGCGCCCTCCCCCACCACTTCCAGCTTTGCGGGCATGTTGGCTGCGCTTGCCGCGCCCGCGTCCGCCGCGGCGGACCGCGGCCCTACATGGAGCGACGACGGTCTTGAAGACGACGTTGCGACACTCAGCTACGAGCACGCCTTGCGTGCCCACGCGCGCTACCGGCCGGCGGATGCCGGTGATCGTTCGCTCACGCAGATCGCCGATCCGGGGCCAATCCGAAACCGTGAGTCGCTTCCCGCGGCTGCCACACCAGCCGGTCCTGCGGCAACCCCGCATGCGGCTGTTCCAACAAGCGGAGACGCTGAACCCGAGGCCACCCAGGGTCTGTCCACGGCGCTTGACCAGAATCTGAAATGCGCCAGCATCACCATCCGTCTGAGCAAAGCGGAATGCGCGCAACTGCGCAAACGCGCCGCACAAGCCGGGCTCACCGTCTCAGCCTACCTGCGATCCTGCACCTTTGAGGCCGAGTCGTTGCGGGCGCTAGTGAAAGAAACGCTGGCGGAGCTACGGTCGGACCCATCCAAGGGGAAGCAGACGTACTCCACTCCCTCCCGGCGCTCCTGGTTCCGGTGGCTGCTGCAAGTTCTTGCGCCCTGGCACGGCAGCCGGCGCATTGCCCGTGCCTGAAGCACAACGGGCCTACTCCACTTCCAGCACCAGGCACTTCAGGTATTCGGTCTCCGGCAGGTTCAGCACCACAGGATGGTCGGGAGCGGCGCCGCGGCGTTCCAGCAGGCGCACGCGCCGGGGAACATCGGCGGCGGCCGAGGCCACGCTGGCTTCGAGCTCTGCCCAGCTCACGTGGTGAGAGCAGGAACAGGTCACCAGCAGGCCGCCGGGGCGCACCATCCTGAGGGCGCGCAGGTTCAGCTCCTTGTAGCCGCGCAGGGCTCCCTCGACAGCTCGCCTGGTCTTGGCGAAGGCGGGTGGATCGAGAACGATCGTGTCGAAGATCTCGCCCGCGTCCGACCAGTCGCGCAGGATCTGAAAGGCGTCGGCCTCTACCCAATCCACTTGTGCGGTGAGGCGGCTGCGGTTGGCCTCAAGGTTCCGCTCCGCCACTTCAAGCGAGGCGCGGGAGGCATCAATGCCCGTGACCTGGCCGCAGATCTGGGCCAGGTGCAGGGCAAAGCCACCCTGGTAGCAACAAACGTCGAGCGCCCGGCCTGTAGCACCCAGCGTCCGCGCCCACTCCAGAGCGGCGGCATAGTTGGCCCGCTGGTCGAGGAACGCTCCCGTTTTCTGCCCGGAGTTTGCGTCGAATTGGAAAACCAGACCGTTGAGCCGGAATTGGGAACTGCTGGCCGGATTCGTAGCGTCTTCGACAAAAAGAGGTTCGGAGCTGGGCGTGGCCAGCCCTTCCAACTCGCGCATGCGCGGGTCGGGCCGCTCCAGAATGGCAGCCGGCGCCAGTTCCTCGCGCAGCACGCGCACGCAAGTCTCCCGCACCGCGGCCGAGTCCAATCCTTTGGCCAGTAGTTGCAGAATCACCAGGTCGCCATATTTGTCCGCCACCAGGCCGGGTAACTCGTCGGCCTCGCTGAAGCAGAGCCGGCATGCGTCGTTCTGTTCGCTCAACAGCGGCTTGCGCCGGGCAATGGCCAGCCGCAGCCGGGAGGCCAGCAAATCCAGCCATCCGGCCTCATCGATGGCCTCCCGCGAGATCATTCGCAGCGCAATCTGCGAGGAGGGGCTGTAGAGCGCGGTGCCCAGCAACAGGCCGCGGCGGTCGGCTACCGGCAACAGCGAGGGTGGGTCCGCTGCGCCGGCTTCAGGCAATTCAATGGACTCAATGTCGGAAGCGTAGACCCAAAGATAGCCACTGCGAAGCCGGTCGGCGGCGCGGCGGTTGATGCAGGCTCCGGGGACAACCCTGGGCGCCTCTTGGTTTGTAACAGGTCGGGCGTTGCGCGGCTTGGTCATATGCTCCCTTGGTCTGGTTCATCTTACCAAGGATCGAACCCCTGGCCCTTTCACGCGCGACAAACGTTTGCGGCCTATAATGAAGCATGGCGACTGCCCGGCAGGCCAGTCCGGCAGATGTTCCCGGCGCGCCCCCGTCTCCTCTGGGGGAACAGGCGGCTGCCGTTCGCGGAGCAGACCAACGCGCCATCGATCGGCGTATGGAGGCCCTGCTCAAACAGGTCCATGCCAACCGTCCCAGCGAAGACATCTCACTGATCCGCAAGGCCTGGGAGTTCTGCGTCAAGCATCACGAGGGGCAGATGCGGGCCTCCGGCGAGCCCTACATTGTCCACCCGCTTGAAGTGGCTGAGGTGCTGGCGGAGATGAAGATGGACGCGACCGCCATCGCCGCCGGCCTGTTGCACGACGCCGTCGAGGACACGCCCGCTACCAATGAGGAAATTGCGGCCGGCTTTGGCGATCAGGTGGCCCACATTGTCGAGGGCGTCACCAAGATCGACAAGATTCAGTTTGCCAACCGCGAGGACCGCCAGGCCGAGAACGTGCGCAAGATGCTGCTGGCCATGGTTTCGGACGTGCGCGTGGTGCTGATCAAGATGGCCGATCGCCTGCACAATATGCGCACCCTCGAGCACCTGCAGCCGGACCGCCAGGAAGCCATCGCCCGCGAGACCCAGGACATCTACGCTCCGCTGGCCCACCGGTTGGGCATGGGCAAGGTGCGGGGCGAACTCGAAGACCTTGCCTTCCGGTACACCGATCCGGTGAGCTACGAGCAGGTGTCGGCGGCCGTTGAGGCCCGGCGCGTTGAAGGCGAGCAGTTTCTGCGCGGCGTGGAAGACACGCTGACTGAGCAGTTGCGCGAAAACGGCATCGAGGCCCGTGTGGAGTGGCGCATCAAGCGCATCTATTCCATCTTCCAGAAGCTCGAACGCACGAAGGTCTCCTTCGACCAGGTCTACGATCTGCTGGCCATCCGCGTCATTACCCAGGACGTGGCTTCCTGCTACGCCGTCTTCGGGCTCATCCACACCCTGTGGCGGCCGGTGCCGGGGCGCATCAAGGACTTCATCGCCATGCCCCGCGCCAACCGCTACCAATCGCTGCATACCACGGTGATGGGCGCCAGCGGCCACCAGTTCGAGGTGCAGATCCGCACCGAAGAGATGCACCGCATCGCCGAGGAGGGCATCGCGGCGCATTGGAAGTACAAGGCCGGCGGAACCACGGTAACGGCCCGCGACGAAGAGCGGCTCAACTGGATTCGCCAACTGGTCGAGTGGCAGAAGGAGATGACCGACCCCAACGAATTTCTCTCCAGCCTGAAGATGGACTTGTATCCGGACGAGGTCTATACCTTCACGCCCAAGGGGAAGGTGGTGGTGGTGCCGGCTGACGCCACGCCGGTGGACTTTGCCTACACCATCCACACCGAAGTAGGCCACACCTGCGTGGGCGCCAAGGTGAACGGCCGCATGGCGCCCCTGCGCTCGAAACTGCGCACCGGCGACATCGTCGAAATCGTCACCCAGAAGGATCACAAGCCGAGCCGCGATTGGCTCACATTCGTCAAGAGCCCCCGCGCCCGCAACAAGATCAAGCACTGGCTGAACGAAGACCAGCGCCGCCGGGCGGTGGAGATCGGGCGCAAGCTACTGGAGCGCGAGGCCAAAAAATTCAAGGTCCCGATGAGCCAGATCGCCGACCAGGACCTGGGGCGCATCGCCAACGAGTATGGCGTGGCCACCGCCGCCGACCTGCTGGCCACGCTCGGTCAGGGCAAGCACTCCGCCCACCAGGTGCTCAAACGACTGTCGCCGAGCATAGCCAGCCAGGGCGATGCCGAGCCCGGCCCGGAGGTCAAACCAGGCAGCGGCGAGGCGGGAATGTCCGACGCGGTGCGCAAGCTGCACCTGTCCGGCTCGGACTCGCTGCAGGTGGAGGGTCAGAACGACCTGCTCGTCTATCGGGCGCGTTGTTGCAACCCCATCCGTGGCGAAGAGATCATCGGTTACGTCACCCGCGGCAAGGGCGTGGCCGTGCACGCCCGCAGTTGTCCCAACGTGCAGAACCTGCTCTACGAGAGCGACCGCCGCATCGCCGTCGAGTGGTCCCTCGCCGGCGACCAGTCCGCCGGCCGCCCGCAGCGCTACCCGGTCAAAATTACGGTCTTCTGCGACGACCGCACCGGCATGTTGAAGGAGTTGACCGCCGTCATCTCCGACGACAACACCAACATTCGCGCCGTCGATATCCGCCAGGACGAGAACGGCGAAGCCATCGTTGAGTTTGTCGTAGAAGCCGAAGACCTGCACCATTTAAACCGCATGGTCCTCGGCCTGCGCCGGGTTGCCGGCGTGCGCGCCGTGCAGCGGACGCAAAAGCTGTAAGGCGGCCACTTCGCTCGTTTGTTTCGCCCTCATGTTGCGCAGGTTCCGCGCCGGATTCCCACCTTCAAATAAATGCAACGATGGAGCTAAACCGCACAGACTATTGCCGATTACGCTGCGATACTATTTCCGCACGCGAAGAGTTGTGCGCTGTGGAGCGGAATGATGGTCCATCGCCGCCGCACACGGCGCGATGACGTTTATCGGCAGCCAGACCGCATTCAGGAAGAGGCCGTCCAGATGGGTGGAGTAAAGAAGAAGCCCTTCGATACCTCCATTTTCCTCACAACCGAAGGGCCGGGACGAAGCATCGTCCATCTCGCGGCAAGGCAGGATTTCTTTTCCCAGGGAGACCCAGCCGACTCTGTGTTTTATCTCCAGACTGGCCGGGCAAAGCTCACCGTCGCTTCCAAGAAGGGCAGAGAAGCTACGGTTACGCTGCTCGTAGACGGGGACTTTTTCGGCGAGGAGTCGATGGCCGGAGCGGGAACGCTTCGAACGGCCTCGGCCTCGGCCATTACCGCCTGTACGGCGCTCAAGATCGCGAGGGATCGGATTCTCCGCGTCCTGCACGAGGAACATGCGTTCTCCGACTTTTACTTGAAGTTCACCGTGATTCGGGGCATGAGAACCCAGGCGGATCTCGTCGATCAGCTCTTCAACTCCAGCGAGAGGCGTTTGGCGCGGGCACTCTTGTTGATGGCGGAATATGGTGAACCGGGTGAGCCGGAGACACTGATCCCCCCGGTTACTCAACAGGCTCTTGCGGAGATGATCGGTACAACCCGGTCACGCGTCAGCTTCTTCATGAATCGCTTCAGGAAGCTCGGCTACATCGATTACAAGGGCCGCATTCGGGTTCACAAGTCGCTGCTCAACACGGTTCTGCACGATGAATTGCCAGAAGAGAACGCATCCAGGCCCAAACTGCTCGATCCCCCACCCAGCCCGGCACGAAAGGCCAAACGAGCGAAGCTGGCGTGAGCGGCGCGTGGACCGCTCCCATTTGCCCGTCCGCAAAGCCGGGCGCAAACTGCCGCACGGTGAAGTAGAAAAGGCTCTCCTCTTCAGAGAGTTGAGTGAGCGGCATGCCGGCGTGCGTTGAGTGAGCCAGGAAAACCTAGCTCCGGCCACGGAGCGTATCAAAACGGACTGTAGGCGGTCCCGGAAGGGAAGAGGCGGGTTTCAGGCATCATCCGCGGATCTTCGACTGCGTTATTCCCATACGCCCAGAGGCAACGCCAGTCTCTGCCTCACACCAGCTCCAGCGCCGCCGTCTCTTTGCGGGGTGGAATGAAGCAGTCTGCGCGCCAGGCGATGGAGAGCTTTTCGCGGCTGAGGAGTTTGCGGATCTGGGCGCGGGCGTGGTCGGCCCAGGGGCCGCAATTGTCCAGCTTGACATAGGCCAGCCAGTGGCGGAGGGCCTGACGGTGCTGTCCCATGCGTTCGTAGGCCAGGGCCAGATTGTAGTGGGCGTCGGCGTAGCGGGGCGCGAGCGCAACGGCCTGGAGGTAAGCGGCGATGGATTCGTCCAGCCGCTGCAACTCGTCGAGGACGTTGCCGAGATCGAAGAAGGCCAGCACGTAGCCGGGATCGGCCGTGGTGGCGCGGCGGTATAGCTCCTCGGCACGGCCATACTGGCGCAAGTGAAAGTGGATGGTTCCGAGATTGATGTAGGCCGCCGCGTACTCCGGATCGAGTTCCAGGATCTCTTCGTAGAGGGAGAGGGCTCGCTGCTTTTCGCCCGCTTCCTCGGCCTGCACCGCGGCCAGAAAGCGATCCTGCACGCCATGCGGGTTCGCGGCGCCCGGACGGCGCAGCGGATACGGCTCGGAGACAGCCGACGGCCGGTCCATCCAGTCAAGGCGCTCAAAGTCGAAGAGCAACTGGCGGCGAATGGGGTCGACCATGGCGCCACGGTGACGGAAGGCGAGGCGCGTCCCGGTACGCACCAGGCATGCCTCGAGCAGCGGATTGGCCATGCCGGCCACGGCCTTCATGGCCACGATCGAATGCCGGATGGAGGCCGCGGACACATCTTCCTCGCGCAGGGCGCGCAGGGTCCTTAACTGCCCAAGATCCTGGAAGGTGTAGGCCTGCTGTTGCGGAATCAGTCCGGCTCGCTCCCACCCCTGCAACTGGCGGCAACTGATCTGGAAGATGCGCAACACGTCCTGACGGCTATAGCTGGTCACTCTTGAGTGCTCCCACAAGTAGTACACCACCCCAGCGACGAAAACCTGTCGCTGGGGACCCCGGTACGGCTCGGCCTTGGGGCTTGAACTCGTGTTCTGAACTCGGTCCCTGAACTCGAATTCCCGACTCAGGTCCTGGACGTAGCTCCTGGAACAGTTACGGAGGAACCGCTCTTGCTGCGATTATGCCAAGTGTAGGCGTGAATAAGCAGACCGGAACTACCGCCGCAACAAAAAACACGTGGATAACGGGTGCCTGACTTGGTTCGCGAGGGACTGGGAACGCGAGACGGCCTGTGGAAAACCGAGGGGAAATGCATGAAACAGGGCGCAACCCGAACGAACCGGGCAAGGAGGCTTCGGGACTGGCGGAACGGGGGCAGCGAGGGAGATGGAGCCGAAGATCGGACTTGAACCGATGACCTGCTGATTACGAATCAGCTGCTCTACCAACTGAGCTACTTCGGCTTGCTCAGTTGATTTTATCCTGATGTGTGCCGAGCGTAAAGCGGCTATACTGCTCCCCATGCAAGGCGACCCGGCAGAAGATTGGCGAAGGCTCACAGGACTCTACAGCGAGATGGGCGACGATGAACTTCGTGAACTGGCTGCCGATTTTGTCGATCTGACCGAAACAGCGCGGCAGGTTCTGCGTGACGAGATGAAAAAGCGCGGTCTGGATGAGCCGCGCGCCGCGGCCGAAGCGCCAAAAAATTCAGATCGTCTCACGGCTCCGCGATGGGATCCGGGCGTCAACCTGCCGAACGCCGCGGGCCCGAATCTGGAAAGCGATCTTCCCCACGATTACACCTGGAAGACGCTGCTGTGCGAGTGTGAGGAGCGGGAACGGGCATGGCAAATTTCCGAGGCATTGCGGCAGGCGGGAATCGAGAACTGGATCGAGGGCCCGAGATCGCGTTATTCCTTAGGCCTGAGCAATCCCCGAGTCATGGTCGCCGCCGATCAGCTCAACGAGGCGCGCGAGATTGCCACGCGACCGATTCCGCAGGAGATCATAGATCAATCCAAAATCGAAATGCCGGACTTCGAGCCGCCTGCATGTCCTGACTGCGGCGCCGGGGACCCGGTGCTTGAAGGTGTCGATCCGTTCAATACCTGGCGATGCGAGACATGCGGAGAGCAGTGGACCGAATCGGCAGGAGACCTGAATGAGACACCGGAAAAAACCGAGCCGTAAACCCTCAAAAAACGGAAAGAGCCGCCCGGCAACAGGGCAGCTCTCTCCTCAGGGAGAATAGTTCCAACGGAGGCAAAACCATCAGAACTTTCTGGCTGCATAGTAGGGGCGTGGGAAGGGAGTGTCAAGGGGAAATCGAGGCGGAAATAAATCCTTCCGATTCAATAGTTTACAAATCATTTCTCCGGAAAGGCACAGGGCAGCTCTTCGGCGTGTCTTCGCCTTTCTGTACCCCTGCATTCCCGTCTTTTCAGGGTGTTTCTTAGGGTTTATGCCCAGTTTTCCACAGGTTTAGCGTCCCCGTTAACCCTTCGGATGCGGCCTGTCAACAGTTGGCAGCGATTCGACCCATTCTTCCCGCAAATTGAGACGAATGAACTCCGCTTCGTAGACTGAGGAGGCCGGTTTGCCGCGCGCAATGCGGTAGAGTGCCCGGCCGCCGCCAAGGAAAAACCCGAGCAGGATGGCGGCGCTGGCGCCGATGATCACCAGGAAGGCGATGCCCATGAGCAGCTTGCCGGTTCTTGCGATCTCCGACTCCGTGGGCTGGGGAATCGAGGTGAGGTCGGCCTCGTAATGCACCGTGGCCAGCAGCCTGTGGCTCTCCTCGGGGATGGCGTCGCCGCTCACGATGGCCACCAGCGGCCCGCTGCGGCGCACCTCGAGAGACGCCTGGTCGGAGTCCTGGAGCGGCTTGGGCCAGGCAGGCTGGGCCTGGCTACCCGCCTTGATGTAGGCGCGAATCTTGCTCTCCTCGGCGGCGGCCATCTGCGGCGTGGGGTAGTCGATGATGGTGAGCGTGGCGGGGCCGGAGCGCAGCGAGTAGGTTGCGGTCACTGCCTCCGCGCCGCGATCGAAGCCTACCAGGTCCGGCGGCAGCACTCCGCCCGAGCCGGCATAGCCCGCCGGTCCCACCGCATAGTGCGTGGTCTGCCCGTCCAGCGAAGCCTTGGGCAGGTTGGCCAGGACTGGGGGCGCCAGCGATTTAGTCCCCTCGGGGACGGGCACCTGGCCGGCCAGCTCGCGCAGTTCCGCGCCGGACATGGGGCCGATGCGGGAAAAGTTCGCGTCGACCACCGTGTTGCCCAGCCAGAAGAGCACCCGATTGTGGTTTGACGTGGCGCCGGCGCCGATCTCTTCTTTGGGCCAGCCCGACTGGCGGTAGAACGAATAGGCGCCGTAGGCTCCGCTGGCGTCGTGAAAGCGCAGCGCGCGCAGGCTGAGCGTCTCGCCGCTGCGCTTGTAGTCGGCCAGTTCGGCGTCGGTAAAGTCGTACTCTTTGAGGGCCGCTGCGTTGGCCGGATCGGCCTGGGCGGGATCGGTCATCTTTTTAGGCGCTTCCGCGGAGACCCATCCGGCAAAGGAGTCCGGCAGCAGTGCTTTGGGTACCGATGGAAGCACCAGGTGCGTGGCGCCCTGGGTAGCTGGAACCTTTGCCGGCGCGGCCTGCGCCTCGGCAGAAGCTGCGCCCGCGCCGAACAGCGCAACCGAGCAAACCAGAATTGGAATCCAACGCATCGACACGCTCCGTTTTCAGGGTACACGTTCCCACAGGCGCACTGCGGGAGTGTCCCCTCTCTTCTTGGACACTGACGGAGCCGGAAAGGTTCCTGTGGTTGGTTCTTGCGGTCCTGAAGGACGTTAGCTGCGGCGAAGTGCGGCCATGATTAGGCAATCTATGGCGAGCGGTCAAGGGTGGGTTGGGTCGGCAGGCTGTGGCGACGGTGGGTAGAGTATATCTCCCAGCGCCTGGTAGCGGCCGCCATAGAAGATCAGCGCATACTCGCGGATCCCCGTGCTCACAGGCCCTCCAAGGCAGATGCCGGCCAACAGCGCGAGGCCGAATGCAACCAGGCCGAAGAAGACCTCGAGAAGAACGCCGACAAGCGCCGATGCGCCCGTCGCATCCGCGAAGACCGAGTGGATGCCGTATTCAATCGCCGCAACTGAGCCAGCCAGCATGAGCCCCGGAATCAGCAGCACAATGAACAAACCGATCATCGCAATTACCGGCAGGATCAACCGCAGCAGCGCGTAAACAATAAACTGCCTCTTCTCGGCCTTGATGCGAGCCCACACCCGGGTCCACGCTTCGCCGGCCGTTGCGTTATCCAGCGCGAAATGCGGCAGCATCCAGTCACGCAAAACAACGTCGGCCACGACTCCAACCAGCACCAGCAGAAGGATGATCGGAATCAAGGGCAATATGAGAGTCAGTAACAACCCGAGATCGGGTTGGCTACCCTGTGGAGTCTCATGAAACAGCCGCCAAAACCCAGCTACGAACGGAAGCGCGACCAACACCACCAGCAGCAGAAAGGCGAATCCTGCCACTAAGTTCAGCCAGAAAAAACGCATCGCCTGCGCTCGATAGAGCCGCCAACCCGGCCGAATCTCCTTGGTGTTGTGGATCAGGCAATGAAAGAAAGCAAACCGCAGCCGCGTGATCAGATAGAACACCACGATAGACAAAACAACCGCAGCCAGCACGGCCGCCACAATCGCCGCGACCCATTCCGGCGCGAGGTTGAAGGGCGAATAGACGGTTGGTCCATGTCCCAACGAATGACCACCATGCGACGAGGAATGGAAATTGCTTCCAACACCTTCCGTGATGATCGCGACCAGGCCAAGCTTCAGATAGGTTCCCCAGTTGAATGGCCTGAAGAGAAACTCCCTGGTGCGTTGAATGGCGGGCGAAACGGAATCCACGGCAGAGATGGCGCGCATATGAGACCTTTCCGGGTACGGCACAGCGTAGCACAGAACTACGCAGATATTACCTGGAAAGTTCCGCAGCCGGTTGCGGCATCGCACCCCACCACCCATCGAAGGCCGCCAGCGCCCGCTCGCACTGCAACCGGTGCCGCTCCTTCTTATCCCGAACCTTCTTGCGCAGCTCTTCTTCCAGTGGCTCCAGCAGGTCGAAGGTGATGTTGGCCGGTTGAAAGTCCTTGGGGTCGGCGTGGGTGATGTAGTGGACCAGTGAGCCGAGGGCGCAGGCGCGGGGCGCGGGCGTGGGTTCTTCTCCGCGAGCCAGTGAGGCTGCGTAGATTCCGGCCAGCAGCCCGGTGGCGATGGATTCGGTGTAGCCTTCGACGCCGGAGAGCTGCCCGGCAAAAAGAAGCCACGGGGACTTCTTCAGCCGCAGGTTTTCATCGAGCAAAACAGGCGCCTGGATATAGGTATTGCGATGAATCTGTCCGTAGCGCAGGAAGCGCGCGTTTTCCAGGCCCGGAATAAGGCGCAGAACGTGGGCCTGCTCGCCAAATTTGAGGTGGTTCTGGAAGCCGACCAGGTTGTAGCTGTCGGCGCGCAGGTTTTCCTTGCGCAGTTGCACCACGGCCCAGGGCGTCCGGCCGGTGCGCGGGTCGCGCAGGCCCACGGGCTTCATGGGGCCGAAACGCAGAGTATCGCGGCCACGGCGGGCCAGCACCTCGATGGGCAGGCAGCCCTCGAAGTATTCGAGCTTCTCCCACTCTTTGGCCTCGGCGGCTTCGGCAGTCAGCAGCGCATCCAGAAAGCGTTCGTACTCCTCGCGGTCCATGGGGCAATTGATGTAGTCGGCGGTGCCCTTGTCCCAGCGCGCGGCAAAATAAACCCGCTCCATGTCAATTGATTCGGCCTCGACGATGGGCGAGATGGAGTCGTAAAAGGCCAGGCGGCCGGAGCCGGTGATGCGCTCGATCTCGCCGCTCAGCGCGTCGGAGGTGAGCGGGCCGGTGGCCAGGATGGTGCACTTCGTGCCGTTCTCGTTTTGGTCGAGAGCGGTTACCTCATCGCGAATCACGCGAATCCTCGGCTGGGCGGCAATGGCCTCGCCGATGCGCCGGGAGAACTCGACGCGATCCACGGCCAGCGCGTGGCCGGCGGGAACGGCGGTCTGGTCTGCAATGCGCAGCAAAGCCGAGCCGGCCCGCCGCATCTCCTGCTTGAGGAGCCAGGGCGCCGTATTGGGCGACTCGCTCTTGAGCGAGTTGGAGCAGACCAGTTCGCCGAAGTCGGTGGTCTGGTGGGCAGGCGTGAGCCGCGGTTTTCCGTCCACGACAGCCCGCATCTCGTAGAGGTCTACCTGGCAGCCCAGCCGCGCCGCGGTCAGTGCGGCCTCCGGGCCGGCGAGTCCGCCGCCAATCACGCGAATCCTCACTGCGCGGCCTCCGCTTGCATCTCCGGAACAGCCTCTGGCGCAGCCCCGGCCAGCCGCTTGAGCGCCTCGCCGGTCACGCGCACATTGCGCCACTCGTCCAGAAACTCGGCTCCCATGGCGCGGTAGAACTCGATGGCCGGGGTGTTCCAGTCCAGCACCTCCCACTGCAGGCGAGGGCAGTTCTTCTCCACGGCGATGGCCGCAACCTGTTGGAGCAGCGCCTTGCCGATTCCCAGGCCGCGAAACTCCGGCTGAACGTAGATGTCCTCCAGATAGAGCCCTGGCCGCCCCATCCAGGTAGAGTAGTTGAAAAAGTAGAAGGCAAAGCCGGCGGGCTGACCGTCGTGCTCGGCTATCAGGCAGGAATAGAAGGGATTAAGGCCAAAGCCGTCCCGCATCAGGTCCGCCTCGGTTGCCGTCACGGCGTCGGGCTCGCGCTCGTAGGCGGCCAGTGCGCGGATGAATGAGAGAATCTGCGGGACATCCGCCGGGGTCGCGGTGCGAATCGTGGTTGCCATATATTCATTTTAGGGTGTGATAGAGGCCACACACGGCGGTCCTCAGGGTGCACTACCATGGAAAGGTGAACACGGTGGCGCGATCCAGCGTGGGATCCCTGACGTCGGGGCATTGACGCCTGCGGCGGGACTCAACGGTCCATTCGATTTGGCGTAAACGCACTTCGAGGCACGGTGGGCATTGCACATCCTGCCACGCGCGCTTGTGTTGGGCAGTCGATTGGATTTAACTTGGGTTCTGCAAACGGAACAGTCCGTGAGCCGGGTTCCGCGATGTGGCTGTCTGGTCACAGATGCAACCGGCTGCCGGGCTACAAGTATTGCGACAGTTTTGGCACGACCTCCGGCACTCGGCCGCAAAGGCACACTCACTGGGGAAACGCCGTTGGCGCAGATCAGTGCGTGGGCCGGTAAATACGATTTTTTGAGCCCGCGAGCAGTTTCGCTCCCGCCGCTCCCAAGGAGAAGAACATGAAACGCACCATTTCACTTTGGCTGGGCTTGCCCGCCGCGGCGGGCCTGCTGGCATTCGCCCTCTTGCCGGCAATTGCGCAAACGCCCGGGCCCACGGGCAAGATCCACGGCCACGTAACCAATCCGACCGGGGCGTCACAGGCCGGCGGCACGGTGACCCTTGTGGGGGTTGATCGAATCGCCTCTGGCCCCGGGTTGTCCGCGCAGATGGCCGAGAAGGGTTCCTTCCCGGTTGATGCCAACGGCGACTATACAGGCCAAGCTGCCCCCGGCACCTACTTTGTCATCTATCGTTCGCCGGGTACGCCGGCGGACAAGGTTACAGACAAATTCGACAATGTGAAGATATTGCTTGGCCAGGATGTGCTCCAGGACATCGATATGTCCCGCAAGGAGTACATCGACACTCTGACCCCTGATCAGAAAAAGCAGTTGGAGGACCTGAGAAAGCATAATTCCGAAGCCATGAAGGCCAACGCGGTAGTCAACAACCTCAACGCCGATATCAGGGTAACTACGCAGGATATCAAGGACGCCGACGCCGCGCGTGCGACGGCAGTCCAGACTCTCGGCGCGACGGCTTCCAGGGCCGATCTCGAAGCCAAGGAAGCGGAGATCAAGACCGCGAAGTACACCGAGATCGAAGCCCTGATGCTGAAGGACACCGGTCTCAAGCCCAACGAGTCCTCCCTGTGGGCGTGGTTGGGGCAGGCACAGGTCGGCCTGAAGAAGTATGACGAAGCCGAAGCGACCTACAAGAAGGTGCTTGAGTTGGAGACCACGGCGAAGAAGCCGAGTCCTCAAGCTCAGGGCGCGGCCAACAGCGGCCTGGGCGAGATCTATGCGCGCACCGGCAAGATCCCCGAGGCAAACGCAGCCTATGATGCAGCCGCCAAGGCCAATCCCGCCGGGGCGGGAACTTATCTGACGAACGAAGCGGCGATCTTCTCGAACCTAGGCAACGGCGACGCCCAGGTGGCCGCCGCGAACGAGGCCATCAAGATTGATCCGACCCAGCCGCTGCCCTACTACCTCAAGGGTCAGGGTCTCATCCAGAAGGCCACCATCGATGCCAAAACCGGGAAGATGATTCTGCCTCCCGGCTGCGCGGAAGCTTACCTGAAGTATCTGGAACTTGCCCCAACCGGTCTCTATGCCGCTGACGTGAAGGCCATCCTTGCCGAGGCTGGGCAGACCCACAGCTCCGTCTACGGGCCCGACAAGCCCAAGAAGTCGAAGTAAGCCAGTTCCCGGTTCGTTCCATGAAGGGCGCTTCTGTTAGCCGGGAGCGCCCTTCGCGTATCTCGGTCCCTTCGGCAAACGAGTCTGGCGAAACCCTCTACAATCCATTGCATGAGTTCCGCACTGCCGAGCTGCGAGCAAGCCGCGGCGCTGGTTGCCGATTACGCCGCCCAACTGGGCCGGTTGCGGCCCCCGGCGGAGCGCGTGGGGCTTGATCTGGCGGCAGGCCGGGTGCTCGCCCAACGTCTCTGTGCCGACCGCGACCAGCCTCCATTCACACGTTCCACCCAGGACGGCTTTGCCTGCCGGGCTCTTGAGGCTTCCACACATGGGTTCCTTGACCTCGTTGGCGCCTCCCGTGCCGGAGAGGCTCCAGCTGGGCCGCTGCCGCCAGGCGCAGCCTGGGAGATCATGACCGGGGCCCCGGTTCCCGCAGGCGCCGACGCTGTGGTGAAGATCGAGCACGTCGAGGTGGCCGGGGGCCGGGTCAGGCTGTTCCCACCCCGCACCGTTTCGCCAGGCGAGAATATCGTGACCCAGGGAGCACAGGCTCGCGAGGGAGACGAACTGCTTGCTGCCGGGACCGCGATGCAGTTCCCGCAGATTGCCCTGGCCGCGGCCTGCGGCTACGCTGCAATTGACGTTTTTGTCCGGCCCCGTGTGGCGATTCTCACCACAGGCGATGAACTCGTGCCCGTGAAGTCCTCGCCCGCTCCCGGTCAGATCCGCAACTCGAACGCTCCGATGCTGGCCGCGATGGTTTCCGCGGCGGGCGGCGAACCCTGGGTTTTGCCCACCGCCGCCGATGATGCGCAATCCCTCGACGCCGCGCTCGCCCAAGGCGCGGAGGCTGACCTGCTTCTCATCTCCGGCGGCGTGTCGGCGGGCAAATTCGATCTTGTAGAGCCAGCCCTGGCCCGCGCAGGCGCTCGCTTCCACTTCACCGGCGTTCGAATTCAACCCGGCAAGCCGCTGGTCTTTGGGGAGCTTCCGTGCGGCCGCCCATCGGCCTCCCAGGCGCGCGGCGAGGCACGCGCTTTGCCCTTCTTCGGGCTTCCCGGCAATCCGGTCTCTTCGGCCGTCACCTTTCTGCTCTTCGCGGCGCCGGTGCTGGCTGCGCTGGCAGGCAGTCTTGAGCCCAGCCCGCGCTTCGCCTTGGCGCGACTGGCCTCAACGGCTGACAAGCACGGGAAAAAAGGTCTCACACGCTTTCTCCCTGCTTCCTGCACCTTCAGCGCAATGGCCGGCAGGCTCCCGGAGGTCGCGCTTGTCCCAACGCAAGGTTCGGGCGATTTGGCCGCACTGGCCCGCTCCAACTGCTTTCTGGTCGTACCCGAAGAGGATCATGACCTTGAGGCGGGCGCAATCGTCCGCATTCTGCTTTCCTGAGGAGCTGGCGGCCGCGCATGATCCGCTCAACGGGCTTACGCAACCCCCGCAAATGCTCTATGATTCTCTTTTCGCCTTAAGGAGGCTTCATGCCGCGCACCACAATGTTTGCCGCTTGTCTTGCTTTGGCCGCCCTTGCCACAGCCGGGGCCGGCGCCCAGTCCGTCGCCGTGTACCAGACCACCCCGGACCTGCTCAAAGCCCTCTCGCAGGGTCAGAAGCTTCACTTCTCCGCCAAGGCCGTTCCGGTCGCAACCGCATCGCTGATCACCGTGGACGATACCCAGCGATTTCAGGAGATCGACGGTTTTGGCGCCTCGCTGACCGACGCCGCAGCCTGGCTTTTCGCCAGGAAGCTCACCCTGGCGCAGACGGACGCGGCTTTCAAATTGTTGTTCAGCCGCAAGGACGGCATCGCGCTGAGTTTTCTGCGCCAGCCCATAGGGTCCTCCGACCTGGCGGCGACCGTTTACTCCTATGACGATCTGTGCGTGCAGACAACGACGCCCTGCACTACCCCGGCCGGCGTGAACGATTACAACCTCGAGCACTACTCGCTCAAGCACGACGAGGAGTACATCCTGCCGCAACTCAGGCAGGCGCTGGCTCTCAACCCCGATCTCAAAGTGATCCTGACGCCGTGGAGTCCGCCGGGCTGGATGAAGACCTCCGGCTCGATGCTGGGGTCGAACCCCGATACCAAGCAGCCTTCGAGCCTGCGACCGGAGGCCTACACGGCCTTTGCCAACTACCTGGTGAAGACCATTCAGGGCTATCAGGCCGCCGGCGTGCCGATCTACGGGCTCACCGTGGAGAACGAGGCGCTCTACACCCCGCCTACTTACAGCGGTATGCAGATGCTGGCTACCGAACAGGCCGTTTTCTTCGCGGACTCGCTCGGGCCGGCTCTCGCGGCTGCGCACCTGAACCCCAAAGTGATGGCCTACGACCACAACTGGGACCGGCCCGACTATCCCGAGACGGTGCTGAAGGACCCCAAAGCCTACGCCGTGACCGCGGGAACAGCCTGGCATCACTACGGCGGGGAACCGTCTGTGATGACAAAGAATCACGAGGAGTTTCCGGAGAAAGGCCAGTGGGTGACGGAAGCCAGCGGCGACACCGACCAGAAAGGCAACATCCTTGCGCAGGAGGCAACTGAACTGGTCGCCGTAACCCGCAACTGGGCCAAGAGCTATGTGCTTTGGGCGCTGGCCACCGATCAGAATAACGGCCCCCATGTGGGCGGTTGCGCCAGATGCCGGGGCCTGGTAACCATCGACTTGACCGATCCTCTACGACCCGCCGTGAAGCCCGAAGTGGACTATTACGTCATCGGACAGGCCACCAAGTTCGTCTTGCCGGGCGCGGTCCGCATCGCATCCGACGAGCCCGCGGGGACTCAACTGAAGGATGTAGCCTTCCGCAACCCCAACGGCACGGTCGTGCTGTACACGGTGAACAATGGAACCGCGAGTCAGGATCTCCGCATCGGCTACCACGGAAAGGCTGTAGCCACCACCATTCCCGCAGGAGCAGTGGCCACGTTTGTCTGGAAGCCGTAAGCGGCGCCTGTCTTTATTTCGGCTGGGGCGGCGTTGCGCCGGCGGGCAGGAACAAGGGAGATGGCTTCAAGCGGAGAGTTTCCTCGCGGGTTGGGATCGTTTCCCTACCGGCTGGAATTCTATCCAGGAAAGATGCAATTGCCGATTGAACGCTTCGGGCCGGAGACGCAATTGTGTCCCGGCAGAGCGAATCGCAGGGGCCAGTCCACGGCCTCGTGGACGCCGATGCGGGCCGTCACCAGCACTTCAGAAACCGGGTACCCGTCGTCGCGCACCTGCAGCGGAGAGTCGGAATCGAGCAAATCGAGGCCATTGTGGCTCAGGCGGGTGAGCGCGAGCGCCTGGCAGAGCCGGCTGGGGCCGGAGGTGAGCTGCCGGGCCGGCGCGCCCGGCGTGAGGCCCCGGTTCAGGGCCATTTGGTCTGCTCCCATCACCGGCTCCAGCGCGCGCAACAACACGCAGCCGGCCCGGCCCTCGGCCTCGCAGGAAATATTCATGCAGAAATAACGGCCGTAAATCATGTAGACGTAGGCATGCCCTGCGGGGCCAAAGAGAACGCGATTGCGCGGCGTAGGGCCGCGATGGGCGTGGGCGGCTGGATCGGGTGGGTCGTTATGCGGACCCAGGTAGGCCTCTGCCTCGACTATCCGACCCGCCAAAAGTCCGGAGGACGAAAAGTGCGCGAGCAGCTTGCCCAGCAGGCGCGGAGCCACCTGCTCCGGCGGCGCCTCAAAGAAGGCGCGCGGAAGCCGGCGGCCGGGCATCCGTGGAACTGCGCGTGCGGTGCGGTCTACTTGTGCGCTTTCTTCCATTCCTCGATCAGGGCCAGAACCTCTTCCGCGTGGCCGGCGGGCGTAACCTTGGGAAAGATGTGCAGCAGGGTCTGGTCCGGGCCGATCACGAAGGTGGTCCGTTCGATGCCCCACACTTTCTTCCCGTACATGTTCTTTTCCTTCAGCACGCCAAACTGATTGCATACTTTCTCGTCTACATCAGCAAGGAGCGTGTAGGGCAGGCCGTATTTGGCGCGGAACCTGGCCTGGGCTTTGGGCGTGTCGCGGGAGATGCCCAGCACCACCGCGCCGGCCGCCTGGAGCTTTTTGAATGTATCGCGGAAGCCGCAGGCCTCGATGGTGCAGCCAGGAGTATCCGCTCTGGGATAAAAGAAGAGTACGACAGGCTTGCCGGCATAGTCGGACAGGCTTGCGGTTTTATCTTCGTCGGTTTGCAAGGTAATGCCGGCGACTTTCGCGTTGAGTTCCATGGGGAAGCACCTCTTATGTCGATTGGAGGGCCGTTGGTGGCCATCAGGTTCGATTATTTCCGATGCCGGCGGCAAATGTCATTGCGCGGGGCGAACTGCTCTTCGAACTGCGCGGCGCAACCCAAAGCCAGCTCGCTCTTTCCCGCGTGCTGCGCTGCCAGGCGGAGAAGCTGTTTGTGAGCGGTGGCTGAGAGTACGGGACGGAGAGCAGGGGATAGGGATTAGGGAAGAGAAAGGCGGCGCTTCGGTCATTCTTTTCTCCCACCCCAGTGTGGCCGGATGATAGCGGAGCGTTAAGTTGCCTATTGTGAGCAAAACCGCTCACTTATTTCGCGAATAATGGTTATTCACCACCGACAAAACAGCGACCGACGTGATTGCGATCACAATCGCCAGATACAATGGGGGTAGATGGGTGGGCGCGTTGCCACTCTACAAGGAACTTCCCCGAATATGGCTTCAGTCCTAACCGTTTCTTCCCCTGAAACCGCAACCGCAAGTGCAACCATTTCGATTCCAGAGGTTCCCGGTTCTCCCGCCTCCGTGGAGGTCCACGCGATCCCCGCGCGGCAGGAGATTCGCATGGGACGCGCCGCGGCGATCGGCATGGGCATCAACTGGTTGACGCTGGGGGTGATCGTCGCCTTTCATCTGGGCGCTCTTGCTGCGCTGTTCTTTTTCAGTTGGCAGCGCCTGGCGGTGATGGTGGTTCTGTACGTCGTGGCCATCAACGTCGGCATCGGCATGTGCTATCACCGGCTGCTGACGCACCGCGGCTACCGGGTCCCCAAGTGGCTGGAGTACCTGATGGCCATTTGCGCCACGCTGGCGCTTGAAGGCGGACCGATCTTCTGGGTGGCTACCCATCGCGTGCATCACCAGCTCAGCGACCAGGATGGCGACCCCCACACTCCCCGCGAGGGCGGATGGTGGGCGCATACGGGCTGGCTGCTCTGGGGCAACGCATTGCACGCGCAGACCGAGGTCCTGGCCCGCTATGTTCCCGACCTGGCCCGTGACCACTTCCTTGTCTGGCTGAGCAAATACCACTGGATTCCCCTCGTCCTGAGCGGCGCGCTGCTGTTCGGCGGCGGATGGCTAACGGGCGGCTGGGCGAATGCCGTTGGGATGCTGCTGTGGGGAGCCTTCCTGCGCGTGACCCTCGGCCTGCACGCCACCTGGCTGGTGAACTCGGCAACCCACCTGTGGGGCAGCCGCCGTTTTGAGACCCGCGACGGCTCGCGCAACAACTGGTGGGTTGCCCTGGTGAGCGGCGGCGAGGGCTGGCACAACAACCACCATGCGCATCCCGTCTCCGCGCGCCACGGCCTCGCCTGGTATGAGATCGATCCCAATTACTGGGGCATCTGGCTGCTCTCCAGGGCCGGCCTCGCCCGCAAGGTCAAAGTGGCCCAATTCAACCCGGCCAATCCCAAGCCGGCGGGCCTATAACAATTCGAACGGGACTGCGCTGCGGACAGGCTGCGGCTATCTGCGCAGCCTGGCGCGCACCCGCAACACTCCGAAGACCGGCAGCGCCAGCAACAGGCAGGTGAACAGTCCGAATCCCCTGAGCGGGAAGCCAAGGAACGTTCCGCCGCCGGGGCGTTCGGTTTGCGCGGATTGAGTCATCTTCATAGCTTCCGTGATCTAAAATACAGTTCAATGTCCACCAGCGCACAAATCGAACTTTGGCCCGCGGAGAAGGTTGCCACGCAGGTGACCGTGGCTCAGGCCGCCAACGGGATCCACTACGCCGCCTGGGGCGAGACCCGCGTCTCGGAGCCCGACCTGGAGCGGCTGGTTGGGGCCGTGCCGGCCACCCTCTCTGCCGCGCTCATCCACCGCGCCTATTACTTTGTTCCACTGGCCATTGAGGATACCGGCGAAGTCATGATCGCCCCCGCCTACACCGTCGATCTGGGCGACCGCGCCATATGCCACCGCAACGCGACTTTTGGTTCGACGGAGGCGGTTTTTCTTTCCACCCGGCTGGTGGAGGACCGTTTCGGCCTGGCCTTCGAGTTCTTCATCAACGTGGGCCACAACTTTGTTGAGGCCGCCGGCGTTCCGGAGAGCTTTGCCGCGCTGGCCTGGTCGCAGGCCGAGGCCCAGGTCCGCGGCGAGACCAGCCAGGACGCGTGGGAGACCCGCCGCCGCGCCCAGGACACCCGCGCCGGCCAGAAGGGTATCGACGAACGCGCCCGCTCGAGCTACTACGAGTCGGCCTTCTCAGATTCCCTGGCGATTTACATGCTGTCGATAGCCGTCGACTTCGACTACCACGACCTGCGTGAGCGCGACTACCCCTTGCTGGCCGCCCAGGCCCTAGCCGAGCGCCTCCGCCACGTTGCGGGCCTGTTCCCCGCCAACCCCGGCTACGAGTTCCAGGTGCTTTACCGGCGCAAGGGATAAGCTTGATGGCTCATTGCCAGGACTAAAGTCCTGGCCTACTCTTCCGCGTTGTACGCTACGCGCCCTTCGCTGATGGTCCAGCGGACTTTGCCTTGCATCGTCCAGCCGTCGAAGGGGGTGTTTCTGGACTTCGATCGGCCTTCGCGGGCGTTATAGGTCCACTCGGCTTTGGGGTCGAAGACGACTACGTCGGCAAAGCTGCCCACGGTGAGCGTGCCTCGGCCTTTCAGGCTCAGGAGCGCCGCCGGCTGGGCGCTCAACAGGCTCAAAACGCGCCCCAGCGGCATCTTCCACTCCTTATGCAGCCAGCGCAGGCAGAGGCCCAGAGCGGTCTCCAGGCCGGTAATGCCGTTGGGAGCATTCTCGAACTCGACTTCCTTCTCGTGTACGGCGTGGGGCGCGTGGTCGGTGGCGATGGCGTCCACCACGCCGTCGAGGATGGCTTCGATCATCGCGTCGCGGTCGGCGGCCGAGCGCAGGGGCGGGTTCATCTTGGCATTGGTGTTGTAGAGGCCGACATGCTCTTCGGTGAGCAGGAAGTGGTGCGGCGCGACTTCGCAGGTGACGCGCAATCCACTGCGCCGAGCCTGGCGCACAGCGGCCAGCGCCGCTGCCGTGGAGGTGTGAGCCACATGCAGGTGGGCGCGAGCGTCGCGCAGCTCTGTGACTAGGCGAATGTCGCGCTCCACCATGCCGGATTCGGCCTCCGGCGGCATGCCGCGCAAGCCGAGCTTGAAGGACACCGGTCCCAGGTTCATGCTGGCGCCCCCCCCGGCGAATTGTGTCAGGCGCGTATCCTCGGCGTGCTGGATAACCGTCAGTCCCACGCGCGCCGCGGCGGCGAGGGTCTCGCGCATGATGTTGTCTTTGAGAATGGGTTGGCCATCGTCGGTCACCGCCACGGCGCCGGCGGATTTGAGTGCGGCAAAATCGTTGATTGCCTCGCCCTTCGATCCGCGTGTGGCCGCGGCGATGGGAAAGACGCGTATCACCGCTCCGCGCTCCGGCGCCTGCATCCAGCGGGTGATCTCGGGCGAGTCGTTGACCGGGAGGGTGTTGGGCATGGCGGCCACTGCCGTGAAGCCCCCTGCCGCCGCCGCAGCCGTGCCGGTGGCGATGGTCTCCTTGTAGCCCTGGCCGGGTTCGCGCAGATGCACGTGCATGTCGATCAGCCCCGGAGCGACGGTCAGCCCGGTCGCGTCCAGTGCTTCGGCGCCGTTGGCCTGCTTCAGCTTGCCCGGCCCGGCGATCTCGGCCACGCGTCCATCCTTGAGCAGAACGTCCTTGAGGGCGTCCACACCGGCCGCTGGATCGATGAGGTGGCCGCCACGAATTACCAGTGCCGTCATGCGCGGCCTCCTGGTTCTGTCGCAAGCAGCGCGCGCTCGACGACCGCCATGCGGATGGCTACCCCATTCCGCACCTGCTCCAGGATCACCGACTGCGGCCCGTCGGCCACGCCGGCCGTTACCTCAAGGCCGCGAATGATGGGTCCCGGATGCATCACGATTGCCGCAGGCGCGTGCGCGGCCAGCCGTAGGCCGGTGAGCTGGTAGTTGGCCTTGTACTCGTCCAGATCCAGTTGCAGGCCGGCCAGCCGTTCGGCCTGGATGCGCAGCATCATGACCGCCTGAGACTGGCGGAGCGCGGCCTCGAAGTCCCGCTCAATGGCGATGCCTGGCCCGGCCTGGGCCGCCAGCTCCGGCAGCAGTTCTTTGGGGCCGCAGAGCAGCACGCGCGCGCCCAGCCGGGGCAGCAGCAGCATGTTGGAGCGGGCCACGCGGCTGTGCAGAATGTCGCCCACGATGCTGACGGTGACGCCGGCCAGGGTTTCGGAGGTTACAGCCTCAACGCCCGGCCGCAGGTGCGCCAGGATGGTGCGCAGGTCGAGCAGCGCCTGGGTGGGATGCTCGTGCATACCGTCGCCGGCGTTGAGCACCGGCAGACGGGTCTCGGCCTCCAGCAGCCAGGCCGCGCCGGAGGAGTTATGGCGCAGAATAATGGTTTCCGCGCCCAAGGCCCGCAGCGTCAGGCCGGTATCTTTCAGCGTTTCGCCCTTCTCGATACTCGAGGAAAGGCTGGAAACCAGCGTGGTGTCGGCGCCCAACCCCTTGGCGGCCAGCTCAAAGCTGGTGCGGGTGCGCGTGGAGGACTCGTAGAAGAGCAGCGCCACGCGGCGCTTGGCCAGAATGCGATCCCGGACCAGCGGGTCCTGGTTTTCGAGAGCCGTCGCGCGGGCGAGGATATGGCTCACGCCCTCCAGGCTCAGGTCAGAGGCCGAAAGCAGCGATCCGGGATGGTAGGGAAACGGCGAGGCGGCGACGGGCGGCGCGTGAAGCAGGCGGCGGGCGGGTGGTGCGGTTGGGCTCATTATGTCTCAGCCTCTAGCTTCCAGCTCCTAGCCTCCAGCTAAAAGCTAGAAGCTACGTTTCTTCCTTAATCCACGCGCTCGACCAGCAGCACCTGGTCTTCGTTGTCTACCTCATGGAACTTCACTTCAATGATCTCGCGGCTGCTGGTGGGCACACGTTTGCCGATGTACGTGGCCTCGATGGGCAGTTCGCGATGGCCGCGGTCGATGAGCACGGCCAGTTGCACGCGGCGCGGACGGCCGTGGTCGAAGAGCGCATCCAGTGCGGCCCTTATCGTGCGGCCGGTGTAGAGCACATCGTCGCAGAGCACCACGTCGCGGCCGTTCACATCACAGCCGATGGCCCCTGACGTGACCACCGGACGCACACCGGTTGTGGACAGATCGTCGCGGTAGAACTGGATGTCGAGCATTCCCGTATCGACGGGGCGTTTCTCGATGCCGGAGATCAGTTTGCCCAGCCGCTCGGCCAGCGGAATGCCGCGCCGCTTGATGCCTACCAGCGCCAGGTCTTCGCTGCCGTTGCTTTTTTCAACAATTTCGTGGGCCACGCGCACCAGGGTGCGCTCAATCTCCGAGGCGGACATCAGCCTGCCTTTCACGCGGAGGTTGGGTTTGTCTTGGGCTTCGCTCATCGATGGCCTCTCGCTGCTTGTCTGTCAACGCCTGTCTCTCGAGGGATGATACGAGGGGTTGCCGCCCCAGAGCAAGTTGTGGAGAAGTGGGACTGAATACAGGGACTTGGGCTGGGCCGAAAAGGGGGCGATTGCGCGGCCGGGAAGCGCAGCCTAGACCTCGGGTCTGCGGGTGCGGGCCAGCAAGCGCGCTCCCAGCGCGCCGCCGGCGACGGCAAAGAGAAGCAGGAAAACCGAATTGAAGGCAAAGCCGAAGGCAACAAAGCCGGCGTGGCCCCACGGTGACAGCATCCAGGCCTTTTGGGCCTGCATTTGCGCTGCGTCCCCCAGGCCCATCTGCGCGGTCAACTGCTGGCTAGCCTCGACGTAGGCCTTCCACGCGGCATCGATCTGGCTGGATTGGTGAAGGACAAACCGCTGAACGAAGAGCTGGCCGCTACTTACGCCAAATGCCAGCCAGCAGGCCAGCAGGCCGGTGACCAGGCCGATGCGGGCGCCGGCTCCTACGGTGATCCACGCCGGCCGCTGGCCGCGCATGTAGAGCACCACAGCCCACGCCGCTGCCGCAGCCATCCAAAGCATCCCCAGGCGCCCCGCCTCCGAAGCCTCGCTCGACAGCAGTCCGGCGGGAACCGCCAGCAGCAGAGCCGCACGCAAGGCCGGCTTCCAATCGACGGTGCTTGCATCCCGCACTCCCTCGTTCCCCCGCTCCTGCTGGGCTTGTCCGGGGACGCCTTCCGCGGAGTAGACCAGTTGGGGCAGACCGCAGGCGGGGCAGTAGCAGTTGTCGGCCTGGACGGTCTGGTGGCAGCGATTGCAGGTAATCTCCATACTTCTAAGAGCCTATAGCATTTCCCCGCGGTGTGGCTGGTTCAACTGCGCCGCAACGATGGCCTCAGCCGCTTCGACAGCCTGTTCCAGCGTCATGTGGGTCGAGTCCAGCAGAACGGCGTCCGGCGCAGGTTTGAGCGGCGAATCGGCGCGGTTGCGGTCCCGTTCGTCGCGGGCGCGCAGGTCGCGGATGACCTCTTCCGGCTGCACGGCGGCCGCGGGGCCAAGCTGGTCGAAACGGCGCAGGCCCCGCACCTCGGGAGCCGCGTCCAGGAAGATCTTGACCTCGGCATGGGGAAAAACGACGGTGCCGATGTCGCGGCCCTCCATCACCACCCCGCCCCCGGCGCCCAGTTGCTGTTGCAGGCGGACCATCCAGGCGCGAACGGCAGGAAAAACGCTGACCCGCGAGGCTGCGTCCGTGACAATTTGATTGCGGAGCAGGCCGGTCACGTCTTCGCCGTCGAGCAGAACGCGATTTTCCTCTTCGCCGGGCTCGAGACGGATGGTGGTTTCGGCGGCAAGGCGTACCAAGCCGAAACTCTCGTCCAAAGGGAGTTCCGCGCGAAGCGCCTTCAGCGCGAAGGCGCGGTACATGGCGCCGGTCTCCAGATTGAGCAGGCCAAAATGCCGGGCCAGATGGCGGGCTATTGTGCTCTTTCCCGCGCCGGCCGGACCATCAATGGCGACGATGATCTTCAGGCCAGGCTCAAAGGAGCGCAAGGAGCTTTCTTCCGCACTCATCCGCGCTTTTTCGTCTCCTGCTTGGGCCGGGCGGTAAAGCCAAACCGTTTGCTATTCCCCGCCTTTGTGGCCGCCGTCCCGCCGCGGCGGGACGGTTTGCGGCTGCCGTGGATAAGGCGCGCATCAGGCCGCGAGTCCTTGCGTGGGGCGCTGCCGCTGCGAGGGATACTACTGCTGCGCGCGGTGGCGCTGGGCTTGGCTGCGGATTTGGCTCCGTTGGCATGGCCGTTGCGCTGGCCCCATGCCGGAGCGGAAGACTTCGTGGTCCGTGTGCCGGAGGCGCCGTTGGCCGGGCGGGTGGCGCTTCGATTGGATCGCGCGCCATGGGTGGAACCGTTGCCGGCGTGTGCCCCATTGCGCTTGGCCTTGATCTGGGCGCTTGTGGGAGCATTCGAGCTCCAGCGTGTGCCCGCCGCGGCGGGCCGGGAGCCGTTCGCCTTGTGCGCGCCGGAAGGCCGTGCTGTCGAGGGACGAGCCTCAGAGCTTGCGCGACGGGCCGGACGGGTGCTGGGGCGGCTACCGGTGGAATTCGCCGCGGCGAACGCCGGTTTGCGATCGCGGGTATGGGTGGCTGGCCGACTGAAGTGGGGCCGTGCCGCCGCGGACTTGCTTTTGGAAGCAGGCTTGCGCGCCGCGGTCCGGGGAGCATGGGGCTCGGCAGGCTTGCGCGGTTCGATTGAAGATGGCGAGGCAGGCTTTGGCGCTTTCAGTTCCGGCGCCTCCTCCTCATGGTCCCGCGAGCGCAGGAAGTATGCGGAGGCCGGCATGGAGGAGCTGGTATAGAGGGTGGGAGGAGCAGTAAACTCCGGCAGCGTGCCGGCGACATAGAAGTGCGGCGCGTGGCCCAGCGAGAGGGTATGCACCTGGCGGGTGGCCACCAGGCCGCGGAGCACTTCGCGAATCTTGCTGCGCGCAGTGAGAGGAGCCAGGAACAGCTCGACCTCTTCCATGCTGGCCGCGATGACAGCCTGCAGATAGATGGAGGCAAGCACGGAAATCGCCGTCACCTGCGAGGTGGAGGCGCCTTCGGCAATGGCTTTTTGATAGCGCGTCCGCAGCAGTTGCCATTGGGCAGGCTGACCGGGGGCTGAGACCACCGGAATGATGCGAAGCTGCTGCCAGAGCTCGGTGATGGCGCGCAGAACGGCGCCTTCGGTCACTTCCCGGCCCAGCGCATGCTTGAGGACAGCAATGGTGGCGTCGCCCGTCTCCAACTGCTTGTACGCCTGAACAGCCAGTTGCGAAACCTGGCGCGAGCCGGTCAGTTGCGGGCTGCGCCGCCAGTCGCGGTCGCCTCTGAGGGCATACACGTAGGGCAGGACCCAGCCTGCCACTATATAGTCCGGCTGCTCGCCGGGATGTCCCAGCAGGTTCAGCCGCACAGCTACGCCATCGGTTTCCAGGCGCACCAGCAACTCTTCGGCTAGGACTATGTGATTAGGATCGGGGGTCGCGTCCCGCCGTCCGGCTACAGCCTCGACAAACGAGGGTGCGATGGAAGAGGAAAACTGCCGCCGGGGCAGGAAAAGACACAATCCGGTCTCTTCAATCCACGTCCGGGCATCCTCCAGTGTGAGCGCCCCGATTCCGTTGTGGCGCAATCTTTCGGCGCGCGATGCTTCCAATTGCTCTGCTGTCAAAGAAAAACCTCACTTCCAGGCTGGCGTTTGCGCCGGGCTACCTCACTCCTGAGAGGAGGGTGGCCACCTTCCAAATGTTCTAAATGCGATGGAAGGCCCGCTGGATCTCCTTCCAAGAATACAACAAAGCTATTGGACGTCCATGCGGGCAACTGGTTGGGTGACTAGTTTTTGCCAACTCTAACAATAACCATTCCATACGAACCGGGTCAAGAGCGGTGTTGACCTTGATGGCAGAATGGCAGGCGATGGAAGCGGCAATCCGGGTGCGAAGAGCTGTAAGGTCCTCATTCTGCTTGAGTTCTCCTGAGTCGGCGCCGGATTGCTCGATTACCTCGGCCAACATCCGCTCCAAAGCCGCTCCTTCCAGGCCCACCGGCGCCGCCTTGACCGCAAGTGTTTGTGGGCCAAAGGGTTCCACCTCGAATCCGTTGCGCTCCAGCTCCTCGGCGATGCGCGCGAAGACCACCATCTGCCAGGGTTTCAGTTCCACCAGCATGGGCATCAGTAACCTCTGGCGCTGCACTTTTTCCACTTGGCGGTCGCGCAAAATTTTTTCAAAAAGCACCCGTTCGTGTGCAACATGCTGGTCGATGATCCACAGGCCATCGTCGCCGGCAGCCAAAATGAACGACTCGCGCAACTGCGCCAGCGGGCGGAGCGAGCCCAGGTGGTTCAGGTTGGCTGCGGCCTGCTCGGCCTCGACCTGGGCCGTGGCCATGGCCGTTTCGGCGGCCGGATCTGGCGCGTAAGCCATTGCATCGGCGGAACTTGGAGAGCAGCCGTCGGCTGGCGGCGGACCGGCTGGCTGAAAAAGCGCCGCGGCGGCCTCACCCCACGCCGTTTGATCCCCCCATCCGCCTGGATTGAAGGTCCGGGCATCGAAGGGCAGCTTGCCGGGGACGGATGAAGGCAGCCGCGGGGTCAGTTGGAAGGGCTCGGCGTCCGCCTGGGCGGCCTGGAACGCCTCCGGATCGGAGTCCGGCAGCGGCGGGAGCGGCGCGGAGTCAGGAGATCCGGGCAGCGGCGAAGCGGCCGGCGGCATGAGCGAGGGGCTGGCGTCAGGCGCGGTGTGGGCGGCCAGGAATCCGGCGGCGGGACGCGCCTTGATGAGCGCCGTGCGCAGGCTGTCGCGGACAAAGTCATGCACCATGCTCTGCTGGCGAAAGCGCACCTCGGTCTTGGCGGGGTGGACGTTGACATCGACTTCCTCAGGAGGCATCTCCAGGAATAGAAGCACCACCGGGAAACTGGTGGGCGGAATCACGTTGCGATAGGCTTCGGTGATGGCGTGCATGAGCAGCCGGTCACGGATAAGGCGCTTGTTCACAAAGATATAGATCGAGTTGCGATTGAGCTTTTGCAGTTCCGGCTTGGAGTAAAAGCCGCTCAGCCGCAGGGCGCCTGGATCGCGGGACGGCTGGGCGGGGTCCCGTTTCCAGGGGGGCGCCTCGGGCAGGCCGGCGTGGGCGAGCGGGGTCTCGGCGGCCACAGGCAGCAACTGGGCCAGCGTGTCCTTGCCGAAGATCTGGTAGATGCGCTCGGCGGTCCGCGCAACGGGCGGCGCGGAGACGATGGTGTGCGTGGCGGAGACCAGTTCGAAGTGCTTTTCCGGGTGGGCCAGGGCGTAGTGGGTCACCAGCGCGGTGACGTGGGCCAGCTCGGTGGACTCGGCGCGAAGGAATTTACGCCGGGCGGGGGTGTTGAAGAAGAGATCGGCGACGGCCAGGGTGGTTCCTCGGGGCAAGGCAGCGTCTTCGACGTGGAGGATTTTGCCGCCGGCGATTTCGATGCGGGTTCCGCTTGCTTCTTCGCCTGAAGCCGTTTCAAGCGTCACGCGGGCTACCGAGGCAATGGACGGCAGCGCCTCCCCTCTGAAACCCAAGGTGGCGATGGAGAGCAGATCGTCCACGGTGCGCAGTTTGGAGGTGGCGTGGCGCTCGAAAGCCAGCAGGGCATCGTCGCGGCTCATGCCCTGACCATCGTCGGTAACGCGGATGAGCCGCCGCCCGCCTGCCTCCACCTCGACGCGGATGCGGGTGGCTCCGGCGTCCAGAGCGTTTTCCAGCAGTTCCTTGACCACGGAGGCCGGCCGGTCCACCACCTCGCCGGCGGCGATCTGGTTGGCAACCTGGTCGGGAAGAATGCGTATGCGGCCCATAAGCCCTTAGGGTAACGCAGGGAAGTGTAGACGGGGTCCGTTGAAAACATGGCACAAATGCGGAATGCCGCCCAGCGGCGGCATTCTGAGGTTTTCCCGAGGGCTGCGGCGCTAGATGCCCATGCCGAACTCGCTGGCGTGGCGTTCGCCGGCGTTGGCGTAGAAGTCGTAGGGGGTGCGGCGCTTGAACTTGTAGCGGCTGCGGATTACGGCGCCGACGTAGATGCCCAGCGCGGCCACGGCAATTCCCACGGAGAACCAGCCAATCACGCACAAGGCGCATCTCTCTTTCGTCTCTTCCGCGGGCGCGAGGGTTTCGTGTTCAGTGGACATGGGCGGCAGCCTCCTGCTGGCATAATACCGCAGTTTTGGCTCTGTTGGCACGATAAGCCGGCTTGAATCCGCAGGGTTTTGTTTACTCGGTAGAGTCGATTCGGGAGAGCCATAAGGCTTTTGCCGGGTCGGGAAGAAAGCTGGCGCGGATGGAGTTGGCGGCCAGTTGACGCAGTTCCTCGCGGGTAAAACCCTGCTCGGTGTGGGCCAGCAGGTACTCGTTGGCTATATCGGAGCCGAAGAAGGCCGGGTCGTCGGAGTTGAGCGTGACCAGGAGGCCGGCATCGAAGTAGCGGCGCAGCGGGTGCCCGGCAAACGAGGGGCAGATGCCGGTGCGGACGTTCGAGGTGGGGTTCAGCTCGATGGGCGTGGCGCGCGCCTTGAGTTCCTGGATCAGGTAGAAGTCCTTGGCGGCCGAGACGGCGTGGCCGATACGCTCCGAGCCGATGGAGAGCGCTTCGCGAATGGCCTCGGGGCCGGTGGTTTCGCCGGCGTGGTTGGTGAGGCGCAGGCCGGCTTGCGCTGCCTCGGCAAAGAGGGCGCGGAAAGGCTCGGAGCCGGCCCGCCGCTCGTCGCCGCCCAAGCCGATGCCGACAATGGAAGGGAACTGCGGCCGGAGTTCGGCGGCCTTGCGGAAGACTCGCTCGGCCTCGGCGACGGTGAAGTGGCGGACGGCGTCGAAGATCCAGTAGAGCGAGATCCCCAACTCGCGTTGGCCGCGCTCGCGGGCTCGTTCGAGGCCGGCGAAGATGGGCTCGAAGGCGGCGGGGTCGTGGTCGCGCCAGCGGTAGATGACGCCGGCAGCGATAAAGACCTCGGCGTGGACCACGCCTTGCGCGGCGAGATGCTCGATCATGCGCCAGGCGGCCAGCTCGTAGTCTTCGGGGCCGATCAGGCAGTTGGTCACGGCCTTGAAGGCATCGAGGAAGCCGGTGAAGTTTGTGAATCGGTAGAGTGCCTCGGCCTCGGGCAGCGTAAGAGGGTGTGTCCGCCCCACCACGGCGGGCAGGCGCGGCGGATGGCGGGCGCTCAGCTCCACCAGAGTAGAAGGCAGGATGGTGCCTTCAAGATGCAGATGCAACTCGGCCTTGGGGAGGCGGCGGATGAAGGCTTCGATTTCCGACATAGATTGAGTTTAATGTGCGCGATTCGCCGGCCGTCTTTCCCGTTTGACCTATTTAAGTCACTGAATCAGCGAATGCTCCAGAACCTCGCGGTCCCCATCCAGGTCAATGCGTGGTCTTGCGATTCGGATTGAATCGAGAAGGACTCCAGGCGAAATGGGCGTTTTCCAGAATTCATCTGAGGCTCGATGTAGGCCGGCGGCAAAGGTGTTAAGTGCTTTGTTTCGGCGGGGCGAAGCGGGTGTTATTGACCTAATCCTTTTCTTTTGCCGGGGTTGCGGCAAAAGTTGGGGAGGGGTGGGGGTCCGGCGACGGGCGAGGCTCGGTCCGGGTCTGGGTTTTGGACTCCTTCGGCACGCTTGCGAGGGCGACCTGGGCGGCGTAGAGGAGCTTGCTGCCGTTTTCCGGTTTGATGGCGCCGAGGAGCATGCCGTAGCCGGCGCAAGCGATGAAGTCGCAGATATTTTGATAGCCGGAGAGCGGGGGCATGGCCAAGCGAAAGGCTTTGGCGGCACAGCGCTCGGCGGTGTACACGTTATTGGTTTGCTTCATGGTCGCCGCGTGAATCTTTCGCCAGACCTCGGTGCAAAAGGCGATGGCGGGGTTTTTGAGGGAGGGGTAGAAGGCCGCTTCCATGCTCTCGGCGGTGGCGGGTTGGATGGCTTCGATCATGGGGGTTCTCCGGGAAGGGTTTGACCTTCACGTTTCGATTGTGCGCCGGAGGGGGGTAAATATGTGCAAACTGGTCACGCGGGTTTGTGCCCCATTTGATCCAGGACGCTACGGCGTATTTCAGGATCAATCTACTCTTGCGAGGATTTCATGCGATCACAGGTCTCAAAAGCGTGAACTGGGGCACCCGGCAACAATCCATTCGGCGATTTGACTTATTTAAGTCGCTCAGCCCACAATAAGGCATGGAGCAAAACGCCGTCCGCACATCCATCGACCTTCCGCGAGAGCTGCACCGCCGGCTGCACGAGGCAGCCGCGCGCAAGGGCTGCTCCGCGCGCAAGCTGATGCTGGCCGGGATCGAGCATGCCGTCGAGGAGACCGCGCCAGCCAGGCCGAAGCGGAGGCTCAACCTCGATGAGCCGCTGATTCCACCCGCAGGACGCAAACTCGGCATGACCAATGAAGAGATCTATGAGCTCATCGAGTTCCCATAAGCCGTTCCACGATTTCATCCCCGCAGGACTCATCGTTCCGGACATCAACGTCTGGTTGGCTCTCTCGGCACCCGAGCATCCCCACAATCGAGTAGCGCGGAACTGGTGGCGCCAGCACAACGGATTGATCGCATTTGTTCGTCCGACCCAACTTGGATTCCTGCGCCTGATCACAACAGCGGCAGCCATGGACGGCAAGCCGTTGAGCATCGATGAAGCCTGGCGTGTCTATGACCGGTTTTATGACGACGACCGGGTCACATTCAGCTCCGAGCCGGCGGATGTGGACCGGAGGTTCCGCGAAATTGCGGTTGGCTCAGCTGCATCGCCCAAGGTGTGGGCCGATGCCTGGCTGCTGGCCGTTGCGGAAGCGGCAGGCGGCGTGCTGATTACATTCGACAAGGCGCTTGCGGCACGCGGAGCACATTGCCTGCTGGCGAAAAGAGGGTGAGGCGGCGGTCGTGCCCTGGTATAGAGCGGCGGGTTGGGGTTCGTGGATTCCCACCCTTTCACAAAGAGCGTGAAAGGATGGGGCACCCGGCTGTAGAATGATGAAGTATATGGGAGATCCAAGTTTCAACATCGATCTAGGTGACAGTCTACCTTATTTGGAGCAGCGTTTTCTCCAAATATTTGGAAAAGACCAGGCTACACAAGAAGCCTGTGAGTGGTTCAAGGCTCTCCAGAATACAGCGGTGATACAGACCTCGCACGTTCATTGCATTGGTGCGCTCCGTCCGCTTCCGTTTGATAAGGTCTACCAACCCACTCGACTCACGTATAAACGATCTCATTCGTCTAGCGCCGAATCATTCGCCTATGAGAATAGGATCAGTCGTTCTATTGTTGCTGAAAAAATGCAGATTGAAGTTTCAATTACAGTTGATGAACTCTTGTCGTCACATGAAGATGTAATTATCTATGCTGGACCCGGTTGGGGAAAAACTACATTCCTTCACCACATCTATAGACGATTTACTAAGAACGCAATAGTTCTGCCTGTCTTGATTACTCTTAGAAGAGAGACTGCGGTCGAAGACTTGAGGCGATTCGTCGAGACAGCCTCCAAAATCCAAAAAAGACAGCACATATCCAGAATTCTGCTCTTAGTTGATGGGTACGATGAGTTACAGATTCAACAACGAAGATCAGTATCAGAATCGTTACTTAGATATCAAGCCATTGGGATTGGAAACTTTATTCTTAGCTGCCGAGACTACTATCCTGTATATGATATTGGAGCAACAGAAGTTCGGATTGATAGATTTAGCAAAGATGACAAGTACAGGTTCGCCGCCGCATTTCTTCTCGCTTTCGGATCAACGCTCGACCCAACTAAGATCGTAGACGAGCTTGAGGACAGAGGTCTTTCCGATTTCCTGTCGCATCCATTACTCCTATCACTTGCATGCATCCTTAAGACAAGCACTTCGAGCTTGCAGGCTAGGAGTGTTATCAGACTCCTGGAACGTGCTCTTGAATTATTGTGCTATCAATGGGATGAGAAGAAAGGTATTGATCGAGAGTGCTTCACTCCACTTGACGGTAAGGATCGACTCAAAGTACTACGGAAAATCGCCTATGTTGCCAGGTCAGAATATATAAAAGAGATTTCAGCAGAGACGCTGGCACGAAAACAGCTTGATCTTTTGACATTCGACAAACTTGATCCGAAAAGGGTACTAACAGAGATCGCTCAATTTTATGGGATACTTATCCCCACAGAAGATGGATGGGAGTTCGCACATAGAACCTTGCATGACTTTCTGGCCGCCCAATATTGGGTTGAATCTGGGGAGTTCGCCAAAGTGCGTAAATATCAATGGAACTCTCGTACTGCATATGCCGCATGCCTGATGGAGAATGCGACTGATGTACTTGAAGCTGCATTACGCGACCCAGATGGGATGCCTACTGTTGCAGAAATTCTAAGTAATTTTGCATCGTTTGATATGCATCGAATAAAGGCGGCTATTATCGCATATTTTACTGAATCAAGTGATCGATTTTACGTATACAAATCAGATGATACGAAGATTGAAGGTGGTTTATGTAGTGATTTCGTTCGCCTATCTAACAATAGATTCTTGGATTATTTGGTTGAAACCAGCACTTCAAAGAGGGATAAATTAACTGACCTTATAATTGGATATTGTCTTTTGGAGCTTCGTCTTCGTGGAGCTAAACTTGATTTCCAAACATACGAAAAGGCGTTTGGATTATTCAAATCGCACAGTTTCATGTTCTACATTTCTGGGATGGGAAATGTTTCACTTGGTCAATTAAACCCGGCCCCTTTACCGCGATTACTTGCAGCATCATGAATAGGCGACTCCATTTTTTGTAAAGATTTGAGAAGCAGAATATCCTATCATTAAATCGCATTTAATTTAAGTTGGAATGTACA
>PMYL01000008.1 GCA_003170825.1 Acidobacteriaceae bacterium
TGGTTCGTAGCCCGAGCCAATTCCTCAGCCTTTGCCGGCAGACTGGCTCCTGGGCACTGATGGTTTTGGCGCCCCTTGTCCTGGCGGCGCAGGAGACCACCCTGCGCGTGGACGTGAAACTGGTCAACGTCTTTGTGAACGTGACCGACCGGAACGGGGCCATTGTGGGCGGTTTGACGCGCGATGACTTCGCGCTTGCCGAGGACGGCCAGCCGCAGCGGATCGCGGTCTTCGAGCGCCAGTCGGANNCTGGCCATCGACACCAGCGGCAGCGTGCGAAAGGACATGGCCGAGGAAGCGGACGCGGCTCGCCGCTTTGCTCATGCTCTGCTTCGCTCTCAAGACCAGATGAGCCTCTTGCAGTTTGCCACCGAGGCGCGCGAGCTTGTGCCCTTCACCAACAAGCTGAGCCGGATTGATCACGGCCTTGGCCAGTTGCACGCTGACTATGCGACGGCGCTCTACGATGCCATCTGCCTGGGTTCCGAAGGGCTGGGCGGCAAAGCCGGGCGCAAGGTGCTGGTCGTGATCTCCGACGGCGACGACAACACCAGCAGCTCCACCTACGCCCAGGCCCTGGAACAGGCGCTGCGCAACGAGGCGATGATTTACAGCATCATCGACGTGCCCATCGAAGCCAGCGCCGGGCGCGACCTGGGCGGCGAACACGCGCTGATTACGCTGGCCGAGCAGACCGGCGGCAAGAGCTTCTACGAGAGCGACGGCGGGCTGGACAAGGCTTTTGCGCGGGTGAGCGACGATCTGCGGACACAGTATTTGCTCGGTTACTATCCAAAAGATCAAGAGCCCGGAAGCGCCTTCCACCGGGTGCAGGTGAAGGTGCCCGGGGCCGCAGCCGAAGGATTTAATATCCGCCACAAGGCGGGGTATTACATAGATGCGGCGGGGATGGGGAAGTGATTGGCGCCGACCGAAGGTATGTCGCTGAGTGGATAGGAAATTGGCTCATTACCGAAACGGCAGGCTGCTGTTTCAGCGCTTTGCATCTACAATGGCGGTATGACCTCGCCACTCTCTTCGCGCCACCGTTCCAAGGCGCCTCCGCCGGGCGATACCGGCCAGGAGGCGCTCTACCTGCGCTCTCTCAGCGATCGCCAGGTGCAGATCTCCATCAAGCTGCGCGACGGGGAGACCGTGCGCGGCTGGATCGAGTACTTCGACGACGCCATGGTGCGGCTGACGCGCGAGGGACATCCAAACCTCTTCATCTACAAGCATCAGATCCGCAGCATCTCCGAAGCCGGCCGGAAGCACGCTCCGCGGCGTGAGGGCGCGAGCGAAACAATTGGGGACGGGGCCGCCTCATGAGCGGGGCGACGGAAAACGCGTCGGAATACGTCTGGGTTCCCAAGGCATCGGCCATTGCCAAGGAGGCGGGCGCGCGGCTACGCGAGTTTCTGGCACAGGGCGTCGAGACCGAGTACAAAGGCGACGTCGACCTGGTGACGGTGGCCGACCGGACGGTGGAAAAGCTGATCCGCGGCCGGCTGGGCGAGGCCTTTCCGGAGCACGGAATCTACGGCGAAGAGGGCACGCGGGAGCGGCTGGAGGGTGAGTTTCGGTGGTATGTGGACCCGCTGGACGGGACCACCAACTTTACCCACGGGTTCCCGCAATTCTGCGTCTCGCTGGGCCTGGAACATAGACAGGTCCAGAGACAGGTCCAGCGCCCCGCGGGGATCAGGCCGGACCAGGACGGAACGCTGGTGGCCGCGGTCATCTACGATCCCATGCGGGATGAGCTGTTTACCGCCGAACGGGGACGGGGCGCCAGGCTGAACGGCAAGCCGATGCGGGTTTCGCGCACGCCGGAACTGGCCGAGGCGCTGGTGGCCACGGGTTTTCCCAGCCGCAAGCGGCACGACAACCCGAATATTCACTTCTACCAGGAATTTACGCTGCGTTCGCACGGGGTGCGGCGTGCCGGCTCGGCCGCGCTGGACCTGGCTTATGTTGCCTCGGGCCGTATGGACGCATTCTGGGAGTTCAAGCTGAATCCCTGGGACACGGCGGCCGGCATTCTGCTGGTAGAAGAGGCTGGCGGACGGGTGACGGACTTCTCCGGCGGCCATTTCCGGCTGGACAGCCGGGAGATTCTGGCCTCGAACGGACTGATCCACGAGGAGTTGCTGGGCCTCTTCAGCGATATGTTTGCCGGGCGCGGGCTGACGCCCATTCCCACGCCGCAGGAGTATGCGGCGCACAGGGCGGCGCGGACGGCGGTTGCTGGATAGATGTTTTTTGAGGGCCCGGTTCGCGGGCCCTGTTCTCGGGATGGTTCGCTTACGGGACGGCAAACCGGGGGATGATTCTCCCGATTCCCGCATCGCAAAACGGCGTTGCGGGAGTTTGGGTCAACCTTTGGGGTCCTGTGCTACCATCAGCGTCGAGAGTGTTTGTTCCCCCGGAGAAATCAGAGATGGCATACGTCATTGCAGAACCCTGTATCGGCACCAAGGACACCGCCTGTGTGGACGCCTGTCCTGTCGATTGCATTCACCCCAAGAAGGACGAGGACGGTTTCGGCGCGGCCGACCAGTTGTTCATCGATCCGGTCGAGTGCATCGACTGCGGCGCGTGCGTCCCGGCCTGCCCGGTCTCGGCCATCTTCGCGGCGGACGATGTGCCGGAGAAGTGGGCCAGCTTTACCGAGAAGAACGCCGCACACTTCGGCCGCTAAGCGGCTTTCCACTTCCTCCCAAATTTGAGTTTTGTCACCACGCGCATTCCGTCCGTCGGAATGCGCGTTTGTGTCTGTGCGCCGCGGAGACGCTCATCCGGGACAAGGGCGCTGAAGCAAGTGGGAGTTTTTGGGGCCGAAAAGTCTTGCTGTGGCAGCCTACTGGAGGGGCTCATCCATCTCTTCGGCCGTGGAGCCGAAATCCAGTTTTGGAATCCAACCCTTGGGGTCCGAAATGGCTCCGGCGCCGGGTGTGATGGCAAACCGCCCCGTCCCGATTTCGACAAAATCGACACTGTCGCCTGTCTTGAGTCCAAGCTGTTTCCGTACGTGGGAGGGGAGGGTGATGCGGCCGTTGAAGGTGACCATCGCGGAAGGCATTTGGAACCTCTGCCGCCATTGTAGCCTTCGGTCAATCGCCTGCCTTGTGCAAAACAGAACAGCAGGGCCGGGCGCGACGGCCTATCCGATTAGTTGCATGCCGGCATCGCGCGCGGCTTTTCGGTCGAAGGTGACGGTTCGGCTGCATCCCGCGGCCTTGGCGGAGCTGGCGATCAGGCAATCGGAAAACTCCGTGTTTCCTTTCCGATAAAGTTGCAAAGCGTTCTGGACAACATCCGCCTGCTCAATCACAATCTCGTCTCGTGTGAGCAGTTGACCCAGGATCGTTGCAATTCCTGTGCGGCCGATGCGATTCTGGCTGGAGATTACCCACACAAGCTCAAGGATCGCTGCCGCTCCAACCCACCCCGGCTCGTTCAAGGTCAAGGAGCCGATGATCCGATCGGCCTTCGGGCTTTGCAGGGGATCGTCCTGCAGAAAAAAGCGGAGCAGAACATTCGTATCCAGCCCGGTCACGCGGCCTCTCCAGGTGTAACGCCTTCGTACGCGTCACTGCGGGTTGCCGCATCCAGTTTCGCGGCATGATCGAGAATCGCCCGATCCATTTCCTCGATGGTGACCACATGGTCCAGCTTCGGTAGACAGCCTCTCATCTCCATGATCGAGCCTGTTTTGGGCCGGAAGGCGTACTCCCCGTCTTCGACCTCATAGAAATCGATCCGGACGCCTGGTTTCAACCCAAGCGCCTTCCGAACCTTGATAGGAATCGTGATCTGGCCTTTGGAAGTCATAGTCGCTGTCGGCATCGGAATTCCTTTCAAAATCCATTATACCTTACATTTCAAGAAATCCCTTACTTTACTGTAAGGAATTATGTGGCGCGGTCCTTCCAGACGCAGGCCGCAATGCGAAGATAGTAGACGCATGAGCGTGCTCACCTCAGAAGCGGTGGTTTTGCGTACCTGGCCGGTCAATGAGGCCGACCTGATTGTGAGCTTTTTCACGCGCGATTACGGCCGGGTGAAGGGCGTGGCCAAGTCGGCGCTCAAGAGCCGCAAGCGGTTTGGAGGGGCGCTGGAGCCGATGACCGTAGCGCGGGCCTGGTTTGCCGAACGGCCCCGGCAAGAACTGGTGCGGCTGGATCAGTTGGAGATTGTCCGCTCGCCGCTCTCGACTGCCGTGGACCATGCGCGCATGACGGTGTTGAGTTTTTTTGCCGAGGTGCTGGATCAGGCGCTGCCCGAGCACGATCCCCAGGAGCCGGTCTTCCGGCTGCTGCTGGCGGTGCTTGAGCAGACCACGGTGGAGCAGCCGTGGATGCCGCTGACCTATTTTTCGCTGTGGATGACGCGGCTGATGGGGCTTCTGCCGGACATCGCCCATTGCACCGTTTGCCGCGAAGCGCTGGAGGCTGGCGAGACCAGCTTCAACACGCTCGGCGACGGCCTGTTCTGCGCCCTGCATCGCAACGGAAACTCGAGCGCACTCTCGGCGGATTCCTGGCAACTGGCGCAGCGGATGCTCAGGGCGCCGGTGTCGGCCTTTGCCGCCGAACCGTGGCCGCGGCGGCGCGGACAGGATCTGCGCCGCTTCACCTTGCAGGCCCTGGAGCGCCATCTGGAGCGCAAGCTGCGCTCGGCCGAGGCGCTGGGACGCCTGGGAGGCTGATCGTGACTGGAGGACGGAAAAAGGCTGGAGGCTGATAAAATCGATCTCAGTTCCGTCGAGAGAGAGAGTTTCCGTGCCTTCATCCACCGTTTCATCCTCTGCGGTTGTATTGCCTGCGAAACCTGCCGCGCTGACCTTTCAGGAGCTATTGTTCCGCTTGCAGGGCTTTTGGGCGGAGCGCGGCTGCGTGTTGCAGCAGCCCTACGACGTTGAAGTGGGCGCGGGCACCATGGCGCCGGAGACGTTTCTGCGCGTGCTGGGGCCCAAGCCCTACAAAGTGGGCTATGCCCAGCCCTCGCGGCGGCCCGCGGACGGCCGCTACGGCGAGAACCCCAACCGGCTCTTCCGCCACACGCAGTTTCAGCTAATTCTGAAGCCGCCGCCGGTGAACGTGCAGGAGCTATATCTGGAGTCTCTGGAAGCCATCGGCATCGATCTCAGCAAGCACGATCTGAAGTTCGAGGAAGATAACTGGGAGGGTCCAACTGTAGGCGCCTGGGGCGTGGGCTGGCAGGTGATGATGGACGGCATGGAGATCACCCAGTTCACTTACTTCCAGCAGTGCGGCGGCCTTGACCTGGACCCTATCTGCGCCGAACTGACCTATGGACTGGAGCGTCTCGCGGCTTTTATGCAGGACGTGGACTCCGTCTACGACGTGGTCTGGGCGCACGATCCGGAGACCGGCGCGGCGGTCACTTATGGCGATGTCCGGCTGAGCGAAGAGCTTCAGTACTCGGTCTACAACTTCGAGGACGCCGATGTGGACCGGCTTTGGGCGCACTTCAATAGCTACGAAGCCGAAGCTCAGGCCCTGCTGGATCGGTGGAAAGCCATTCAGGAAAACGAGAAGGCGACGGCCGTCGAGAAGCGGCGTTTTCCCATCATGTCTACTTACGAGCTGGCGCTGAAGTGCTCGAATCTCTTCAACCTTCTGGATGCGCGCGGTGCGATCAGCGTTACAGAGCGCGTTGGGATGATCGGGCGCATCCGCAACCTGGCGGTGGGCGTGGCCAAAGCGTATGTGGCGCAGCAGAATGGAGCAGCTTCCAGCTCCTAGCTGCTAGCTTCTAGCTTGCCCTGCTTGGGTTTGATGCAACGACTTGCCCGCGCAAGACAGAGCTGAAAGCTGAGAGCCAGAAGCTAGAAGTTAAAAGCTAGGCTTACTGAAGCCTGAAGGCAGAAAGAAACTCACATTATGGCGGATTTCTTGTTGGAGATTGGGCTGGAAGAGGTTCCGGCCCGCATGATTGCCGGGGCTGAGGCCGAGTTGGGCAGGCGGGTTTGCGGTCTGCTGACGCGGGAGCGGCTGCTTGGGACGAAGCGCAAACTGACCACGTACTCGACGCCGCGGCGGCTGGCCGTGCTGGTGGAAGGAGTGTCGCCGCGCCAGGCGGATACCGAGGAGCATTTGACGGGCCCCTCATGGAAGGTGGCCTTCAAGGATGGAGCGCCGACGGCGGCTGCCGAGGCCTTTGCCAAGAAGGCTGGCGTGGCCGTGACGGCTCTCAAGAAAGTCACTAACGCCAAGGGCGAGTATGTGGGCGCGACGGTGAAGCGGCCGGGCCGCGGGGCGGCGGAGTTGCTGGCTGCGGAACTGCCCAAGGAGGTTCTGGGCCTCTACTGGGCTAAGAACATGTACTGGCGGGCAGGCAAGCCGGAGCGCTTCGTCAGGCCGGTGCGGTGGGTGATAGCGCTGCTCGGCTCCAAGGTTGTGCCGCTGGAGATTGCCGGGATTGCGGCGGGCAAGCAGAGCCGCGGGCATCGAGTACTGCACAGCGGGAAGCCAGTGCTGCTTGCCAAGGCCAGGGACTACTCCGAGGCGCTGCGCAAGGCCTTTGTCGTGGTGGATGTGGCGGAGCGCCGTCATTCGATCCGAAAGGCGCTGGATGCGGCCACACGGACGGTCCCTGACGCACGCTGGCGCGAGGATGAGGCGCTGATCGAGACTGTGGTGCATCTGACCGAGTGGCCGACCGTGGTGCTGGGCGACTTTGAGCCCGAGTACCTGGCGCTGCCGGAAGAGGTGCTGGTCACCGTCATGCGCGACCACCAGAAGTACTTCGCTGTGGAGGGCGCGGATGGCAAGCTGGCGCCGCACTTCCTGGCGGTACTCAATACTGAGGTGGACGACGAGGGCCGGGCGATCATCCGCCACGGCAATGCGCGGGTGCTCCGCGCGCGATTCAAGGACGCGCGGTTCTTCTGGGATTTCGACCAGAAGACGCCGCTCGCGGCGCGCGTGGAGAGCCTGAAGGCCGTCACCTTCCAGAAGGAACTGGGCAGCTACCACTGGAAGACAGAGGCGAATCTCAGGCTTGCGAGGGAATACGCAAGCTGGTATGCAATCCATGCTTCGGCTACATGCGATCGAGACCTGTGCAGAATCGTAGAGACCGCGGTTCAGTTGGCAAAGACAGACCTTACTACCGAGTTGGTCAAGGAGTTTACCGAGTTGCAGGGTGTCGTTGGCGGTGTGTACGCGCTGGCGCAGGGCTTGGGGGAACGGGTCGCTGAGGCGATCTACTGGCAATATCGTCCGGCGAATACAGAGGACCGGATTCCACCCACTGTTGAGGGACAACTCCTCGGTCTTGCCGACCGCGTACAGACCATCGCAGCCATGTTTTCCATCGGGAATGCGCCCACCGGATCGAAGGATCCGTTTGCATTGCGCCGAGCGGCAAATGGAGTCATCAAGATTCTTGCCGAGTCCCAGTTACCGCTTGATCTCATACGTTTGATTCGGCCTGCGGTCAACGAAGCTGAGAACTGCTCCCAGGCAAAGCTCGAACAAGATGTTCGAGCTTTCTTCAAGGAGCGGCTGCACTTCTATCTGAAAGATGTCCGCGGGTTTGCCTACGACGTGGTGAACGCCGTGCTGGCCGCGGACGCCGACGACGTGCGCGATGCGATTGCGCGGGCTGAAGCGTTGACGGCGGTGCGCGGGTCAGAGGATTTCAGGGCGATCTCGGCGGCTTTCAAGCGCATCAAGAACATTCTGAGGCAGGCCGAAGAGAAGCAGTTCGCGATTGGCTCGGCGGAGGACGTCAGGCTCTCAGTGGAAGCGTGGCAATTCTCGGCAGCCGCGGCGGCGCTGGCGCCGGAGGTTGCTAGGCTGCGTCAGCAGAGGGCCTACGTCGAGGCGCTGGCATTGATCGCCACGCTGCGGCCGGACGTGGATGCTTTCTTCGACAAGGTCATGGTGCTCGATCCCGATCCCGCTATACGCGGGGCGCATCTGGCCCTGATCGACGAGGTGCTGCGCGGGTTCTCGGGCATTGCCGACTTCAGCGAGATCGTGACGGCGTAGGGGTGGAGTCCGTTTCGCCGGCTGGTTGAGTGTTGTGGCGTCTCAGGTCTCTCCGCCGCGGCGGACGAGACTTGGGGCACCCGGCCTTTCAGGTCGCGCTGGCCGGCGCCAGACTCCAGGTTCCTGCTCTTCCGAGCCATTCTCCACGCATCCTCGGCTCTTTCCGCACGTCTACAATCAATAGGGATGTCCGACACGCTTTATCTGAGTTTGTGGTACCCGAATCTGCGCCTTGCTGCGCTCCCTGACAAGCTGACGGCGGTGCTGAGCGAGTTTGCCGCGCACGGCGGCGAAGCCAGGGTCTATGCAGCCACGGTGTGGCCGGTAAGCTGGAGTGAATCGCCGGTTTTTCAGCGCGTGTATGGCCGCAGTGGAAGCGGGAGCGAGCGGGGCGCGGAGCCGCGGCTGGCCGTGGAAGAAGCGCTTGAGCTGCTGCACGACGATTACGCCTATGAGTTCCAGATCGGCTGGAGTCTTTGGGAGCTGGAAACGAGTGCGGGCCTTGATGCTCGTTGGGTGCGGGAGCCTCGTCTGGTGCGGGTAACGGGCTATGGGCCGCTGTTCGACGGGGGGGGCTACGAGCAGGATGGGCACATCCGGCTGGACTTCGGCGCGGATACGCCATTCCTCGAAGAAGAAGCGGAATTGGATTCCATGGCGGCGCGGCACGTGGAAGAAAATGTGCGCCAACTGGTGGAGTTGACAGCGGCCGTCGAAAAGAGGTCGGGAGCCACGGCGCGGCTTTTGTGGAGTGAGCTGGGCGAGAGTCTTGCCCAGCGGCTGGCGGCGCGCTTAGGGGTGGCAAACTGAGCGCGCGATTCACCATTGAGCGGATGCGGACGCTGGTGCTGGCGGCAGGAGGTCTGCTGGTGGTGGCGCTGGTGGTGTTTCTGGCCATCGGCAAGTGGAAGAATCCCTTCAATGGCCGCGATCTGCCCAAGCGGCTGGGCCTTGATATCCAGCAGGAGGCCAACGGCTGGGTATTTTCCCATCACCTCGGCGCACATTCGCAGTACACGATTCACGCCTCCAAACTGATCCAGATGACGCAGGGCAAGGGCGGCCATGTGCTATTGCACGACGTGAAGATCGAGCTCTACGGCGAAGACGGCAGTCGCGTGGATCGCATTGAGGGCAACGAGTTCGAGTACGACCAGAAGAAGGGTACGGTAACGGCTGCCGGACTGGTGGAGATTACGCTGATGCGGCCGGGGGTGGCGCCCGGTCCGCCGCGGCGGACGCCAAAGGCGACGCCGGGGCAGGCTATAGGCGACAAGCCGAAAGGCAGCACGCTAGCCTCTGCTGCCGAGACCGCCGCGCGCGGCGAGATTCACGTGAAGACCAGCGGGCTGACCTTCGACCAGAAGAGCGGAATGGCGACGACCAGCCAGCATGTGGATTTTTCTATGGCGCAGGGAACCGGCAGCTCCATGGGCGCCTCGTACGACTCGCAGGAGGGGCATCTGGCGCTGGATCGCGCGGTGGAGCTGACGATGCTTCGCGGCGGAGAGACGGTCGTGATCCATGCCCAGCACGGGGAGTTCGAGCGCGAGACCTATCTGTGTCATCTGCAAGTGGCCACGGCCGATTACCAGGGCGGGGAAGTCACGGCCGGCGTGGCGAAGATACTGTTCCGCCAGGATGGATCGGCGGTGCGGCTGGATGCTATGAGCGGGTTCACGCTGGCAACCGCGACTGGCGGTCATCTTGCAGCGCCCACGGGGTCAATGGATTTTAACGAACACAACCAGCCCCGGCACGGTCATCTGGAGGGCGGCGTCACGATGGACTCGATTCGACAGAATGGGAGCCAGAGCCGCCATGTGCATGGGACCTCGCCCACAGCGGAGCTTGATTTTACGCCGCAGGGCGAGTTGCGTCACGTACGCCTGGAGCGGGGCGTGGAGATGCACAGCGAAGAGCTGAGCGAGCTGGCGGCCAAGACCGGGATTGGGCTTGGGGACGGTTCGCTGCGGGTGAGCCGGACGTGGCGCTCGCCGGTGGCCGACATGGAGTTCCGCGAAGTTGGGCATGGACAAGTGGAGCCGGCCACGATTCACGGGACGCAAGGGGTGGTTATCACGGGCGAGAGCCAGCGCGGCAAGAGCGCCGTCGTGCCTTCCAGGCTGGCGGCCGACGAGGTGACCGGTGAATTCGGGCCGGGCTCCGTGTTGACCGGAATGACCGGGGTGGGCCACGCCAGCATGGAAGAAATCACTGTCACCGGAACCCGGCAGACCTCAAGCGGCGACCGGCTGGAGGCGCGTTTTGCCCCCGGTAACGTGCCGGGGACAGAGGCAAAGAGCCACGCAACAAACGAGCCGGGCGGCGCGGCGCAGATCCAGTCGGCAGTGCTCGAAGGCCATGTGGTGCTGATTCAGGAGCCATCGGCCAAGCCCGGCGCGCCGGCGGCGGCGCCGATGCGGGCCACGGCAGGCCGGGCCGTCTATGAGGGTGCGGGGCAGTGGCTGCGCCTGACGCTCAGTCCGCGCGTGGAAGACGGCGGCCTGCAGCTCACAGCGGACAAAATTGACGTATCCCATGATTCGGGGGACGCCTTTGCGCACGGAAACGTAAAGGCGACCTGGCTTGATGCAGGTGCGGGCGAAACCGGCTCGGCCAAGACCGGCCAGCAGGGCGGGCCCGCAACCGGCGCGTCTGGCCAGGGCAGCCTGACCCTGGGCGGGCACGGTCCGTCACACGTCGTCGCGGCCGAGGCTCAGTTGCATCAGGCGACGGGCGAGGCCACCTTCCGGGGGCACGCGCGGCTGTGGCAGCAGTCAAACTCGGTTGTCGGGCCGGTGATCGTGCTGGATCGCCAGAAGCAGACGCTGGTGGCCCGGAGCACGGACCCGGCTGAGCCGGTGCGGGCGGTGCTGGTGAGTGCGTCCGGCGCGGCTGCGGGCAAGGAAACGGGCAAGGATGCGGCCGGCAAACCAGCCACGCCTTCCGTGATCCGCGTGCGCGGGGGCGACCTGAAATATTCGGATGCCGAGCGCAAGGCGGTCATGCACGGAGGCGCCCTGGGCACAGTAGTAGCCGAGACGGGGACGGCGGCCTCCGTCTCGAATGAGGTTGAGTTGACGCTGCTGCCGGCGGGCAATCACGCCGGTAAGGACGGCGGGCAGGCGCAGGTGGACCGCATGACGGCCAAGGGCCACGTGGTGGTGACCTCCGAGGGCCGGCGCGGAACCGGCGAGCAGTTGGTATATACCGGCGAGACCGGGGAGTATGTGCTCACCGGAACCGCCGCCGTGCCGCCAAAGATGAACGATCCGGCGCAGGGAACCGTGACCGGCGAAGCATTGATCTTCCATAACCGCGACAATAGCGTTACCGTCGAAGGCGGCGGACGCAAGACAACAACGGATACCACGGCGCCGAAGTGACGGCGGAAACGAGCTGAGACCTGGATGGAGACATTGATCGCCGAGGGAATCGGCAAATCGTACAAGGGACGGCAGGTGGTCCGCGGGGTCGACCTGCGCATCTCGCGCGGGGAGGTGGTGGGTTTGCTGGGGCCGAACGGCGCCGGCAAGACGACCTGTTTCTACATGATCGTGGGACTGGTGGCGCCCGAGACCGGGCGCGTGCTGGTGGACGAGAGCGACATCACCCGGGTGCCGATGTATCTGCGCGCGCGCAACTACGGCATCAGCTACCTGCCGCAGGAGCCCTCGGTCTTTCGCAAGCTGACCGTGGAGGAAAACATTCTGGCGGTTCTTGAGGCGCAGCCGCTGGGCAATCGGGAGCGGCGCACGCGGGCCGAGCGGCTGATTCACCAGCTCAACCTCGGCCACATCCGCGCCACGCGGGGCTACGCGCTCTCGGGCGGGGAACGGCGGCGGGTGGAAATTGCGCGCTCGTTGTGCATCCAGCCCAGCTTCATCCTGCTCGACGAGCCGTTTAGCGGCATCGATCCCATCGCCGTGCTGGAGTTGCAGAAGATCATCTTCGACCTGAAGGCCAGCGGCATCGGAGTTCTGGTCACCGACCACAATGTGCGCGAGACGCTGAGCGTGACCGATCGGGCGTACATCATCGCCGAAGGAAAGATTTTTTTCGCCGGAACGCCCCATGAACTGGGCAACAACGTGGACGTGCGGCGCCTCTATCTGGGTGAGGGCTTCTCGCTGGGCTGATGAGCTAAGCTTTTGTCAATGTGCCAAACGTGCTAATCAGTGCATCAAATTTCAGACAGAGATTCCCGGATTGAGTGCCGCCCAATCCGGAACGAGTGCTTCAAAATGCGGCACTTTACCCTTTAGCATTTTTCACGCCGGATTACACTGACGGTGAGTCCGAACGGGAATTGAGTCCCATTTATGGCGCTGCTGCAACCCAAATTAAGCCTGAAAGTCGCGCAACGCCAGATCCTGACTCCGGGCCTGATGCAGATGGTGAGCGTTCTTGCTCTGAATAAGCTTGAGCTGAAGGAGATGATCGATGCCGAGATGGTGGAGAATCCCGTCCTGGAGGAGATTGACGAATCGGTTCCAATGCTGGATGAAGTTGCCGGCCGCGAGGAACGGCTGGAACGCGGCGTTGAGGATCGCGGGGTCGAGGAGCCCGCGGCCCCACCCAAGGACGTTTTTGAAGAGATCGACTTCGGATCATACTTCCAGGACTATCTGGACCCCGGCTACCGCACACAGCCGGAGTTTGAAGAGAACGAAAAGCCCTCGTTTGAAAACTTTCTCTCCCAGCCTACGACTCTGTCCGATCACCTGGCGTGGCAGTTGGGAGTTCTGATCCTGGAGCCCAGGCTGCATGAGGCGGCCGAATTCGTGATCGGCAATCTGGACGAGGATGGCTATCTGGCCGCTACCGAGGAAGAACTGGCCGCGGCCTTCTGCCAGTCCCCTGCAAGCGAGTCCCCAGAAAGCCGGCCCTCAGAGAACCCGCCCCCTGGAAATAAGCCCCCTGAAAGCGAGTCCAAGGCCAGCCAGTCCCCGCTCAACGGTCATGAGCCGGAACTGGCCGCGGCCCTTGAACTGGTGCGGCGCGGCATTGACTTGGTGCAACATCTTGACCCCGCCGGAGTGGGGGCCAGAGATCTGCGCGAGTGCCTGCTGATCCAGATCACGGCCCAGCAGCACGAGTTCAGCCAGTTGTATGCCGGGCCGGCGACCGAACCGGCCGAGGATCCGCACCGCAACTTTCACGCCCAGGCCGAGGCTCAGTTGGAGGAGCGGCGGCGCAGCATGGAAGTTGCGGCGCTGATTGTGGACCGGCACTTGCGACTGTTGCAAAAGCGGGACGTGAAAGACTTGGCGCGGGCGGCTCAGATTACGCCCACGGAGGCGCATGCCGGTGTGGAGCTCATCCGCACGTTGGATCCCCGGCCTGGCCGCCTCTACAACCGCGAGCAGACCCGGCTGATCGAACCCGACGTGGTGTTTATCAAGCGGGGCGGCGAGTGGGTTGTTTCCATGAACGAGGAGGATCTGCCCAGCCTGCGGCTCAGCCAGCGCTACCGGCGGATGCTGGTGGCGGAGAACACCGACAAAGAGGTCAAGGAGTACGTAAAGGAGCGGTTCCGCTCCGCGCTGCAACTGCTGCGCAACATCGCCCAGCGCAAGAGCACGATTCTGCGCACTTGTGAAGTCATCGTGCGCCGCCAGCAGGACTTTCTTGAGCAGGGCATCGAGGCCCTGCGGCCGATGATGATCAAGGAAGTGGCGGAGGAGATCGGGGTTCACCCCTCGACGGTGAGCCGCGCGGTGGCCAACAAGTATGCGCATACTCCTCAGGGAGTCATCGAGCTGCGCTTCTTCTTCTCCGAGGGATCGAACGGCCCGGAGGGCGCCGATACGCCGTTGCTGGTACTGAAGCGCAAGGTGCGCAAGCTGATCGCGGAGGAGGACGCGAGCCATCCCCTGACCGACGACCAGCTTGCCGCTATGCTCCAGGCCCAGGGCATCCAACTCACCCGCCGCACCGTGGCCAAGTACCGAGAGGACCTGAATATCCCCTCCACCCACCAGCGCCGGCGCCGCGACGGGTAGGGCGAGATTGTCCGCAGCCTCAGCGGCCAGGCGATTCTCCTTACGCCGGTTCGGGAAATGCTTAGGATCCGCCTGGAAACAGGTCATTCAGACCGCTGGGGCCACTTTCAATTCAAATCGTTTTTGCGGGCAACGCCTTCTATCCTATTGATGGAACAATCTTTATCGAACCTTACAAAGTGCTGTACCGGACAGCGGTGAAAAGTGCCGGTTGTATCTGCGCGCGTGAAACGCTCATCGGTGCAGCGGGCAGCAACTCTGCCGCCGAATTGTGCCCGCAGCCAGCAACGCCGGAACCGGGTTAAAATCGCAGGTTCCAGCGTCTTTGCCCTCCCAGGTGTTACTTTACCTTTTGGCTGCGTTCGTGCCGGAAGGATGCGCCGGATTGGCGGATAGGTCGGAACCGGCGGACAGGAAAAACTTCCCGGGGGATGTGGCACGGGCGGCATGTTGGGTCGGATGAGTGGCTGGAAGGGTTTGGGAGCTCGGTTTCTTATGATGGAATTCCACATTTCGCGGAATGCGCGTGAACGGTACCAGTTTGCGGAGTCGCTCTTTTCCTATACAGGGAACGTCGTTTTCGCCAATTTGGCCGCATGCCGCGAGTTTGCGCACCGCATGAATCAGGTGCGCGATGTTGAAAAGCATCCCGAGCGGGCGGTTCATGCCGGATCGCTTTACGCCATGGGACTGATCGACGAGGCCAGCCATGTCCTGATGGCGCGCTATCGCCAGCAATTCGACCCCGAGGTGATGACCAGCGCCCTCGCCTGGTTTTCCGCGCAGGTGGGCGCTGAGGCGCTGGATACCATGTTGTTGACGTTTGTCGAGCAGTTTCCGGGGATCAGCGTCATCCGCGGGCTGGAGACGCCGCGGCAATGGCTGGCCGGAACCACGGATGGGACTCCTCACCGGGCCGCCGCGCTGGAGGAGTTGCTGCTGCTGTGGACCGCTAACCGCAATGAAGCCTTCCGGCCGTTCGAGGAGCTTTTCGAGGAAAAGACCCTGGCGGAAAAGACCGTTTACCGGCAGGTGACGCAGCAGTTGCCCGATTACTTTGCCACTCGGCCGCTGATTCCGCTTGAGGGTTCCAAACCGGTGAACCTGCTGGATCTTCTGCGCGCGCCGGCCGTGAGCTCACCCGGATCGCTCAGCGAGCAGCTTGCGCTCATTCGCCGGCTCTGGAAGCCGCTGCTCGGCGATAGCCTGGAACGCCTCCTGCTTATCGCCGGGGAGATTCTGCACGAAGAAGAGCTGGCCATCTGGATGCAATTCAATCCTCCCGCCGCACAGGCCGCCGAGGCTGCGCGCCGCCGCCGGGAAAGCGGCCGGCAGCAGTGGCCTTCGGTAGTGAGCCATTCCGAGGTGCCGGTTTTTGGCGATCCGGCCCACGAATACGAAAAGTTCAGCCCGGACACGGCATGGATGCCCACTACGGTGCTCATCGCCAAGAGTACGTATGTATGGTTGGCGCAGCTCAGCAAACAGTACGGCCGCGGAATCTCCCGCCTGGATGAGATTCCCGACGAGGAACTGGCAACGCTGGCGCGGCGCGGGCTGAATTCGCTGTGGCTGATCGGCGTGTGGGAGCGGAGCAGGGCGTCGAAGACGATCAAGCAGATCTGTGGGAACCGCGACGCCGTGGCTTCCGCGTACTCGCTGTTCGACTACCGCATCGCCGAGGATATGGGTGGCGAGGCAGCCTACACGAACCTGCGCAACCGCGCCTATCGGCACGGCGTTCGCCTCGCCAGCGACATGGTGCCGAACCACATGGGCATCGATTCGCCCTGGGTCGTCGAGCACCCGGAGTGGTTCATTTCCCGGCCGGATGCGCCCTATCCGGCTTACAGCTTCAACGGTCCCGATCTCTCTCATGATGGGCGGGTGGAGATCAAGATTGAAGACCACTACTTCGAGGAGTCGGACGCCGCGGTGGTCTTTCGCCGGCGGGACCGCGCCAGCGGCGAGACGCGCTACATTTACCACGGCAACGACGGCACCAGCTTTCCGTGGAACGATACGGCGCAGCTCGACTACCTGAATCCCGCGGTGCGGGAGCAGGTGATTCAGACCATCCTGCATGTGGCCCGGCAGTTTCCGGTGATTCGCTTCGATGCGGCGATGACTCTGGCCAAGCGGCATTTTCACCGGCTGTGGTTTCCCGGCCCAGGTTCCAGCGGCGCCATCCCGTCCCGCGCCGAATTTGGCATGAACCAAGCCGAGTTCGACCGGTGCATGCCGCATGAGTTCTGGCGCGAGGTAGTGGATCGCGTGGCTGCGGAAGTGCCCGGCACACTGCTGCTGGCTGAGGCGTTCTGGCTCATGGAGGGCTATTTTGTCCGTACCCTGGGGATGCACCGCGTGTACAACAGCGCCTTCATGAACATGATGCGCGACGAGGAGAACGCCAAGTACCGCTCGGTTATCAAGAACACGCTGGAGTTCGACCCGGACATCATGAAGCGGTACGTCAACTTCATGAGCAATCCCGACGAGCGCACCGCCATCGACCAGTTTGGCAAGGGCGACAAATGCTTCGGCGTGGCCGCGCTGATGGCTACGCTGCCCGGCCTGCCGATGTTCGGGCACGGCCAGATCGAGGGCTTCACCGAGAAATACGGGATGGAGTACCAGCGGCCACGCTATGACGAGACTCCCGACCATTGGCTGGTCGAACGCCACGAACGCGAGATCGCGCCGCTGTTGCACCGCCGCGCGCTCTTCGCCGAAAGCAGCAACTTCCTGCTCTACGACTTCTTCCATGACAACGGCTCGGTGGACGAGAACGTATTCGCCTACTCGAACCGCAATGGCGGCGAGCGCGCCCTAGTGGTCTATAACAACCGCTACGGCGCCACGCACGGGACCATCGATTTTTCCGCGGCGTACGCCGACAAGGATGCAGGGCAACTGCGCCAGCAGCGTCTGAGGGAAGGTCTCGGGCTGAGTGGCGATACTACCGCCATCCTTGCATGGCGCGACTCGCTCACCGGGCTCGAATACCTGCGCCGGGCGAATGATTTGTCTGAGCGTGGCCTGACCCTCGATCTGCACGCCTACCAGTGCCACGTTTTTCTCGATTGGCGCGAGTTGTGCGTCACGGCGGAACAGCCCTGGGACCGGCTGTGCGATCAGCTCAGCGGAAGAGGCGCTCCCAACCTGGACGATGCGCTGGTTAACCTGGAACTACGGCCGGTGCATGATGCGCTCCGCCAGCAGCTCGATCCGGGGATCGTCCGACTGCTCGCCGACCTGGCGGAGCATCCGCGCACACTTGCCGCCGGGCCCCTTGCCGCGGGTAAGGACAAGAAGATCGAGCCTGCGCGCGGCGAGTTCTTTGAGCTGGCGTGGACGCATTGCGAGAATTTTCTGCGCGTGGCTCAGACAGCGTATGCATCGCGCATGGGTGGGGAGAAGCAACCGGCCGGAGCTGGCAAGCCGACCAACCCCGTATTGCTGGGCCCGGTCTTCCGCGAACGTTTGCGCGGCGCGATGCGGATTCCGGCGATCGAAGCGCTCTTTCCGGCTCCGTGGACCGTTGCCGCCCGCCGGGTGTTGCCCAGCCCCAGTCCGCAGTTCACGGCCACGGCTATGTGGGGACCGGTGCTCGGCTGGTGCGTGCTGGAATTGCTGGCCGAATCGATCGACGCGGAAAGCCCGGAACGAGTGGCGCTGGACTTGTTTGACCGGCTCCGGTTGCGCGAGCCGTTCGCGCAGGCCTTTGCCGCTCTCGGATTCGAGGGCGAGGAGGGCTGGCGCGTGGCAGCCCGCATCAAGGTCGTGCTGCTCACCGGCGCCGGTGTCGGCAAGGAAGAGGAGTCAACTGCCGGCGTCGAGCCCGAGGCGGCAGGGGAAACGACGGCGACGGAAGCTGAATCGGCGGCAACGGCCGGGGACGAAAGAGAGGCGCTTCCGCCGGCCTTGTGGCCCGCCTTGTGGTATGACCCGGATGTTCGCTGGCTCTGCGGCGTCCACGAAGCAGAGGACCACGACTATCTGGTTCGCGAGCTATATGAGGAGCTGCTCTGGTGGCTGCTCATGCCGTCGCTGCTTCGCTTGGGCTGCGAGGCTGCTCCCAGCCGCGCGGCAGTGGAGGAGATGAGCAAGACCGTCGAAGAGGCACTGGCGACAGCCGAGGCGTCCGGTTATCGCATTGATGCTCTTCTTGGCCAGGAGACCGCTCCGGACGAAGGCGAAGAAGCTGGGGCAGAGGTAGAATCCGAGGCGCCTGGACCGGAACAGCCGCAAACGGAGGAACCGGAGGCCCAGGAGCCAGTGATCGAATCGCCGGTTGAGGATGACCCGGTCGAGCCGGTTTAACCGCATGTTTCGGTTGCCTGCCGCAGCAACCAAGTTACTGCGGCAGGCAAGGCAGGCTTAACTTCCCGGCTTCGGTTCGGCTACCCGGTTGACGGGCATCACCTTGTCGCCCATTTTCAACATGAACTGATTCACGTTGCCCTTTTCGTCGACGACGAAGCGGACTTCGGAAGATGCATCGTTGAAGTAGAACTCCGTATCCGATGTGGCGATCATGCCGAAGGGCGCGGGTTGTCCGGGGGCGAAGGCATAGAGCCTGCCGTTGCGCATGGTGATCTCGATGGCCAGCGGGCCGAGCTGGTAGCTGCCAACATAGCGGGACAACACCTCAGGCGCGGGATGTGCGATCTTCCTCACAACGGGAACCTCGTATTTTTCTCCAAAGAGAATCGCCGTCAGGTCATGGCATACGGCGATGTAGCTGGAGGTTTCGAAATTGCTGAGAACGATCAGCACGGCATCGTCATCGGGAAAGCGCTTGAAGTCAGAAACGAAGCCGTTGACCCATCCGCCGTGGCCGATGTACCGGTGGCCGAGTTCCTGGCCAAGCAACCAGCCGTAGCCGTAGTCCGCCTCGATCGGAAGCGGCGGAGGCGCTACAAAGTGTGAGTAGGCAGTCCATGCCTTGGCAGTGATGGCGGGGCTGAAGAGCTTACCGGATTTCAGAAGGCGGTCGAAGCGGTAAAGGTCATCCACGGTGGAGCGCAGGTCCCCGGCGGAGTACGTATACTCCGGATCGCCATACCTGGCATTCACGAGCGACTCGCCGTCGAAGTTGTAGCCGTGGGCGCGGTTGGGCACCAGCGGCGCAACGTGGTCTACTGCGGTATGCGTCATTCCGGCGGGCGCCAGGATATTTGCAGTCAGATAGTCCTCGTAGGATTTCCCTGTGACCTTCTCGATGATCTTGCCCAGCAGGATATAGCCGGAATTGCTATAGCGCATGGTCTCGCCGGGCGGAGTGAGTAGCGGCTTGTCCGCAAATTCCTTGAGGGTATTCTCGACATGGCGGGCATTGTCGAAGTTGCTGTGAGCCGGCGCAATGGTGAATTCAGGGATGCCCGACTTGTGGCAAAGCAACTGGTGAATGGTAATGGCATTCCATGCCGCGGGCAACTCGGGAATATACTTCACCACCGGGTCGCTGACCTTCAGGAGCCCACGTTCTTCAAGTTGCAATATGCTGAACGCGGTGAACATCTTGGTGATGGAACCGATGCGGAGGACCGTCTCAGGCGAATTGGGAACGTTCAGTTCGAAGTTGGCCATCCCGTAGCCCTTGCGCAGCAGGATCTTGTCGCCTTTGGCGATGAGGACAACTCCGGAGAAGCGTCCCTGGCTGGCCCATGCGTTCAAGTATTGATCCGCTTTGGCGCCGACATCCTGGCCCGAGCACAGAGGGGTGATGGAAAGTAACAGGGCGATACATGCGAATAGGCCGATTCTTGCGCGCATACTGGCTACTCCCTTTCATCCATGGCGGTTCATCTTTCGAATCGCTGGATCGAACATGGATATGGTACGGCTTGGGCCATCGCTCAGTTCCCGGATGGTTACTGGCGAGCTGTCTTGTGTGCGCGCTGTCACATTAAGCGGGTCCATTCGCGAAGGGATTTGCGTCTAGGTCTCTTGAAGAGTCCGCGAACCTCATCGTCACAAACGAGTGTGACCTGAGGCACATCCGAAGGATTCCTCGGAGGATCAATGTTCCTACGGACATTCTCTGGGGAGAAGTCTCTACGGATAGCGCTCAATCTCGAAGCGCAGCGCTCTCTTTCGCCAGGTATGCGAAGCGTTGTCGGCGAATGCTCTTTTTCTCTCTCTCTTTCCTCTCCCGAGAAATGGTCCAGAAGTGAGGAGGGTCCGGCTTATGTCGCCTTCTTAATTTCATGAGGAGCGCTTGGCTGCGATCCGTTGCGGAGCAGGAGATCTTGGTCCGGGTGGAGGGGAGGAATCATGCAGAGTGTCGCCAATGGAGTCCTGAATGCTAACGAGAGGCTGCTGATCGACCAGGCGATTGCGGAGCACGGGGGGCGCCCCGGAGCGCTGCTGGGGATACTGGAAGCGGTTCAATCCGCCAATGCGCATAAATTCCTGTCGATGGAGTCGTTGCGCTACATCGCGGACGAGACCGGGGTCCCTCCGGCAAGGATATACAGCGCCGCGACCTTTTACGCGTTGTTCAACCTCGATCCACAAGGCGACAACGTGATCTGCGTTTGCCGGGGGACAGCCTGCCACACCCGCGGCTCCCGCGACTTGTTGGAGAAGGTGTGCCTGGATCTGGGACTCAGCGGACATGACCAGGGCGATACCAATGATGCTGACAAGCTGGTGCTCACCACGCCCGATCAGAGGTTCACGATTCGCACGGTCGCCTGCTTTGGCCAGTGCGCGCTGGCGCCGGTAGTCGAAGTGAACCACCACATCCTGAGCCGCGTGAATGAACGCACGTTGCAGCGGGAAGTGAAGGCATTGACGCAGGGGAGGAAATAATGCCGCGCATTCTGGATATTGGTACGTTCAACGCGGTACGTGAATCCGGACTTGCCAAGCTGCTGCCGGCCATTCCGCGCATTGCAGTGGGGATGGGAACGTGTGGCCGCGGCAATGGCGCCGAAGAGCTCTATCACGCCTTGAATGAGTCGATCCAACGCAGCGGGATGGATGTGCTGCTCACCGGCGTTGGGTGCTTTGGCTCCTGCTTTCAGGAGCCGCTGGTGAGCATCCGGCTTCCTGGACACCCGCTCCTGGTGTTGCGGCATGTCCAAGCCAACGATGCCGCGCGTATTCTGGAGAGCCTTTCCACGCAGACCATGCCGGCGGACCTTGTTTACTGCAAGATCGAGGAATGGGATCACATTACCGGGTACGTGAGATACGGCCAGGGTTATCCGGATGTTCCGCCGTGGAACGCGATCCCCTTCTTCAAGGGGCAAAAGAAGATCGTCCTGCGGAATTGCGGACTGATCAATCCTTCGGACATCGAAGAATATATTGGAGTCGGCGGCTACCAGGCGCTCTACAAAGTGCTGATCGACGGGCGCAAGGAAAGCGTTATTGAACAGATTAAGGCATCCAGGCTGCGCGGACGCGGCGGAGCCGGCTTTCTCACGGGCAACAAATGGGACTTTCTGGCCAAGGCCAAGGCGGATATCAAGTACATCATCTGCAATGCCGATGAGGGCGATCCCGGCGCCTATATGAACCGCAACGAGATCGAGGGCGACCCTCATTCACTCCTGGAGGGCATGATTATCGGCGGTTACGTGATGGGCGCGACCGAAGGCATCATCTATGTGCGCGCCGAGTATCCACTTGCGGTGCGCCGCCTGAATCGAGCCATCGAACAGGCGCGGGAATACGGACTGCTGGGCACGAACATCCTGGACCGCGGCTTCAACTTCAACATTCAACTGGTGCAGGGCGCGGGGGCTTTTGTCTGCGGCGAAGAAACGGCCCTGATCGCTTCGCTCGAAGGCTTTGCCGGCAGGCCGCATCCCCGCCCGCCGTTTCCCGCGGAGAAAGGATTGTGGGGCAAGCCCACCAATATCAACAACGTCGAAACGTGGTGCAATATCGCGCCCATCGTGAGCCGGGGACCGGCATGGTTTGCCGAGACCGGCAGCGTGAAAAGTCCAGGCACCAAGGTCTTTTCCCTGGTGGGCAAGATCCAGAACACGGGGCTGGTGGAAATGCCGCTGGGCACTCCGCTCAAGAGCTTCATCTATGACATCGGAGAAGGCGCCATCGCCGGCCGCCGCGTGAAAGCGGTGCAGACAGGCGGACCCTCCGGCGGCTGCATTCCCCTGGAGATGCTGGATACGCCCGTGGATTACGAGAGCCTGGCACAGATTGGCTCCATCATGGGCTCCGGCGGCATGGTGGTCATGGACGAAGACAATTGCATGGTCGACGTGGCCCGCTACTTCATCGAATTCACGCATTCAGAGTCCTGCGGGAAGTGCGTACCCTGCAGGGTGGGACTGAACAAGGCGCTGCGCATCCTCAACGCGATCACCGAAGGCAGCGGAAGTGCGGAGCACCTGGGCCTGCTGGATGAACTGGGGCGGATGATTCGCGAATGTTCGCTCTGCGGGCTGGGACAGACGGCGCCGAATCCCGTGCTCACCACCATCCGGCACTTCCGCGAGGAGTACGAAGACCACATCGTGGCCCACCGCTGCCGTGCCGGTGTGTGCCAGGAACTGGCCTTGTCTCCTTGTGAAAACAGTTGCCCGTTGCGGATGAACATTCCGCGCTTCCTGGAGCTTTACCAGGAGGGCCGGCTCGAAGATGCTTTCGAGTCCGTGATCCTGGACAATCCACTCCCCGCATCCACGGGAAGGGTGTGCCAGCACCCCTGCGACAATCGCTGCCGGCGTCAGTCTTTCGATGAGGTAGTGAACATGCGCGAGGTGCACCGCTTCCTCGCCGATGCAATCTATCAGTCCGACCTCTTTGAGCCGATGCTGGAGCGCATCCGAGCGCTCAAACTCGCGTCCACAGGCCGCAAGGTGGCCGTGGCCGGCTCCGGTCCAACCGGCCTGACGGCCGCATTCTACCTGGCCATGCTCGGCCACGATGTCACCATTTATGAGGAACGCGGCGAGGCGGGCGGCATGTTGCGCTTCGCCATTCCCGAGTACCGGCTGCCGAAATCGGTGTTGCGGCGCGAGCTGGATCTCATCGAGGGAATCGGAGTGAAGATGCAATTCAACACTCGGGTGGGATTCGATCTTCCGTTGAACGACCTGGCAAGCAGCTTCGATGCGGTGTTCCTTTCCATCGGAACGTGGAAGGAATCGTGGCTTTATTTGCCCGGAACGGAGCTGAAGGGCGTCTATCCGGCCCTTCCGTTCCTTGAGTCAGTGGCCAGGCACGAGAAGGTTGCGATGGGCTCCCGGGTAGCGATAATTGGCGGCGGCAACGCGGCCATCGATTCGGCGCGGTCCGTGTTGCGCATGGGCGCCAATGTCACCATCCTTTACCGCCGCGAGCGCAAGGACATGCCGGCGATCGACGAGGAGATTCAGGCAGCCGAGGACGAGGGCGTGCGGTTCGTCTTTCTGGCCGCGCCGCACCGCATCCTGGGCGGCGCGGACGGGAATGTGAAGGCTATCGAGATCGTAAAGACGCGGCTGGGAGAATACGACAAATCGGGGCGCAAGAGGCCGATTCCCACTGACGAGGTGCAGCGCTTCGAGTGCGACAGCGTGATCCTGGCTGTGGGCGAGACCTTCGACCTGGATTTCTGCCGAGCCTCCGGTCTGGAACTCAAAGAGGAAGGCACGATCGCCGTGGATCGCTTCTCTTTTGAGACCAGCCGCGCGGGCTTCTATGCCGGCGGCGACGTCATCACAGGCGCATCCAACATGTCCAACGCTATGAGCGGCGGCAAGCAGGCAGCGCGGAAGATCGACGAGCGCCTGATGGGCCCAAGTCTCTCGGGTGACGCCCGCTGGGACCAGCTCTTTCCCGAGTTTGAATACAGCCGCCAAGCGCCGGGAGAGCCGAGCCTCAGCCGCCGCCACACGGCACACTCCGTGCCTGCGGAGGTGAGGGTTCGTTCGCAGGAAGAAGTTGTTGCCGGCCTCGATCCGGAAGAGGCGCTGGAGGAATGCCGCCGGTGCCTTCGCTGCGATCTGAGAGCCGCTGTCAACACCCATTGAGACCATTGGGAGAGAAAGGAGCGTCGCTTTGCCGAACAAAACGATTTCCGTCCGAATTGACGGCGAACTGGTGACCGCCCAGGAAGGACAGACGATTCTGGAAGCGGCCCACGCTCACGGGAAGCAGATTCCGACTCTCTGCTATCTGAAGGGCCTGAGCGCGGTGGGAGCCTGCCGCGTTTGCATGGTGGAGCTTGCAGGCACCGACCGCCTGTTGCCGGCTTGTACGACTCCCATCCAGGACGGGATGTCGATCAAGACCGCTTCAGAGAAATTGACGCTCTACCGGCGGATGGCCGTGGAGTTGCTGCTGGTAGAGCGCAACCACATCTGCTCGGCGTGCGTGTCGAACGGCCATTGCGAGCTTCAATCGATGGCTCAATCCCTGGGCATCACCCACGTGCGCTACTCCTACAACAACCCGCACCTGCCGGTCGATATGACCCATCCTCGCTTCGTGCTGGATCACAATCGCTGCATCCTGTGCACGCGCTGCGTGCGAGTGTGCGCAGAGGTGGAAGGCGCGAATGTGTGGGAGGTTGCCTCGCGCGGCATCTACTCCCGCATCGTCAGCGACCTGAAGGATGATTGGGGGCAAGCGCGGAACTGTACCGGCTGCGGCAAATGCATCCAGGCATGCCCCACGGGAGCGCTTGCGGAAAAGGGCTTCTCGGTGATGGAGATGGTCAAGCAGAGCGATTCAGTGAGCCGGCTGGCCGCGCAAAGAACGCATCAGGCGAATGGTGCACTCGAGCGATTCGGCATGTGCCTTCAGGCTCGGCCAGAACAGGCTCCAGGTGCTGCTGTCCCTCGGCCTTTTCCGCGCAGTCAAAGTTCCCGCATGTGCTCGGGCTTAGTTGGACTTCATCCCCCGGATCGGGGTCTTTCTCGCCGCCACCGAAGAAAGCTGTCTGGTCCTCTCACTTCGCGCCCGAGCTGAAGCATTTTCGTAGCCCCGTTAGCTTGTATTTGTCGCAACAGCCCCCGACCCGTAGAATCACAGGAGGGCCGACGGCGACGCTGCCCGGAGCCCCACCAGGTACCGATGAGCGAACAGGAATCAGGGATTTCCATTCAGGCGCAGGCGGTTTCGCCGGCGTGGATCAGGATCGAGCGGGCGCGGCATCCCCAGCGGCCCTACCCCATGGACTTTATCGAGCGGGTCTTCACCGATTTCAGCGAGATTCACGGGGATCGCGCCTATGGCGACGACGAGGCCGTGGCTTGCGGGATGGCGCGGCTGGGCACGGAAGAGGTGCTGGTCATCGGCAACCGCAAGGGCGGGAGCACCAGGGACCGGGTGCGGCGCAACTTCGGCATGCCCCACCCCGAGGGCTACCGCAAGGCGCTGCGATGCATGAGGATCGCCGAAAAGTTCTCGCGGCCGGTGATCAGCTTTATCGACCTGCCGGGGGCTTATCCGGGGCTGGGCGCCGAGGAGCGGGGCCAGGCCGAGGCCATCGCCCGGAACCTTCTGGAGATGTCGCGTCTGCGCGTGCCCACCATCTCGGTCATCACTGGCGAGGGCGGATCGGGCGGAGCGCTGGCCCTGGCTGTCAGTGACCGGGTGCTGATCCTGGAAAATGCGCTTTACTTCGTGATTACTCCGGAGTCCTGCGCGGCCATCATGTGGCGCGATGCGGCGCACAAGCAGTTGGCCGCCGAGGCCATGCGCATCTCCGCGCCGGAGGTTGCCGCGTTGGGCTGCGTGGACGAGATTGTTTCCGAGCCGCCGGGAGGCGCGCACACCGACCATGAGGCGGGCGCGGGGCTGCTGGGCAGTGTGCTGAAGAAGCACCTGGCCGAGCTGAAGGCGATGCCGGTGGAGGCCCTGGTGGCCGCGCGGCAGCAAAAGTTCCGCAACATCGCGCAGTTCTACACAGAAGGTTAGATGCCGATGAGCACACCCCACTCTGGCGGCGGCAGGTTTCGCGCCTACGTACGCTTCATTGCCGCGGTGCTCTACTTCTTTCTTGCGCGGTCGCTGGCCCGTCACGGGGCGCAAGGGCTGACCGGCGAACAGTGGGCTCCGCTGGTGGAGCAGGCGATGCTGGTTTTCCTGCTGCTGCTGGGCTATGCGGCGATGGGATTCTGGCTTGAGGGGCAGATCCACCCAGTGAGCGCGCAGGGATTGCCGCGGCGTCCGGGTTGGAAGGGCGAGGCGGGAGTGGGCCTGGCTGTTGGTTGGTCGCTGGCGATCGTGTGCGTGTTGCCCATGGTGCTCGTTGGCGGCATCGCCATTGTTCTCATCCTCCAGCCCTCCGCCTGGGGCTGGCTGGCAGCCGATGTCGCATTCTTCGCGCTGGCCGCGCTGGGGGAAGAGATTGCCTTTCGCGGCTACGGATTTCAGCGCTTTGCCCACGCGGTGGGGCCGGTTGGAGCGGCGTTAGGGTTTGCGGCGTTTTATGCCATTGTGCAGGCGCAGGCGCCAGGGTCGAGCCACGCCAGCGTCGCCGTCTCCGTGGTGCTCAGCCTGGTGCTTTCCGCGGCTTACCTGCGTACACGGGCTCTGTGGCTGAGCTGGGGGCTTAACTTTGGCTGGAAGGCCAGCCGCGCCCTGCTGTTCGGACTTGCCGTGAGCGGCGTGAACAGTCATTCGCCCGTGGTGCAGGGCGATCCCATGGGACCGTTCTGGCTGACCGGCGGCGGTTACGGGCTGGACGGTAGCTGGGTTACGTTCTTCGTTCTCCTCGCGGCGCTGCCGGTGGTCTTCCGGGTGACGCGGGAGCTGGATTTCCGCTACAACGCGCCGGTGATCGTACCGGGAGGCATTCCGGTGGACCTGGACGCGGCCGCTCGACGCCAGCATGAGGCTGCGATGGGAGCGGCCGAGCCCGCGGCCCCCGCGCTGGTGCAGATCTTCCCGGCTGCCACGCCGCCGCAGCCTCCGCCAGCGGACGCCGATCAGACGAATTGACGGGCTGAAACGGCGCAGGCGGCATTGATGTAGACTGGAGGCAGCGAGTCCCGCTGCCTTGCAGGCAATGTTTTTGCGACGAGAGGCGAGCAACCGACCGCGACGTTGAAGCCGTCCGCCGCGGCGGACGTGAGCAGAGACAACCCCAGAAGGAGAAACACCCGACCGATGGCCAAGATTGCAAAAACAGGTGACCGCAAGAAGGTAATGGATACGACGAAGTCGACCGACTGTCCGAAGTGCAGCAAGCCGACGCGTATCGTCAAGCGCGTGAAGGACCGCGAGCGCGGCGTCCCCGGCGGAGTCTACATCTCATGCTCTGTATGCGACTTCTACGAGAAACTTTAAGCTCCGGTTGAAGTTTGGCGTAAATAGAGCCCGGCAGATTGCCGGGCTCTTTCCGTGTACAGGGGTTACGGCTCGAGCGCTTCGGCCATCTCTTTGAGGATTGCCTCTGCGGCTTCGGCGGGATCGGAGGCCTGTGTGATGGGACGGCCGACGACCAGGAAGCTGGCGCCCTGGCGCAGGGCTTCGGCGGGGGTGGCGATGCGCTTCTGGTCGCCAATTTCGGCGCCGGCGGGGCGGATGCCGGGAACGACCAGCACGCCTTCCGGGCCGGTAAGGGCGCGCAGGGATGCGACCTCCTGAGGGGAGCAGACGAAGCCTCGAATCCCGGCAGCCAAGCCCATCCGGGCCAGCAATTCGACCTGTTCGGCGGGGGAACGTTCGAGACCAATGGCGCTCATCTGGGCCGAGTCCATGCTGGTAAGCACGGTGACGGCCAGCAGCTCAGGGGGATCGGAGAGGCCGTCCAGAGCAGCGCGGGCGGCGGCCAGCATGGCAGGGCCTCCGGCGGCATGGACGGTGATCATGTGCACACCCAGCGCCGCGGCAGAACGCACCGCTGCGGCCACGGTGTTGGGAATGTCGTGGAATTTCAGGTCAAGGAAGATGGAGTGGCCGCGCTTGAGCAGCGGGTCCAGGACGGCGGGACCGGCGGCCACAAACAGCTCCAACCCCACCTTGAACCAGCGGCAGGTGTTCTCCAATTGGTTCACCAGGGCGACGGCGGAGGCTGCATCCGGCACATCGAGGGCCACGATGAGGCGCTTGCGGGCCTCCTCCATCGGGTCTGGCCGGCGGGGCGCAGGCGACCGGGCGGTTACGAAGGTCGGATTGAGCCGCTCGGGGATGGGCATAATTGAATCCTAAAGCATGCAGGTCCTCCGGTATTCTCACGCCTGCAATGGGGGATCTGTGCATGAGGCTGGCGATTTCTTCGAGAAATCGCCAATCCTCATGCACACGCGGGAAAGCCGCGAAGTGAAGCTGTTTGGGCCAGGGCCGGCAAGCCTCAGGCCCGGGCCGCCATCGGCGCGGCGGTGGAGATTTCGCGAATCCTGGACTGGTCTTGCGCGGGCAGGAAGCGGCAGAGATAATCGATGGGGTCTTCAGCTGCGGCCATCTGGCGCAGGTGATACTTCCACACATCGGGCTTGATGGTGCGCCGGGTGAAGGGCTTACGGGTCACGTAAACCACGTCGCCCTGGGCGGTGACCCTGGGATAGGTGACGGAGGGGATCATGAAGCTCATATGGGCGCCGGTCCGCCAGAAGCAGCGAGCGAAGTCGTGGGAGAAGAGCAGCGTGTAATGGCGGCCCTCCCACGCCAGCAGGGCCAAAGCCTGCTCGGCGCCGGGCCAGACCGGCTGTACATGGGACAGGAACCAACGGCGGAACTCGAATCCGTTAAACTGAGCCTGATTGAGCAGCAGTCTCAGCATCTCTTTCCGATTCATTTCACCAATCCTTCAAGCAAGATGGAAATCCAGGGGTTGAGCGGCGCGTCGATGACGCCGCAAATATGGAGGCAACAAGGGTGAAGCATTTTGAAGCGTCTTCTGTTGTTGGTTAACGTCAAACAGGCGGTAGTTTCCTTTTTTTGAAGGCAAGAAGGAGAATCAAGGTTGAAGACAGGATCATTCTCGATGCGCGGATTGGGATGGGGAATCGTATTGCTCGCCGCGGCGAGCCTGGGTTGGGCCTCCGGGGTGCATACCAATCCCCTGAACCGCGACCCTCTGGTCCGCGAAGCCTTCGATCACTTCTACCAGTTGGACTATGCGGGGGCCGTGGAGAGGTTCGAGCGGTTTCACGCAGCACACCCCGGCGATCCGCAGGGAACGGTGCTGCTGCTGGACGCGGTGCTCTTTCAGGAGCTCTACTGGCTGGACCTGCTGGACACGACCTTCTACGCCAACGACGGCTTCTTGACCGGGCGGCATGCCACTCAGGAAGACCCGAAGGCGCGGGAACGCATCCTGGCCCTGGCCGACGAAACCATCCACGAGGCCGACTGGCGGCTGAGCAAGAATCAGGACGACGTAGACGCTCTCTATGCGCGCGGCTGGGCGCGCGCGCTGAAGTGTACCTATATTGCCATGGTGGAGCGGAGTTACATGACTGGATTCAAGCTGGCGCTGGGGGCCAAGGACGATCACGAGCGCGTGCTGCAACTGGCCCCGGACTACGTGGACGCGAAGCTGGTGGTGGGGGTGTATGAGTATGTGGTGGGAGCGCTGCCGGTTCCGTTCAAATTGTTGATCGGGTTTGCCGGGATGACGGGGTCAAAAACCAAGGGCCTGGAGATGCTGACCGACGACGGCAACCGAGGGCCGGTGACCAACGTCGAGGCGCGCACCACGATTGCGCTGTTTCTGCGCCGCGAGGCTCGGTACAAAGAGGCGATCCTGGTGGTGCGAACCCTCAAGAACGAATATCCCCGCGACTTTCTGTTCAGCCTGGAAGAGGCCAACCTGCGCAAGGATGCGGGCGAGGGCATGGACGCGGTGACAGCGTACCGTGAGATTCTGGCTACCAACGCCAAGCCCGGCTATTACTATTCCGCGCGCATGGAACTCACTTACTTTGGCCTCGGCGACGCCCTGCGCGGGCAGCGCCACTACGGAGAGGCGGCGCAGTCTTACGAGCAGGCCGCGTGGACCCCGAACGTGGGGCCTGAACTCAAAATCCGGTCGCTGCTGGCCGCCGGAGAGTGCCATGACATGAACGGCGAGCGGCAACTGGCGCTCAGGGACTACCAGGGGGCCATCGACGCCGGTCCCAACACCTCCCGTGCAGATACCGCAAGAAAATACCTGCGCACGGTCTATAGCGGGACCTAGAGCGAATTTGAACGGAGCGCATGGAACCGCGAATGCTTCGCTTCCGTATATTCAGAATGGATGGGGTTTCTGGAGGAGGGATCGACTATGGCCGTCTTTTGTCAACGCTGTGGGACCGGGTTGCCCGTGAGCGCGCGGTTCTGCTCGAACTGCGGCGCGGTGATTCCTGTGGCGCAGGCCATGTCCGGCAGGCCAATGGGCAGGCCGCTGGTTCGGCCGCGTGTGGGCCGCCAGATTGCCGGGGTCTGCCTGGCGCTGGCGCAGTCCAACGGCTGGGATATCGCCGTCGTTCGCATTCTGACTGTACTGGGATTCATCTTCACGAGCGGATTTGTGGGCGTGGCCTATGTGGCCGCCTGGATTGGGATTCCCGAGGAGCCTGTGGAGCTGCCGGGGGCGTATCCTCCTAATGTATGAACGATTGGTACAAATCGGACGGAGCGAGGCTGGATTTTCGCGATACCGGTGCCGGGCTGCCGGTGGTTTTTCTGCACCCCACGCCACTCGATCATGATTATTGGCGGCCGCTGACAGACGACCTGGGCGGCGTTCGCGCCATCGTTCCCAACTTGCGCGGCCACGGCAGCTCGAAGTTGGGCGAAACCCTGCCCGTAGGCGGCTTTGCACGCGTTCCCGACGCCCCGGTGCTGACCATCGCGCAGTTGGCCACCGACATTCTTGCCCTTCTGGATCATCTTCATGTGCCGGAGGCTATCTTTGCCGGCTGCTCCATTGGCGGCTATGTGCTGCTGGAGTTGTGGCGCAGAGCCCCGAAGCGGATGCGGGGGCTGGCGTTTGTCTGCTCCAAGCCGCAGCCGGATGCCGAGGCCAACCTGCTGAAGCGCGCCGAAAACATTGCGCAAGTCCGGGCCCAGGGTACGCAGGCGCTGTTCGACGGCATGGCGCAGAGCCTGATCGGGAAAACGGCGCGCGAGCGCCGCCCTGAGATCGTGGCCGAGTTGCGGGCCCGCATGACGCTGACTCCGGAGGCCGCGGTGGCCGTGCAGGCTGGCCTCGCCACGCGGCCCGATTCGGTGCCCACCGTGGCCACCATCGGCGTGCCGGTGATGGCCATCGCCGGCGGCGAAGATACCACCGTGAGCCGGGCCGAAATGAAAGTCTTCCGCGCCGCGCCGGGCGGGTGCGAGTTCCACCTGCTGCCCCACGCCGGCCACTTTGCCGCCTATGAGCAGCCGCGGAAGGTTGCCGCGCTGTTAGCCGAGTGGCTTCGCCAGCTCGACGCCTGAGCGGCGGGCCGAAATCCATTGCCATAGGGGAGCGGGCAGGCCACGCGGTCTCACGAAGAGGCGATTCGGCTTGGGCAACTCGCAGGTGCGCAAAGCCCTGACGTGCTCCAAATCATCTCGCGAAGATCGATTCTGTAGATTCAATTCCAATGATCCCGACAAGTGAGCAGTAGTAAACAGACTTGGCGATGCATTCGTAGAATTCTAGCCCCAGACGCGCAACGCGTCGCCTCTCAGTCCACGCAGCCCGCGGCAGCACGGAACAGGCGGGTAATCGAAGGACGATCTGGCAAGGGGATCGATATGCGTACCATCCGGTTTCTGTTAGCGCTTCTGATTTTGGCCATTCCGGCCGCCTCGTTCGGGCAGATTGGCGTAAGGATCGCGATCGGTCCGCCTGCGCTGCCGTTCTATGACCAGCCAATTTGCCCCGGAGACGGCTATCTCTGGACGCCGGGCTATTGGGCCTATGACGACAACATTTCCGATTACTACTGGGTACCCGGAACGTGGGTGATGGCGCCGGAAGAGGGTTTCCTCTGGACTCCGGGCTATTGGGGCTGGGGCGACGGCGGTTATTTCTTCAATGACGGCTACTGGGGGCCTACCGTCGGGTTCTATGGCGGGATCAACTACGGCTTCGGTTACTTTGGCGAGGGTTATGGAGGCGGCCGTTGGGACCACGGGCACTTTTTCTATAACCGTTCCGTCAACAACGTGGATATCACGAATATTCACAATGTCTACAACGAAAGGGTCGAGAACAACAACGGGAACCGCGTCAGCTACAACGGCGGAAAGGGCGGGATTGAGGCGCGTCCAACCTCTGAACAGCAGGCTGCGGCAAACCAGAGGCATATTCCGGCAGTCGCAGCTCAATCTGAACATGCACAAGGCGCGCGCGCCAATCCGGACCAGCGCGCAGGGGTGAACCACGGCAAGCCGGCAGTCGCAGCCACTGCAAAGCCCGGAGATTTCAGCCAGCAACGCGGAGCGACAGCAGCCAAGGAGACAGGGGAGCCTTCCAGGGCCGGAGCCGGTGGTGCGGCAACCGAGCCCCGCGCCGTAGTCCATCCGAAAGACCTTCCACCGATTGCACGCCCCGCGCCGGTCAACTCAGGGAATGCGAAGGCGGACAAGAAGTACGAACAGCAGCAGGACAAGTTGATCACCAAACAAACCCAGGATCGGCAGAATCTTCAGCAGAAGCAGGACGCGGAACATCAGCAGAAGACGAACGCCACTGACCAGAAACTGGAGCAGAAGCACCAGCAACAGACGCAGCAGTTGGCGCAAAAACACACATCTCAGCAGCAGTCGTTGCAGGCTCGTCAACCTCAGGCTCGCCAACCTCAGGCTCGCCAATCTGAGCCGGGGCCTCGGAAATAGCAGGAACGTCCACGCGGAACGGACTCCCTGCCCACCTTGGCCACCATCGGCATGCCGATGGTGGCCATCGTCGTTGGAGAGGATAAAACCGCGAGCCGGACCGCGTTGAACTTTTTCCGCGCCGCGCTGGGCGCGTGTGAGTTCCACCCGTTGAATCCAAGGCCTCAGAATCGAAACCTGGCCTGTCCCCACCCGGCTGCTGTGTTTCTCTCTCGACAATAACCTTGCAATTATGCCGTGCCATCTCATAAGGGCAAGGTCCGTGTAGTTCGTACCAGGTATTCTTTGGGAAAAGACGCGGGCTGCGGGGGTCGAACGCCGCGGCAAAATGCTGTAGGCTCAAGAGAACGCTCATCCTCTGGAAGCTCAACTTGATCCTACCCTCTACTCCATCGCCCCGCCCCTTCCACCATCCCGAGCCCGGGAGCGCCCTGCACTGCGAGAAGGTTTCGCTCGAAGCCCTGGCCAGACACTATGGCACGCCGCTCTACGTCTACTCGGCCGACCAGATTGTGGAGCGGCTGGGCATGTTTCAGCAGGCGTTTTACGGCCGCGAGCACCTGGTCTGCTACTCGGTCAAAGTCAACTCGGCGTTGGCCATTCTCAAGCTGCTCGCAGATCGCGGGGCGGGCTTCGACATCGTCTCCGGCGGTGAACTGGAGCGTGTACTGGCCGCCGCGCCTGCGGCCGCGTGCCGGATCGTCTTCTCCGGGGTGGGCAAGACGGAGGCGGAGATCGACCTGGCGCTGAGGGCCGGAATCCTCGAAATCAACGTGGAGAGCGAGGCGGAGCTGGAACTGCTGGCCGCGCGCGCAGCCAAACTGAAAAAGAAGGCGCGCTTTGCCCTGCGCGTGAACCCCGATGTCTTTGCCGATACCCATCCCTATATCTCTACAGGCCTGCGCGAGCACAAGTTCGGCATCGATATCCGGCAGGCGCTCAGGATTTACAAGAGCGTGGCCGGCAATCGCTGGCTCGAAGCTCATGGGGTGAGCGTCCACATCGGGTCGCAGATCCGCTCGACGGAGCCGTTTGGCGCGGCCATGGAGCGGTTGAACAAGTTGGCCGGCCAATTGCGGCGCGAAGGCATTGTGCTCAAGGCAATCGATGCCGGCGGGGGCCTGGGAATCGACTACCACGGCGGCAGCTTTGACGCGGCGGCCAAGGTGCGGGAGTACGCCGAGGCCATAGAGAACGGACTTAGCGGCTTCGAGGGCCAGTTGCTGCTGGAGCCGGGACGGTTCCTGGCGGCGCAGGCCGGGGCGCTGGTGGCTCGCGTGCTCTATGTCAAGCGCAACGGCAGAAAGACCTTCGTGATTACCGACGCCGCCATGAACGACCTCATCCGTCCCGCGCTCTACCAGGCTCATCACGAGATTGTGCCGGTGCGGCCCAGGGCAGGGAAGTCACGGACCGTGGACGTGGTGGGGCCGGTGTGTGAATCGGGTGACTTTTTTGCGCGTGACCGGAAGCTGGGGCCCGTCAAGCCCGGCGACCTGGTGGCGCTGCTCGATGCCGGAGCCTACGGCATGGCGCAAAGCTCGAACTACAATACTCGCCTACGTCCGGCGGAGGTGCTGGTCGAGGGCGGGAAGGCACGGCTCATCCGGCGGCGGGAGACCATCGCCGATCTGCTTGCGCCAGAGCTGGCGCCGGCGGACCACTGATCTTCCCCGTCGCAGATTGTGAAACTCGTGCAACCTCCGGGCCGTCCTGTAAAGGTATTTCGCGGAGGATTTCACGATGCAGGTCGGATTGAAGGCAGTGTGTGCCCTGGCAATCGCAGGGCTGGCGCTGGGGCTGGCTGCAACCGTTCATGCGGACTCGCTGACGGTGAAGACCGAGCAGGGCAAAGTACACGGCAAGACGATCAATGAGGGTAAGGTCAAGGCGTTTCTGGGATTGCCCTATGCGGCTGCTCCGGTGGGCGAACTGCGCTGGAAGGCGCCCGAGCCGCCGGTCAAATGGAAGGGCGAACGCAACGCGACGAAGTTCGGCGCGCACTGCGCTCAGAATCACGTCTTCGACGACATAATCTTTGAGGACAGTGGGCCCAGCGAGGACTGCCTGTTCCTGAATGTCTACGCGCCCGCCGACTTTACGGACAAAAGCAAGCTGCCGGTGATGTTCTGGATTCACGGCGGCGGCTATGCAGTCGGCGCCAGCTCGGAGCCGCGGCACAACGGCGACTTTCTGCCCACCAAGGGCGTGGTGCTGGTCACCATCAATTACCGGATGGGGGTTTTCGGCTTTCTGGCTGCGGCGGACTTGGGCCACGAGGCCAACGGCGCGGCAGGCAACTACGGCCTGCTTGACATGGTGGCCGCGCTTCAGTGGGTGAAGACCAATATCACGAGATTCGGCGGCGATCCGGACAACGTGACCATCTTCGGCGAGAGCGCCGGCTCCTTTGCTGTGAGCACACTGATGGCGGCGCCGGCGGCGCGCGGGCTGTTCCAAAAGGCCATCGGCGAGAGCGGCGCGGCCTTCAGCGATGTGTTGCCGACGGACGCCCTGGAAGCGCGCGAGAAGAAGGATGGCGAGTGGGTCGCCTCGCTGGGAGTCAAGTCGCTCCAGGAGTTGCGCGCCCTTCCCACGGACAAGGTTCTGGATGCGGCCAAGGCCAAGGGGACGAATGGCTTTCCGCCGGCTATCGACGGCAAGCTGCTGACCGAGCCGGTTGCCGACACTTACGCAGCCGGAAAACAGGCCCACGTGCCACTGCTGGCCGGCTGGAACCGCGACGAGGGCAGTTTCTTTGCCATGCGCGGCATGACGGCGGTGCAGTGGAAAGGCTTCGCGGCTGGCCTCTTCAAGGATCGCGCCGCGGAGTTCCTCACGCTCTATCCGGGGGACACGGACGAGCAGGCGCTTCGCGCGGCCATCGATTACGGCAGCGACGCGTTCATCGCATTCGGAACCTGGAAGTGGCTGGAAGCGCACCGGAAGACCGGGGATTCGCCGGTCTACCGCTATCACCTGGAACTGGCCGCGCCGCCCAGCAAGTTCCATCCAGGCTCGTTCGCCTTCCACTCCGACGACATCGAGTACGTCTTCGGCACCCTGGACACCCGGCCCGGTGCCGTGTGGCGTCCCGAGGACCGCAAGCTGAGCGAGCAGATGATGGGCTACTGGACCAACTTTGCCAAAACCGGCGATCCTAACGGACCGGGACTGCCGGAGTGGCCGAAGTATGACAAAGTCGACTCGCTCATTCACCTGGACAGCGCCATCACCTCCGGCCCGGACACGCTGCGCCCGCGGTATGAGTTCCTGCTGAAGGGAATGCCGGCGATGGATTTCTAGGGCGAAAGCTGAAATTCTGAATCATTTCGTTACTAAAGTTCGTTGTTTGCACAATTCCTGTTGAAAACGCGGCCGGAACCCGGTTACAATTGGCACTTCCTCGGTATTACTTGTTGTTTTGGAGGTCCGGGGATCCTTGATTTTCGAGGTGTGCGGAATGGTCTGCCCGATGTGTCAATCTGTTTCTCTGTCCATTATTCCGGCGGAAATCCGTCTTTATCGCAACAGTCCGCGCACTCTGAGCCATCCGCCCATAACGCCTTCGCCGGATGTACAGGTATGCCTGGATTGCGGCTGGTCGGAGTTCTCGATTCCGCGATCATGGCTTTCCGCGGGGTGGTTGCGCTCGCTGCGCCCGCAGGCGGTCCCGAGCGGGGCGAGCGGGGCTGAAATCGCGTCCCCGGACGTGGCCGCCCTGGTATCGTAGAGCGGCGTTTCGGCTGGGTCGGAATGGTCTGCTGATTCCGCGAGGGTGGTGTGGTTCGCCGGAGTTTCGTTGATCGCCCGGTTGCAAAGATTATATTGTGTGCAAAAAAAGGCCCCCAGCAGAAGCTGGAGGCCTTTTGCATTTTGTGCCGCACCCAGAGGGTACCCGGCAATTGGCTCAGTACATGCCGTCCATGCCGCCGCCGCCGTGGCCGCCACCCGGGGCCGACTTGGGCTCCGGAATCTCGACAACCAGCGCTTCCGTGGTCAGCAGCAGACCGGCGATCGAGGCTGCGTTCTGCAGCGCCGTGCGGGTCACCTTGGTGGGGTCGATGACGCCGGCTTTCACCAGGTCCTCGAAGACGCCGGTGAGGGCGTTGTAGCCGAAGTGCGCATCCTTGGATTCGAGCACCTTGGCCACCACCACCGCGCCCTCTTCGCCGGCATTGGCGACGATCTGGCGCAGAGGCTCTTCGAGAGAACGGCGAACGATATTGGCGCCGATCTTCTCGTCGCCTTCGAGCGTCTTGATCAGGGCATCCACCGCGGGAATAGCGCGCACCAGCGCCACGCCGCCGCCGGGGACGATGCCTTCCTCGACTGCCGCGCGAGTTGCGTGCAGCGCATCCTCGACGCGAGCCTTCTTCTCCTTCAGCTCGGTCTCGGTTGCAGCGCCCACCTTGATGATGGCCACGCCGCCCACCAGCTTGGCCAGCCGCTCCTGCAGCTTCTCCTTGTCGTAGTCCGAGGTGGTCTTCTCGATCTGCGCGCGGATCTCCTTCACGCGGCCATCGATCTCAGATGACTTGCCGCCGCCGTCCACGATGGTGGTGTTGTCCTTGTCGATGGTAATGCGCTTGGCCTTGCCCAGATCCTCCAGCTTCACGCCTTCCAGCTTGATGCCCAGGTCTTCAGTGATGGCCTTGCCGCCGGTGAGGATGGCGATGTCACCCAGGATCGCCTTGCGGCGGTCGCCGAAGCCGGGAGCCTTGACGGCAGCCACGTTGAGCGTGCCGCGCAGCTTGTTCACCACCAGGGTGGCCAGGGCCTCGCCCTCGACATCCTCGGCGATGATCAACAGCGGCTTGCCGCCGCGGGCCACCTGCTCCAGCAGGGGCAGCAGGTCCTTCATATTGCTGATCTTCTTCTCGAAGATCAGGATGGAGGGCTCGTCCAGCACGACTTCCATGCGCTCGGCGTCAGTGACGAAGTAGGGGCTCAGGTAGCCGCGGTCGAACTTCATTCCGTCGACCGTCTCTACCGACGTGTGACCGGTCTTCGAATCCTCGATGGTGATGACGCCATCCTTGCCGACCGTCTTCATTGCGCCGGCTATGATGCCACCGATCTCCTGATCGCCGTTGGCCGAGATGGCGCCCACCTGGGCTACCGCGCTCTCGTCCACGGGCTTGGACAGCTTGCCCAGTGCTCCGCCCTCGGTCCACACACCGTCCTTGTCGCGGGTGCCGATGATGGTTGCCACGGCCTTGTCGATGCCGCGCTTGAGGGCCATCGGGTTGGCGCCGGCCGCCACCGTCTTCACGCCCTCGCGGAAGATGGACTGGGCCAGAACCGTCGCTGTCGTGGTGCCGTCGCCGGCATCGTCCGAGGTCTTGGAGGCAACTTCCTTCACCAACTGAGCGCCCACGTTCTCCATCGGGTCCTTCAGCTCGATCTCCTTGGCCACCGTCACGCCGTCCTTGGTGATGGTGGGCGAACCGAACTTCTTCTCGATCACAACGTTCCGGCCCTTGGGACCGAGCGTCGCCTTCACGACGTCCGCCAGCGTGTTCACGCCGCGCAGGATCGCCTGACGGGAATCTTCACCGTGCATAATCTGCTTTGCCATTTCTGTAACTCTCCTCATTCAGCCTCAAGCTTCTAGCTCTTAGCTATTAGCTTAGGGCCTTCGTTGTAAACGACTTATGCATCCTGTCAGCTAGAAGCTAGAAGCTAAAAGCTGTCAGCCAATTTGCGGCCTACTTCTTGATGATGCCGAGGACTTCTTCCTCGCGCATGATCAGAAACTCCTCGCCGTCGATCTTGATCTCGGTGCCGGAGTACTTGCCGAAGAGGATCTTGTCGCCTGCCTTCACGTCCAGGGGGAAGACCTTGCCCTCGTCGTTCGACTTGCCCTTGCCGACGGCAATCACTTCGCCCTCCTGGGGCTTTTCCTTGGCGCTGTCGGGGATGATGATGCCACCACGGATGGTTTCGCCCTCTTCCAGACGGCGGACGAGGATGCGGTCGTGGAGCGGGGTAAAGGTGGTTGCAGGCTTTGGTTTATATCCTGGAGGAGGTTCAATTCCATGTTTCACGGTATCTGCCATTGCTTCGCTTCTCCTTCACACGCGGGCCGGGTTTGGAACCCCAGCTGCGGGATTTGAGCGGGTTATTGGAAAAAACACTTCGGAATCTGCGAGTTGCAGCTCTGAAAACCGAGTACTGGACCCGGACGAGCAGTTCCGCCAGCGATGTGCTAGCACTCTCGCCTTCCTATTGCTAACGATAGGGAAGTTTGCGTGGTGTTGTCAAGTGGGGGGTCGTTAAAATATGAGTGTATCTCGCTCATAAAGTGTGATGGAGCAGCGCGGGGGCCTCCGAAGACCCGGCCTCGGTTCGTGGGCTGCCGTAGGGTCAGTCAAACCGGGGTCCCCAGCCCGCCGCGGCGGGGTCTTTGTCGCTGGGGTGGAAGCCGGTTACAATGGGGGTCATGCTTCACCGTTCTCTCGTTCGTCTCAGCATCTTTGTGGCCGGATTCGGCTTGGTTGTCACACTGCTCGCCGCCAGCGCCCAGGACGCGCCCAAGCGTGGCCGCAAGTACAAGGCGCCCCCGCCGACCGCGCGCATTGAGGTCACCGTCCTGCGCGATGTGAATGGCAAGCCCATTGAGAACGCCGCCGTCATCTTTCACCCCATGGTGGGCGAGAAGGACAAGGGCAACATGGAGCTGAAGACCAACGAGGACGGCAAGACCGTCATCGACGTGCTGCTCATCGGCGACACGGTACGGCTGCAGGTGATTGCCAAGGGCTTCCAGACCTATGGGGAGGATTACAAGATCGACAAGGCCGAGATGGCCATTGAGATCAAGATGAAGCCGCCGGGCGAACAGTACTCGATTTACAAGCCGCACGGCACAGGAGAGGTTGGCGGCAAGAGCACGGATGGGGATAAGACAGCGAATCCGGCCAAAGAAGCAGCTCCCGCCAAGGATGCGGCCCCAGCGCCAGCCCCAGCCAAGGACAAGCCGGCCGGCTCCGCCACGCAACCGGACACGCAGCCCAGCCCGGCCCAAGCGCAGCCGCAGCCAAAGTAGGACTGGCAGGACCGCGCCAGAATCGTTGTTTGACCTGTGATGCCAACTCAACTTCTCAGCGGCAAATCGGCACTGGTCACCGGCGGTGCGCGGCGCATTGGACGGGGGATTGCGCTGGCCCTCGCGCAGGCCGGGGCGGATGTGGCCATTACCTACCGGAACTCCGAGGCCGAGGCTGCGCAGACTGCCCGCGAGATCGAATCTCTCGGATGCCGCGCTCTGGCGGTGGAATGCGACGTGCGCTCGGAAGCCTCGGTGCGCGGTGCGATAGCCGCCACAACCGGCCACTTTGGGCGGCTGGACGTAGTGGTCAACAACGCCGCCGTCTTTGAGTCGGTTCCACTGGAGCGCATCAGCCTGGAGCAATGGGACGCGGTCTTCGAGACCAACGCGCGGGGGCCGTTTCTGGTAGCGCGGGAGGCATTGCCGCATCTGCGCGCCGTTCAGGGAAGGATCGTGAATATTGGCTCGCTGGGGGGTATTCATGCCTGGGCCGGCCATGCCCACTACTGCGCCTCGAAGGCCGCGCTGCACATGCTGACGCAAGCCATGGCCAAGGCCTTTGCGCCGGAGGTGAGCGTCAACTGCGTGGCGCCGGGGTGGATCAAGCTGGACGAGCACCCTGCCGAAGAGGCAGCCCGCTTTGCGGCCAAAACCCCCATGCAGCGGAACGGGACGGCGGAAGATGTAGCCCAGGCAGTGCTTTTTTTTGCCGCGGGACCCCGGTTTGTCACCGGCCAGATTCTGGCCGTGGATGGCGGGTTGGGGCTTTCTTAAGGGCAGTTCGCCAATTCACATGCCCTTTCGCACATCTTGGCCTGGGGCATTTACCGGGCGAAGAGGCGATCCCAAAAGCCTCTTGTGCCTGTCTTTGGAGCGTCCTTGCCGTTCTGGGCGGGGCTGGTTTTTCGGGGCGCGGGTTTGGCGGCGGGGGCGTAGCGCCTGGGATCGAACTTCAGCGGCACATGCTCCCACAGGCCCAGGGGTTCGGGCTGAGCGGGCCACGGGGCGCCCTCGATGGCGGCCAGTGGATTGGCGATACACAAGCGCTGCGCCGTCTCCTCGCCGAAGCGCTGGGCCACGTGGTCATAGGCCTTTTTCAGATGCGGCGGGCGCCGCTGGGGATGGTGCGCGTCAGTGGCGAGAAAGTGGATCCAGTTGCGCTCCAGCAACTCATTCGAGAACGCCTCGGCGGCATGGCCAAAACGGCCATAGAGCGCCGCGCCGGTCACCTGGACCAGGCAGTCTCTGCGCATCCAGTCCGCCAGCATTTCCGGCTGGCGCTGCAACACGGAGTTGCGTTCCGGGTGGGTGACGATCGGCGTGTAGCCAACGGCCTGCAGCCGGAATATGGCTTCATCCAACTGCGGAGCGATGGTCATGTTGGGAAACTCGATGAGCAGGTATCCTTTGCCGTTGATCGAGTACTTGAGCGGGTGATCCTGCGCGTCCGCGATGTTCTTCGCGCTCAGGTGGAAGTCGCAACCCATGCTCAGGTCGACGACGCCCTTCAGCAACTGGCGCAACTCGGCCAGGCGTTCTGCGTTCACGCCGGCTTGATAGGGATAGCTGTCGCTTGCATGCGGGGTGCAGACGATGTGCGTTACGCCCTCGCGCGCGGCTTCGTGGGCCATGGCCAGGGAGGCCTCCAGATCGGGCGCTCCGTCGTCCACCCCGTAGATCAGATGATGATGTATGTCGATCAATGTGTCCCGTCTTCCAACCGCCGCAACAAAAGCCTTAATGTGTTGCCAGAGCCTCGATCATCGAGGAAAAAATCTTCCAGCCGTCGGCCGATCCCAGCAGTTGCTCGCTTGACCGATCGGGGTGGGGCATCATCCCCAAGACGTTCCTCTTCGCGTTCAGGATGCCCGCAATGTTGCTCAAAGAGCCATTGGGGTTGGCTTCTCGAGTAATATCTCCCGCGGCAGTGGCGTAGCGGAAGGCAATCCGGTCCTCGGCCTGTAACGCGAGTAACTCATCCTGGGTGCAAAAGTAATTGCCTTCCATGTGGCCGATGGGCATCTGGAGAACCTGGCCGTTGGCAAGCTGGTTGGTGAATGGGCTATCGGTGGTTTCGACGCGCAGATGCACCTGCTTGCAGATGTACTTGAGGCCGGCGTTGCGCATCAGCGCGCCGGGGAGCAGGCCGGCCTCGGTCAGAATCTGGAAGCCGTTGCAGATGCCCAGCACCAGGCCGCCGCCGGCGGCAAACCGCTGCACCGCCTGCATGACCGGCGAAAAACGCGCGATGGCGCCGGTGCGCAGGTAGTCGCCGTAGGCAAAGCCGCCGGGAACCAGGACCGCATCCACTCCGGCCAGGTCCTCCGAGTCGTGCCAGAGAAAGGTGACAGGCTGGCGGGCCACTTCGGCAATCACATGGAATGTGTCGTGGTCGCAGTTGGAACCGGGAAAAACCAGCACCCCGAATTTCATGCATTCAGATTATCAGCTTCGCAGCAGCAAGGCTATGATCGATATCCATGTCCGCCTTTTCGCAGGTCGTGCCTGCCGCCGGCAGCAATGCCGGCAAGAAGAATGGCATGGCGCTCGCCGCCGGCGCCGGTTTGACATTGAAGAGACCGTGATGTACGTTTTGGTGGTTTGTTGAATACTTCCCCCACAACCCATGAATGGCACAAACCGGTTCCATTTTGTGGGACTCAAAGAGGTAACGCTCGGACTCCAAACCGGGACGCAGGGCCCTCAAGACGCAGAGCCCGCAAAGTGACTATAATCACATCTGAGTAAGAAATATCGACTCTGTCCAGAGTTCATCGGAAGGGAATCCCGCCACATGGCGACAGGCGACTTAGCCCTGGGTCAAGAACAGGGCGCAATCAGCGTGCGTGAGCGCGTGGCAAACGACTTCAGCATCAACGTGGCAACGGTGAACGGGTCCGGCTCGCAATCCGCCAATAGCGTGCTGCTGAAGAGCATCTTCGGAATGGGCGTTCCCGTCAGCGGAAAGAACCTCTTCCCGTCGAACATCGCCGGACTTCCCACGTGGTACACCATCCGGGCCAGCAAAGAGGGTTATGTAGCGCGCACGCGCGACGCTGAGGTACTGGTGGCGCTGAATCCCGACACGGCGCGGGAGGATGCACTGGCTCTGCCTACGGGGGGCGTGGCCATCTACGAGGAGAAGCTGAACCTCAAGCAGTATCGCGAGGATGTGGTCTTCTATCCGGTGCCGTTCGACGCGATCACGGCGGCGATTTGCCCCGAGGCCAAGCTGCGCAAGCTGGTGAAGAACATGGTTTACGTGGGCGTGGTGGCCCAACTGCTGCGGATCGATCTTGGCGTGGTGGAGAGCGGGCTGCGCAATCAGTTTGCCAAGAAGGTGAAGGTGTTTGAGCTGAACTTCGGCGCGGTGAAGGCCGGGTTCGACTATGCGGCGGAGAAGTTCACCAAGCAGGATCCGTTTGTGATTGAGCGGATGAACCGCACGGCGGGCAAGATCATCATCGACGGCAATGCGGCGGCCGGAATGGGCGCGGTGTTTGCGGGCGTGACGGTGGTGGCGTGGTATCCGATTACGCCTTCGACCTCAGTGGTGGAGGCCACGGCGGACCTGCTGAAAAAATTCCGTGTGACGCCGGAGGGCAAGGCGACGTTTGCCGTAGTGCAGGCCGAGGACGAGCTGGCGGCGATCGGCATGGTGCTGGGCGCGGGCTGGGCCGGCGCGCGGTCGATGACGGCGACCTCCGGGCCGGGCATCTCGCTGATGACAGAGTTTTCAGGGTTGGGCTACTACGCAGAAATTCCTGGGGTGATCTTCGACGTACAGCGGACAGGACCGTCCACGGGGATGCCGACGCGGACATCGCAAGCGGATCTGCTGAGCGTGGCCTTCCTTTCGCACGGCGACACGAAGCATATCGTCCTGCTGCCGGGCTCGGTGAAGGAGTGCTTCGAGCTGGGGTATGCGGCCTTCGACCTGGCCGAGCGGCTGCAAACTCCAGTCTTTGTGCTTAGCGACCTCGACCTGGGCATGAACAATTGGATGTCGGATCCGTTCGACTATCCCTCGACGCCGCTCGACCGCGGCAAGGTGCTGACTGCCGAAGATCTTGACCGGCTGGGCGGATTCGCCCGCTACCGCGACGTGGACGGCGATGGCATCGGCTGGCGCACGCTGCCGGGAACGCTGCACCCCAAGGCCGCTTATTTCACGCGCGGCTCGGGACACAACGATGCGGCGGGCTACACCGAGAAGCCGGACGAGTATGTTGCGGTGATGGATAGGCTGGCGCGGAAGTTTGAGAATGCGCGCAAGCTGGTTCCTGGACCGGTGACGGTGAGGGATGGCAGCTCGAAGATTGGCTTCCTGGCTTATGGGAGCACCGACTTCGCGCTGCGCGAGAGCCTGGATCAGATCGAGAAGGAATATGGGCAGGACGTGGACTACATGCGCATCCGGGCCTATCCGTTTGCGCACGAGATTCACGACTTTGTGGCCTCGCACGAGCGCGTTTACGTGGTGGAACAGGACCGCGACGCGCAACTGGCAAGCCTGCTGAAGCTGGATCTGCCGGCCGACCAGGTGACAAAGCTGCGCAGTATTCTGCACTACAATGGATTGCCGTTGGACGCCCGTACCGTCACCGAAGAGTTTGCGACCAAGGAGGGCCTGTAATGGGAACCGCAACCGCCAACGCAACACCAACACCCAAAGTCAACCACATCGGCCTTCCCATTCTTGAGTACCGCGGCGGCAAGACGACGCTGTGCGCCGGATGCGGGCACAACGCCATCTCCGAGCGCATCGTCGAAGCCATGTTCGAGATGGGTGTGCAGCCGGAGCGGGTGATGAAAATGAGCGGCATCGGCTGCTCGTCGAAGAGCCCGGCCTACTTCATGAACCGTTCGCACGCCTTCAACAGCGTGCATGGGCGCATGGCGTCGGTCTCGACCGGGGCCATCCTGGCCAACCACACCATGACCACGCTGGGCGTCTCCGGCGACGGCGACACGGCTTCGATCGGCATGGGCCAGTTCGTTCACCTGATGCGCCGCAACCTGCCGATGATCTACATCATCGAGGATAACGGCGTGTACGGTCTGACCAAGGGGCAGTTCTCGGCGACAGCGGACATCGGCTCGAAGCTCAAGACCGGGGTCATCAACGACCTGCCGGCCATCGACACCTGCGCACTGGCGATCCAGTTGGGCGCGACGTTTGTGGGCCGGTCGTTCTCCGGCGACAAGAAACAGTTGCTCTCCATGTTGAAGGCGGCCATCGCCCACAAGGGCACCGTGATGCTGGACGTGATCAGCCCCTGTGTGACGTTCAACGATCACGAGGGATCGACGAAGAGCTACAAGTTCATGCAGGAGAACGACGAGCCCATCAACGAGATTGGCTTCGTCGCCAGCTTCGATGAGATCGACGTCGATTACGGCTCGGGCCAGGTCTACGAAGTGGAGATGCACGACGGCTCGAACCTGCGGCTGCGCAAGCTGCGCGAGGACTACGACCCCACCGACAAGGCCAACGCCGTGCGCACGCTGATGGAGTCGCACAACAACTACGAGATTCTTACCGGGGTGTTCTACATCGACACGCAGAAGCCGACGTTCATCGACCTGCTGAATGTGGTGGATGAGCCGCTGGCGACGCTGCCCGAGGCGCTGACGCGGCCTCCGAAGCAGGCGCTGGACGCGCTGATGGCGAACCTGCAGTAACGGCCGGGTTTCATGCGGCAGCAAGAGAAAAGCCCCGCAATTCGCGGGGCTTTTGCTTTAGGGCGCATCGATGCCTTCTCAGTGCGCCGCGGGCTTTGCGCCGAGGTTGGCGAGCTTGGTGCGCGCCTGCGCCGCTTCGGGGGTCTGCGGATGACGCTGGATGAGAAGGCGCAGCTCGCGAACGCCCGCGTCCTTCTTGCCCAGTTGCAGCAGGGCCAATCCTTTGCGCAGTTGCGCGGCCGGGGCCTTGGGGCTGCCGCTGAAGCCTTCCAGCACGGCATTGTAGGCTTTCACTGCTTCGGCGTAATTCTGCTGGCGGTAGGCGATCTCGCCGAGGTAGAACTGGGCGGCGCCGGCCAGTTCGTCGAGCGGATAGTAGTGGAGCACGTCCTGGAACTCACCTGAGGCTACGTCGTACCTGGCGGCATTGTAGTCGCGCACGCCGGCCTGAAAGGTCTCCTGGAGCGGCGGGGCCTGGTTCTGGTTGGCTGCCAGGGCGGCGCCGGCTGGGGGACCGGACGCGGGGGATGCGCCGCCATCGGGCGGAGTTGCAGTTTGAGCTCCGGCCGCGCCGGTGGGGGGATTCTGGATGTTCTGCAACTGGGTCTGCAAGTCCTGGACCGATTTGTCGAGCTTGGCGATGCGGGACTTCAACTCGTCGACGGAGTCGTTGAGCGACTGGATCTGGCCGGAGACGGTGTCCAGCTTGCCGTTGCCCGCGTCGTTCTGCGCATTGATCTTCTGCTGCAGGGCGTTGACGGTGACAGTCATCTGGTTGGCGTTATCCGCGGTCTGCTGCGCCAGGTTCTGCAGGACGCCGAAGCGACTGTCGAGGGTGGACTGGAGCCGTTGCACCATGTCCAGCAGTTGCTGCACCTGCGTTTGCAACTCGATGATCTCCTTCGATGTGGCGTGCGCGGGCACGGGCGCGGAGACGAGAACCATGGCGAACAATGCCGCCGTGAAGAGACGATTGCGAAGTGTACGTGTGGTTTGCATTCTTCACCCATGAAAAGAGAATTTCCAGGTCTCTCCGCCGCGGCGGATAAGATCTGGTGCACCCGGTGAGGGGATTAGCGGTCCAGTGTGAATCCGCCACGGCGGTTTTGCTGCCAGCACGCCTCGGTCGTCTCGGAGCAGAAGGGCTTCTCCTTGCCGTAGCTNNCTGGCCCAGCGCCAGGTTGTACTCGTCGGAGCCGCGCTCGTCGCAGTAGCCGCCGATGACGATCTTCACGCCGGTATTGCTGACGAGGTAAGAGGCATCGCGCGAGAGAGTAGCCTGGGCGTCGCCGCGGATATCGTAGGTGTCGTAGTCGAAGAAGATGTCCTGGACATTGGCCTTGAACTCTTCTTCCGCGCTCATGGTGCTGACGGGCACCTGCACGGCGGGCGGCGCGTTGACGGTGACGCGCGCCGTGGCGTCGGCCGAGCCGCCCTCGCCGCGGGCCACCATGTGATAGCTGGTAGACACGGATGGGGTCACGGTCTTGACGCCCGAGCTGGGCACGTCCCCGATGCCATCGATGGAGACACTGGTGGCGTCCGTGGTGCGCCAGGAGAGCTGGACCTGATCTCCGGCCGAGACCACGGTGGGCGAGGCGGTAATTTGCGCGGTGGGCGCGAGCACGGCGACCGCAGGCGGGGCCGTTGCGGCCGGTGGCAGGGGCTTTTTCTTGTTGTTGCAACCTGCAATTGCGACCAGGGCGACAAGCAGGACAACAGGGATCAGAATGCGAAACCGTCGGTTCAATGGATTTCTCCTTCAAGCGAATTCAAAAAGCCCTCCGCGCGATGCGACCGGGGGATTTTAGCAACGATAAAATGATAGTGCATAAAAGCCGGGACGGCTGACCGTGCGAGTGCCTGCTCGAACCTTCTTGCTGCTTTTTGACTTTCCCGACGCTCATCCTTTGTCCGTATCTGGATTCACTTCCAGCTCCAGTTGGGCATGAAGTTGTTGCCCGTATGGGTGAGCTGATGCTGGCCGGTTCCGTCGGCGAGCATGGCCCAGATTTCAGTGTGGCCGCCGATGGCGCGCTCAAAGACAATGTGGCGTCCGTCAGGAGCCCAGGAGGGAAAGTCGTTGCTTCCGGATTCGTGGGTGACCTGAAGCCAGTGCTTGCTGGCGATGTCCATGACGTAGATATCCTGGCCGCCGGGGTCGCCGGGCCCGTACTTGCGGTTCCAACTGAATGTGAGGAGCTGGCCGTTGGGAGCCCAGGAGGGAGAGATGGCATAGCCGCCGTCGGTCAGGCGCTGGATGTTGGCGCCGTCCTGGTCCATGGTGTAGATCTGCGGCAGGCCGGTGCGCCCGCTGACCCAGGCCAGTTGCGCGTTGGTGCGCGGGTTCCAGGTGGGCGAGACGTCGGGCCCGCGGAAGTTGGTGAGCCGGCGCAGATTGGCGCCGCTTGCGTCGGCGACCCAGATTTCAGGATCGCCGGTGCGCGAGGAGGAGAAGGCGATCCTGGAGCCGTCGGCGGACCAGGCCGGGGATTGATTGCCGCCGCCTGCCGCGCCGGCGGGGAAGGCAACCGGGCGGTCGAGTTCCAGGGAGTACATGCGGATGGACCATCCCTCGCGGCCAAGGGACGCGAAAGCAAGCCGCGTGTTATCCGGCGAGATGCGCGGCGAGAGGGAAATGCTGCCCAGGTGGGTGATGGCGTGCTGATTCTGCCCGTCGTAGTCCATCGCCCAGATCTCTTTGGTCCCGGTGCGGGAGCTGACGAAGTAGATTTTGGTTTCGGCGATGCCGTTGATGCCGCCGCCGAGGCGAAGAATGATCTCGTCGGCGAACCTGTGGGCCACGGCGCGCGCGGAATCCTGGCTGGCCGCTTCGTTGTACTGCTTGCCCAGCACCTGCGGGCTGGCGGTGTTGTGCGTGTCGAAGAGCCAGCCGTAAACGACGAGCCGGCCGTTGGCGGACGAAAGCGCGCCGAAGGCCACCATCGCTGCGTTGGCCGGGGCGTCGGACCACTGCCCCAGGTTGATCTCATGGGGTGAGCCGGGTGTGGCCTGCGGTGCCATGCTCTTGGAGACCAGGTCGAAGATGCCGGCGTTGGCCAGGTCGTTATAGAGGGTGGCATCGAAGGCCGCCTTCAAGGCCGGGGTCTGGGGATCGTCGCTCGCGGGTTTGAAATCCGCCGCGGCGATGCGAATGCGGTCGTTGCCGAGGTTGGTGCCGGTGTGGACCCAGTCCTGCGCGCGCAGTTGGGGCGACCCAAGACAAAACAGGAGAAATGCAAGAAAGGGGAATATCCGGGAATCGGTCTTCATGCGATGAGCGGTCCTTCCTCGTGCGAAATGGGAAAGGCGCGTGGCACTGCCAATGCGCCAGGACTCAATACGTACAATCATAAGTGACGTCGAGCCATTGATCGTTGGAGTCCCTGGGCAAATCCCCAAATGTGTCGACCCGCTGCGTGGCCCGCAGGCACGATTGGTCCAGGGTTGGGCTGCCGCTGGCCGTGTTGATCTTGAAATTGGACGGTACACCCTGGCGATTGACGCGGAAGTAGATTTCCGCCGTGGCGCCCTTGGGAGTGCGTGAGTCCACCTCGAAACGATTCCAGCTCAGACTGACCTTGCGCTTGATGATTTCCACGTACCAGCCGAAGCGAGTCCCGAAGTCGCCGTTGCTGATGCTCACTGGTCCATTGGATGCGGTATTCTGCGCCATGGTGGCGCGGGGCATGGAGGAACCAGCCTGTTCGCCGAACTGGGCCAGGTTGTTCTGTTTGGGTTGAGGTTGCTTGGTTTTGGGAGCGGTCTGCTTTTGGTTTTTTTCCTGCTTGCCGGCAATGGGAATGGCGGCTTCATCCACCGCCTGTTTGGCCTTGGGTGTGGGCTCCGCGGGGGCCTTGCTGGGCGTCTCCGTCGCCAACACGTTCTCGTTGGGCGGCTGATCGGCGGGCAGGGGAAGGACATTGCTGACCAGGCTCACCTGGATGGCGCCGCCCGTTCCTGGATTGCCCCACAAGTTGTGATGGAAGAGGCCGCTGAGAATGCCGTAGAACAGGAGCGAGCCGAACAGGACGCCGTGGAGCGCAAGCGAACCCGCGGCGGGCGCAAAGATGGGGTCCGGCGTCAATTCCCGCTCCAGTTGCGCGCCGAGATGTTGGGTGCCACCCAGCAGACTGTTCATGCGCTCGCCTGAGACTCTTTTTTCAAAAAGGACCGATCGAAAAAAGAATCGGGGTCCTAATTTCCACTGGCCGTGGATGCCTTGGCCTCCAGCGGCTGGGTAACGATAGAGACGTTGGTGATGCCGGCCTGCTTCACTGCGTCCATGACGGCGGCGAAGGCGCCAAACGGAACCTGCTCGTCTGCGCGGAGATAGATCACCTGATGAGCCGGATCGGCGCCCCGCTGATGGAGCTTTTGTGCCAGTTCGTGGACGTTTACGGGCTGATCGCCGAGAAAGACCTGTTGATTGCGGTCGATGGTCACCACCAGGCGCTGCTCGGTGATCTCCCTGACGGTGCGGGTTTTGGGCACGGAGACTTCAATCCCCGACTGCAGGACCGGCGCGGTGATCATGAAGATGACCAGCAGCACAAGCACCACGTCCACCAGCGGCGTGATGTTGATCTCCGCCAGCGAGGACCGGGTTTGGCCGCTGTTACTGGTGAAGGCCACGTTCAGCCTCCCGGAGGAGTTCGGCTTCGGTATTGCGCGAGGGCAGGGAAGAACGCGCGGGAATCTCTTCGAGCAAGTTCAGCAGTTCGCGGCAAAAATCGTCGATGGCCGCGGCAAAGGCCCTGATTCGCCCGGTGAACTGGTTGTAAGCCACCACGGCAGGCACGGCCACAAAGAGGCCGGCCGCGGTGGTGATGAGCGCCTCGGAGATGCCGGGGGCGACGGCCCTCAGCGTTGCCGCTCCTGCCGTGCCCAGGCCGTGGAAGGCGTCGATGATGCCGATCACCGTGCCGAAGAGGCCGACGAAGGGGCTGGTGGCGGCAATGGTGGCCAGCCAGGTCATGCGGCGTTCGAGGCTGGTGACGGCTTCGCTGGCGGAGGTCTGTGCCGAGCGCTCCAGCGGTGCCAGGTTGCGCGGCGGTCCCAAACCGCCGGTCTGCCGTATGTAGGTTTCGTAGACGTCTTCAAAAACCTGGGCCAGAGGGCTGAATTTGTAGCCGGTGGCGAGCGCCGCAATCTCCTGCAGGCGAGTGGCCTTGCGGAAGGCGCGGATGAAGCGGCGGCTCTCTTTGGTGGCCTTGCCGAAGAGGGACATCTTGCCCAGAATCACGGCCCATGAGTATAGACTGGCGATAAGCAGCAGCGCCAGCACGGCCATGGCCACGGGACCGATGTTGTTGAGCATCTCCCAGAGCGCGGCGGGGCCGTGAGACAAGGACGGGGCTGCGGATGTATCGGCAGGGGCCGCGCCACTGTCAGCCTGCAACAGGAAAAGAAAGGCAGCAGTAAGAATCGGCATTCACCTCACTCTCAACCGTATCAGACAGAATGGCCGCTTCCAAGTTACAGATGTGGTCCCTCCGGGCGCTTGCAGGCTTGATCGGTGGGCAGCGTAGGCGGCGTTCGTGCTATGCTGCGCTCGGATTGTCAGGGCTGTAGCCCTGACCTGCCATTGTCCCGGTTATTGAACAGGTTCCAAGAGGTTCGCTAACAATGCTCGTAGAACTGCGCGCGGAAAACTACGCCGTCATCGATCACGCCATCGCCATCTTCGGCCCGGGGCTCAACCTGCTCACTGGCGAGACCGGTGCGGGCAAATCCATCCTGGTGGATGCGCTAGCCCTGCTCATGGGCGGCAAAGCGTCTGCCGAAGTCGTCCGCCACGGAGCCGAAAAAGCCGTCGTAGCCTGCGTCTTCGAGTCCACCGTCGGGGCGGAGACGATTCTCGAAGAGAACGGCCTGGATTCGGAAGGCAACGAGATCATCCTGCGCCGGGAGATTCTGGCCACGGGCAAGGGGCGGGTCTTTGTCAACAACCAGCCGGCCACCGTGGCCGTGCTCAAGCAGTTGGCCCCGGAGCTGGCCCTGGTTCATGCGCAGAGCGAGGCCCTGTCGAGCTTCGACCAGGCCCAGCAGCGCCTTCTGCTCGACCGCTTCGGCGGCCTTTCCACCGACGCCGTCGCCGAGGCCCACGCCCGCTGGAAGGACGCCGCCGGGAAGCTGGACGAACTGGTTCAGGGCGAGCAGGACCGGCTGCGCATGGTCGACCTGTGGAGCTATCAGCACAAGGAGATCGAAGCCGCCCATCTCGTCCCCGGCGAAGACGAATCTCTCGAAACCGAAAAGCGAGTCCTGGCCAACTCTGAAAAGCTCTACGCCGCCGCCATGGGTGCCTTCGAGCAGCTCTACGAAGGCGGCGCCAGCGCCGAAGTCGCTCTCCGCGCCGCCCTGCGCAACGTCGAAGAGTTGGCCCGCTACGACGGCCGCTTCACTGAGGCCGCGCAGCAACTGGAGTCGGCTCGCGCCACCGTCGGCGACGTGGGATCGAGCCTGCGCGACTACGCCGAGGGCATCAACGCATCGCCCGAGCGGCTGGCGGAGATTGAGGACCGCCTGGCCCTGCTGGACCGCCTCAAGCGTAAGTACGGCAAGACCATCGCCGAAGTCATCGCCTTTGGCGAAGAGGTGGGCCGCAAGCTGGCCGAAGTCGAAGACCGCGACGAAATCCTCAAAGCGCTTCGTGCCGCTCTCGATGAGGCTGCAACGGCTTATCGAGCCGCTGCCGCCGTCCTCAGCGCGGAACGCAAGGCCGCCGCAAGCAAGCTGGCCAAGCTGGCCGAAACCCAGATCAACTCGCTGGCCATGAAGGTCCGGTTTGAAGTGGCTGTGACGGCCAGCGAGAAGGAGTCGGGCTGGACGGCGAGCGGCTGGGACCAGGTCGAATACCGCATCGCCACCAACCCCGGCGAGCCGCTCAAGCCGCTGGACCAGATCGCCTCCGGCGGCGAAATGTCCCGCGTCATGCTGGCCCTCAAAGTCAGCGTGGAAGAGAGCGCGGCCAAGCCCAAGAAGAAGACCCCCACCCCGCGCACTCTGGTCTTCGACGAGATCGACATCGGCATCGGCGGCCGCGCGGCGGAAGCGGTCGGCCAGAAGCTCAAATCCCTCGGCCGCGGCCAGCAGGTTTTGTGCGTAACCCACCTGCCCCAGATCGCCGCCTTCGCCGACCAGCACTTCCTCATCGACAAGTGCGAGGCAGACGGGCGGACCAAGATGCAGGTTCGGCTGCTCGATGATCGAGCGCGGACGCACGAAGTAGCCCGCATGTTGAGCGGCGCCAAAGTCTCCGAAACCAGCCTCCAGCACGCCGCGCAGATGATCGCGGGGAGCCGGTAAAGAGGTTATTCAGGAAATGCGCCCAGAGCTGTCCTCCCGCCGCGTCCGGATTTCCGGCCCTCTGCGCCCTCATTCAGCGCATTGGTTGCAGGCACAGCTCCGTCACAGCAGCCGCAAAATATTGAACCGCTTCATCCCGCGGCCCGTGATCGCACCATGCGTCATAGGCAGACCTCAACCGGCCGGCGTCGACGATTCCCAGCTCGTGCAGAGCCGGTTCCGCAAAGAGCCGCTCCACCAGAGGCCGGGCTGGACCGCGCAAGGTCGCGGCCAAGGCCCAGGAGAAATCGTCCCGTTGGCGCGGGTGGATCACGCGATCGGAACAACCCCGCCGCGTGAGCAACTCCCGTTCTATCCTGCGTCTGTATCGCCACTCGGGGGGCAAGTGCGCGCAGAAGTGCACCAGCTCTGGCGTGCAAAGCGGATGGACCGGCCAGATCCCGCGGCGCATATATCGGGCGGCGCTGAACGCGGCGCACTCCACGGCTGAATCGCTGCAAGGCGCGCGAGGGGGTAAGTCCAACTCTTCGGACAGGGTCGCCTGGGCGCTGGGCGTGAGAAAGGACGGCGCACTCACCGAATCCTCATCCGGCGCAGCCGCTCCAGCAGATTCCCCACGGATCGCCCGGATTTCGGAGGGACGCAGGCCGCATAACTCGTCGCCGCCGAAGCCGGTCAGCAGGACCTCAGTTCCATGCTCCGATGCGCCGGTAAGCAGTTCCCAGAACACCTCGTAGTATCCCTCTTCCCACGGCAACACGGGCGCACGTCCATCCAGGCGGCAACTGCCGGGCGCAAGAGGCAAGAAGGACGCGATGGGAACCTCGGTATCTATCAGGCCGAACCGTTGCGCAAGCTCTGCTCTGCGCTCCGGCTGATCCTCTCGGCTATCACCCATCAAAGCGATGCCATAACTGCGCAGCGGTCTCTTGCACAACGCCGCAGTACTCGACGCAACGATGGCTGAGTCCAGGCCACCGCTCACCTCGGCGCCAAGATGCTCTTCAGAAACATTTATCCAACGGCGCAAGGACGACGACACGATCGTCTCAAACGCTTCGACCGGGTCTGCCCCTTCGCACAATTCCCCTGCACGTGGCCGATACCACGGTTCCGGGTAGGCGATCGACAGCGTCTCGCATCCTGCCTGCCCTGCCCACTCCGCCCGCGAGCGCTCGGTCAGAAGCTGCAGGCCGCGAAACAGCGTGCTTCGCGCATAGGGGTTGGCATATTCAGCCAGATAACGAGCAGCCCGTACCGGATTGAGACTCTTCTGCGGCAGCAGGTGCAGAAGACGCGCCGCATCCCAATCGCCCCACAGTTTCCCGTGATCGGAAACCAAAAAAACCGGCGCCGTGCCCCAATGACCGGCCTCAAGCGTGGCCAGCACACTCTCGTCATTCCACGGCTTGGCCTTCGATGGCGCATTGATAACCAGCATCTGCCATTGCAGCGGCCAGTCTCGCAATTGCTGCGCCAGCTGATCGAAACGCTCGCTATCTATATGCGTCAGCCGGCCGGTTTGTACGCCCGCAGCCAATTCGGCGCCGCTCCGGCCGGCAGATCGCTCCCGCACCAGGACGAGAATGCGGCTCCCGTCCGCGATGGCAACATCTTCCAGCGCGGCGTGGCGAAACGGCCGAATGTGGCTCTCGCCACATTCGAAGCCGTCGCCTGTCGGCCGCCACTCCGCTCCGATGTCAACATCGCACAGACGAAATGTAAGCACTATGGACCTCAGCCTTTTACCCGTTCGTCGCCCTAGTTGCGGCGGCCCTGGCTGTCCTGACCCGCAGTACCCTTCCCTAGCGGCTCGTCCACGCCCTTGTTTTTCCGGCTTTGAGCATCCGTGCCCGCAGTGCCCTTATTCTCCAACTCGTCCAAGCCCTTGTCGCGCCGGTTTTGAGCATCCGTGCCCGCGGTACCCTTCTTCAGCGGAGCATCAACGCTCCCACCTTTTTCGTGTGAACTCTGGGCCGCCTGGCCCGGAGCATGGTGCTCAGAGTGCTCAGCTTTGAAGATCCCGGCCATAGTCGGTACATCATCGAAACCGAACACATTCATATTCATCCCAACGCTGTTCATGGTTGCCATTGAATCCTCCTCGTGATGCTTTGATTGCTTCGTTTGTGCGGCGTTTCCACCCTCGACCCGGCATTCGGGCCGAAGATGCAAAGATGCTCAAATCCGAATGGGGGTTGATCTGAGCAAGGGTTCTTTGTTGCAGGCGGCTATCTGGGGAAGTTCCGCCCGATCCGTTAGATGGTGCGTCCAGCAGAGTTCCCCTTCTAAGTTCGAAGTTACCTCCTCGCAAATAAACGGAGAAGAAGTGATCTATTTCAGGGGAGTTTAGGTAACAGTCTTTGATTCATTCCTACAACTTTCGTAATAGTACAAACATCGCATTTGAGTGTCAAATGAAAATTTATCCTATTTCTTCGACGGTCAAGCGTGCATCTGTTCGCCAGGGTCGGCTGGAGGCGGGTGCCCCGGGTCCCGCTTTTGGGACCTGGGAGACCATGAACCTCAATCGGTCAGCGTGTGCCCAGGCAAGGAATCCCTTGCGAGCCGGTGCTCCAGGCATCGCCTTTGAATCTGGGATTCAGTATTCGGCTCTCGGCCCAATTTTCATTGACACAAGCCGCAACTGTAGATACGATACTGTATATACGGATGACCGGTGCGCTGGACTTGGGACCCCGAAAAGGCGAAGAAGAACTTTGAAAAGCACAAGGTCAGCTTCGAACTCGCCGAACGTGTCCTTGGCGATCCTCTGTGCATATCGGTTCCTGACCCGTACCCCGGCGAGGAACGATGGAGGAAACTCGGTTCGCCCAGCGGGGATAGAATCGTTGTCCTCTACGTTGTCCATACCTGGCCCGAGGACGAAGCAGGAGCCGGAAGAATCATTAGCGCAAGAAAGGCGGAGACACATGAGAGGCGAGACTATGAAGAGAGGGTTTCCAGAGCCGCTGACGCCGGAGTTGCAGGCCGAGCTGGATGCTTTGGCCGCCATGCCGGAGAGTGAGATCGACACCACCGATATGCCGCCCATCACCGACTGGAGCCATGCGGTGCGCGGGCCGTTCTACCGTCCCATCAAGCGCCCTCTGTCGTTGCGCGTTGACGCCGACATCCTCGACTGGTTCCAACGGCAGGGACAGGGCTACCAAACCCGCATGAACTTCGCCCTGCGCGAGTACGTCGAGCGCCATCGCAAACACGCTTGAGGGCGAACTTACCCGCCCCTGGCCTCCCGCTTGTAATCGCGCTTGAAGGCAGATGAGCGCTCAATCGTCCGCATGAAGGTCAGCCATCAGCGCATCGACACTGTCAAAGCGCTTACCTTTCCCGGCCTCAAGTTCGGCCATTGCCTTGCGAGTGGTGGCGGCATAGGAGAATCGCCGGTTTACTGCTTGGGTTGTGGGGGTTCGTGGTTCTCCAGGTCTCAGAATCCAGAACCGGGGTACCCGGATTTGAGATTTGGGTCGCCCGGCACTTGCTGGATACACCGAATTCCATTATCATGATCGTGTCGGCTTTCGAGCAGCGGGAAGGGCGGACGTGATGAACTACCGAGACGTCACAGACGATGAAAGTAGGCGGATCCTCGTAGCGGCAAGGACTGATATTGGCAAAGGCTACGAAGAGATAGGCATGTGTAGCGGTTTTGTTTGTAAGGCGATTCGCACCGTCAACGTACACTGCCCGACGAATGGGTCAGTTAGCACGCTTACTGGCAACAAAAATTTGCTTCGGCGTCTCTTAGAGGAGGAATCGCCGAGGGCTGGTGACGTGATGGTCTTTAAGGACACTCATGTGGGGTTTTACGACCCCCTCCCCCCGAAGGGTGTTAGCCAGATTTATAAGTTCCTGAGCGCGAGGGGCTCGCCGGGCCGCAAGAACAATGCAGGCGTGAGTTATGGGGATCCAACGTGGTTTAACCCCCTACCCCCCTTTTATATGAGAGCGATGGTGATTGCTGGTTAGCGGATGTCCCATGCAAACAACGAGACTGATTTGCGCGGTATTCCTTTGGATCGGTAGCATCCTGTTCCTTGGGAAGCTAGGGATATGCCAGGCGCTCGCTTACAAGAGTACAGCCGCTGGTATCGAACTGACGGACTCAGATCTGTTTTCGACTCGAGGTTGGAGCAGTCAGCAAGTGAGAGTTCTGGGATTTCGCCTCGGAATGACTTGGCCGGAGGTTCAGGAGCACGTTCGTGCTCGACACCTTGACCTGATAGGGGAGGGGGTTCCAGGCAAGGAGGCTGCGTGTGCCGGACAGGGCTGGTGCCAAGTCTGCGAAGCGCAGTTTCAGTGTGGTGGACTGGCTCTCGATTTCGGGATGAGCCGCGAGATCATTGAGATGTCAATTAGCAAGGTTCCAGAAGATGCTGCGAAGAAAGCGCGACACAACGCAATTCAGAGACGGTTTAAGGGAATCACCCGCGACTTTTTTGTACAATATTCGAAAGACCTGCGGTTGAAGGTACTAGGACCTGAGAGCAGCCATGAATCGTTCGGTGCCCTTGGTATCGAATACAGGTATAGGGAGTTGGGCTTGGTCATCGAGATTTCGCCGTGTCCAAGCCATCCGGTCGAAAGCCCCTGTTCCGATCTGGAGTTGAAGTTCGTACCACCGAGCCCGGTGCCCCAGGTCTCGCGTTGAGACTTGGGATTTGATCTCCCCCGGTCACTGACCACTGAAAATTCCCTTGTTCGCCCTATAATCCATCAAAAGGGGAGGTCATCTTGAAAACGATTCGACACAAATGCCTCAGCGCCTTCGCTCTTGCTCTCTTGGCGCTGCTTTCCGTTGCCGCAGCCCGCGCGCAGCAACTCTCGCCGAAACTTCAGAACGCCATCGGGCACTGGCAGATCGTCAACAGCGACGGCACACCCGGAGGCCAGGCGGAAACCTACCTGGTGGACGGCAAACTCTTTGGCCGCGTCACGCAGGCGCGCCCCGGCCGCACTCCGCGCGATGTGTGCGACAAGTGTTCCGGCGAGTACAAGAACCAGCTCATTCTGGGCATGGTCTTCCTACGCAACTTCCATGCGGACGGAGACGATTGGGTGGACGGAACTGTGGTGGACCCGGAGAATGGGAAGCAATACAAGGGCAAGATCTGGGCCGTCGGGAAGGACAACCTCCATATGCACGGCTATATCGGCATCTCATTGCTGGGGCGGACCGAGAGCTGGGTAAGGATTCCCTGAAATTGAATGATATCGGTTCTCTGATCCCTGATCCCTGATCTCTGTCTCACTGCACATCCACTTTGTGGAAGCCCAGGCCATAGAGCAGGGCGGTGACGCTGGTGCGGGCGTTCTGGCGCGCTTTGTCGAGAATGCCGTCGTCGAGCGCGGCCTGGGCAATCTGCTGCTCGGCCGTCAGGCGCACTTCGGATTCCAGGTTCGGATCGGTGGCGACCAGCAGGCCGGTCGTCCGGGAATAAACTCGCGTGCGTCCGTTATCGATGCGGGTCGTGAGAATCTGCGGCGCGGGCAGCCGAACCTGAACGGCTTCGCCCCTCACGGTAACGTCGCCCGACTTGAGCTGGCCCAGATCAACGCCGGCAATCACTTCTCCGTGGGCCACCAGAAGGAGCTTGTCGCCCACCAGAAAGTCGGGCAGGTAAGCGTTCTGGCGTTCTCCCTCCACGATCTTGTCCAGCGAATAAACCACCGTCTCCAGGCGCGATAGTTGATGTATCTTCTCCACGACCGAAGGGGAGGAAACGTCGATGCTGGTGGTGCGGCCGGTCAGGTAACCGGCGAAACGGCTCCACAACCCGGCGTGCGCGACAAGAGCAAAACCCGAGAGCAGCAGAAAACAGAGCACGATGCCAATGGCGAGCGCGCCGATCGAGATGCTAAGACGGCCTAAACGCATGGGTCTGAAACCTCGCCGACTACCTTACGAATCGTCTACTTGGATGCAGCGCCGAAGCTTCGCGTCTTCGTTTTTCTTTCCTGCCGCCTGGATGCGGCGATTGGTATACTGGCAGTGTGACCACAACTGTCCTCAATTCCATCTCGAACGGTACCCGCACCGAGACTTCCCCCAGTCAGAAGAGGGTGTTGTTGCTCAAGCCGCGCGGCTTTTGCGCCGGAGTGGTGCGCGCGATCGATATTGTGAAGATCGCTTTGGAAACCTTCGGCGCGCCTATCTACGTGCGCCGGGAGATTGTGCATAACCGCTATGTTGTGAATGAGTTGGCGCAAAAGGGCGCGATTTTTGTTCATGAAATCGACGACGTACCGGACGGGCAGCGGGTGATCTACTCGGCGCACGGAGTTTCGCCGGCGGTGCGCGAACGGAGCAAGGGCCGCGGTCTGAAGGTGATCGATGCGACCTGCCCGCTGGTAACCAAAGTCCACATCGAGGCGGTCAAGTTTGCCAGGCAGGGCTACTCGCTGGTGCTGATCGGCCACCGCGACCACGATGAGATCGAGGGTACGCTGGGCGAGGCGCCGGACGTAACTCAAGTGGTTTCAAACGTTGAAGAGGTTGCGGCGCTTCAGGTGCCCGATCCCGACCGGGTGGCGTATCTGACCCAGACCACCCTCAGCCTGGACGAAGCGCGGGAGATTATCCACGCGCTCAAACTCAAGTTCCCGAACATTGTGGGCCCTCACACGCAGGACATCTGCTACGCCACGGAGAACCGCCAGGTGGCGGTGCGCAACGTGGCTCACGACGCAGAACTGGTGCTGGTGGTGGGTTCGACCAACAGTTCGAATTCCAATCGGTTAGTCGAGGTTTCGCGGAACCTGGGGACCATCGGTTATCTCATCGACAACTCCCAGGCGATCGACCCGGCTTGGCTGCAAGGCGTGACGAATGTTGCGGTTACGGCGGGCGCCTCGGCTCCCGAGGTGCTGGTGGAGGACGTGGTGAATTATTTGCGCCAAAACGGGTTTTCCATCGTCGAAGAGGTTGAAGTGGTGCCGGAAAATGTCCGGTTTGGCCTGCCGCCTGAGATTATCCAGGCCATTGGCGGCGTAGGCGGAGCAGAGCCTGTGCCGGTGCGATAAAAGCAGGGAACAGGGAATAGATCCTGAGGCGTTTCAAACCGTATGAGCATTCAACAAGGGAAGACGCAATCCGTGGCGCCCAGATTTGGGCGGCTGGACGCGGACCTGGCGGATGTGGAGTCGGCCATCGTCCATTCGCGGGAGTTCCTTTTATCCCGGCAGCATCCTGGAGGGTACTGGTGCGGGGAGCTTGAAGCCGACTCGAAGCTCGAGGCCGACTACATCTTCCTGCATACGCTGCTGGAAAGCGGCGATCCGGGCCGGCTGAAGCGCGCATTCGCGGAGATGATGCGCTACCAGAATGGGGATGGCAGTTGGAGCATTTATCCGGGCGGGCCGGGCAATATCTCGCTCTCGGTCAGTTGCTACTTTTCCGCCAAGCTGATGGGCATCGGCGCGGACGACTCGCGGCTGGTCAAGTGCCGCGAGTGGGTTCTGGCGCACGGCGGCGTGGTGGAGTGCAATACGTTCGCCAAGATGTATCTCTGCGCGCTGGGCCAGTACGACTACGATGCGGTGCCGGCCATTCCGCCGGAGATCGTTCTCTTTCCCAAATGGTTTTACTTCAATATCTACGAGATTTCATCTTGGTCACGCTCGATTTTGGTTCCCTTGGCAATCATGTACGCCAAGAAACCGTTCAAGAAGATTGCGCCGGAGCAGGGGATCGATGAGTTATATGTGGGCGGGCGGGCCAACTCGATTCTCCGCCTGCGCATGAATCGCAAAGCCCTCATCTCCTGGCGCAATTTCTTTCTTGTTTTGGACAGGATTCTGCATTTTGCCGAGGCGGTTTACATCCGGCCGCTGCGCAGGCTGGCACTGCGGCAGGCGGAGAAGTGGCTGCTGGAGCGGCTGGAGATGACAGATGGATTGGGCGCCATCTATCCGGCCATGTTGAATGCGATCATTGCGCTGCGCTGCCTGGGCTACTCCGAAGACGATCCGCAGGTGATTCGCGCGCGGGACGAGTTTGAGAAGCTGGGCATCGAAGAGCCGGCCAATGAAGTCATGCCTGAGCCGACCTTTCGCATGCAGCCTGCCGTGTCGCCGGTATGGGACACCGCACAGGCGGTCTATGCTCTGGGCGAAGCCGGCGTGCCGCGCAGCGACCCGCGCATGATCAAGGCCGCGGACTGGATGCTTTCAAAGGAGGTGCGGCACAAGGGCGACTGGGCCGTGAAGGCGCCCAACACCGAGCCGGGCGGGTGGTACTTCGAGTTCAACAACGAGTTTTATCCCGACACCGATGACACGGCGCAGGTGCTGCTGGCGCTGAACAAGGTGGATAACCCCCGCGAAGGCTATCAGCACAAGGTGGCGCAGCGCGCCATCAAGTGGGAGTTTGCCATGCAGTGCAAGAACGGCGGCTGGGGCAGCTTCGACAAAGACAACACCAAGATGATCTTTCAGTACATTCCGTTTGCCGATTTCAACGCGATGCTGGACCCGCCGACGGTGGACATCACCGGGCGCATGTTGGAGATGCTGGCGAACTATGGCTACACCCGTGCCGACAAGCGCGTGGAGAAGGCTATCCAGTTCATCTTCAGCCAGCAGGAACCGGATGGAAGCTGGTTTGGCCGCTGGGGAGTGAACTACATCTACGGGACTTTTCTGGTGCTGCGCGGGCTTGAAGCGATCGGCATCGACAATCACGAGCCGCAGATCCAGCAGGGCGCGGAGTGGATTCGCATGGTGCAGAACCCGGACGGCGGCTGGGGCGAAACCTGCGGCAGTTACGACGACCCGAACACGCGCGGCGTGGGCACGAGCACGCCATCGCAGACGGCCTGGGCGCTGCTCGGCTTGCTGGCCGCCGGAGACGACCGCTCCGATTCTCTCGCCAAGGGCGTTCGCTGGCTGCTTACCCGGCAGCAGGCGGACGGCAGTTGGGACGAATCCATGGGAGAGGGCGAGCTCCGCCAGAGTATCATTACAGGAACAGGCTTCCCCAGAGTCTTTTACCTGGCCTATACGATGTACCGCCAATACTTCCCGCTGATGGCTCTCACCAGCTATCGGCGGGCCATGGAACGCGCCGCACTTGGCGCTGGAGGTTAACCCAAAGATGGCTGTTCCGATCTCCCAGATGTGGACGGTCGCCACCTATGTGCTGAAGAAGAAGCTAGCCGGCAACAAGCGGTATCCGCTGGTGCTGATGCTGGAGCCACTCTTCCGCTGCAACCTGGCCTGCGCCGGTTGCGGCAAGGTGCAGTATCCGCCGCACATTCTCAAGAAGCAACTCTCGCCGGAGGAGTGTTTTGCAGCGGTGGAGGAGTGTGGCGCGCCGATGGTGTCGCTGCCTGGCGGCGAACCGCTGTTGCATCCGCAGATTGTCGAAATTGTGAATGGCTTGGTGGCGCGCAAGAAGTACATCTACCTGTGCACGAATGCGCTGGAGTTGAAGCGGCGGCTGCCGGAGTTCACGCCGTCGAAGTACCTGACCTTCTCAGTCCACCTGGATGGAGAGCGCGAGCATCATGATTTTTCAGTGTGCCGCGAGGGCGGCTACGACATTGCGGTCGAGGGCATCAAGGAGGCCGTGAAGCGCGGCTTCCGCGTGACCACGAACGCCACATTCTTCGACGGGACCGACCCGAACAGCGTCCGCGGCTTCTTTGACGAAGTGATGAATATGGGCGTGGAGGGAATCGTGCTTTCGCCCGGCTACAGCTACGAGAAGGCGCCGGATCAGAATCGATTTATGGGACGGGCGCGCGTGCGGCGGCTGTTCCGTGCCATTCTTTCCAACCGCAAGCCGACGTGGAAGTTCAATATGTCGCCGCTGTTTCTGGAATTCCTGATGGGCGATCGGAAATATGAGTGCACGCCGTGGGGCTCGCCGGCATTTAACATCTTCGGCTGGCAGCGGCCATGTTATCTTCTGCAGGACGGTTACACGGAGAGTTACAAGGAACTGATCGAGACCACCAAGTGGGAAGAGTATGGCGTGGCGAGCGGGAACCCGAAGTGCGCCAACTGCATGGTCAGTTGCGGCTATGAGCCGTCAGCGGTGATCGAAGGGTTCGGTTCTCTTAAGGGGTTTTGGGGCATGGTGCGCGGAACGTTCAGCCTGTATCGCGACCAGCACGCGCTGAAGCTGCTCGATCAGGTCGCGCCAGATGGGCCGGGTCGCCACGGCGACCTGGTGCAGATCAAGGAGCCCGAGCGTGAGCTCGAGGAGACCCGCGCATGACCGCCGAAGTCACCAAGTACACGCTCCGTGCCCCATCCTTTCGCCTTTTTACTGGCGAAAGGGTGGGATACCACGAACCCCAATCAGATATTTTCGAGGGAAACAACGCATGACCGCCGAGGTGTTGAAATATACGCTGGAGCAGGTTGAGGCGCTGGAACTGGCTCCGGGGACCGAGCACCATAATCTCGAAGGTTGGGTTCCCGCGCTGGCCAACGAGGACGATCTGCGCGAGGCCCTCGGCAAGGCTCTGGACTATCGCGGCGATGTGACGCTTACGCTCAAGAGCGGGGAGCGCATCGATGCCTATATCTTCAACTGCAAAACCGGGCCTACGCTGACTGAATCCTTCTTGCAGTACTTCACCCCCAATGCGCCGGAGAAGCGCAAGGTGAGCTACGCCGAGATCGCCCGCGTCGAATTCAGCGGCAAAGACCGCGCCGCCGGCAAGCACTGGGAGGACTGGGTGAAGGCCTACAACGAAAAGAAGGCCGCTGGCGAAAAGAACATCGCCCTTGTCCCCGACAGACTCGACTAGCTAACCCCAGGCCGAGCGGCTTCAGCCGCGCGGCCTCCTTGACACTCCCGCCCCCGTCTCGCTCTAACGGTTCCATGCCCGAAAACCACGAGAGCGAGAACGTCTCTATACTTCCCGCGCCCAGTTATTTCCGGTAAGATGGTTCTCAACCTCTTCCATACCATCCGCGCTGCGCGCAGAAAGACAGTGTCTGCATGAACTCGCCTCAGCCCGTTTCTCGCATCCTCGGCGTCGCCTTCCTCCTCCAGTTCTTCACATCGCTCGCTGGGGGCCTCATCCTCAACATGGGCCTGCTCGTCCCCGGCGACACCGCCGCCGCCCTTCTTCGCATCGCCGCCCGGCCATGGCTTCTCCGCGTCGACATCCTCGACGAGATGGTCGCCGTCGCCGGTGTCATCTGGCTCGGCGTGGTCCTTTACGAGGCTCTTCGCGCCTATGGCCGTGTCTCCGCACTTACCGCTTGCGCCCTCTACTTCCTTGAGGCTGTGCTCGGCGCCGTCAGCCGCCTCGCCGCCTTCCCGCTTCTCGCCCTCTCCAGCCAATTCGCCGCCACCCCCTCCGCGTCTCTTCTCGCCGAGGCAGACCGCGCCCTAGCTTCCATGAACTTCGGCTACACGCTCCTCTTGCTTGTCTTCTGTCCCGGCGCTATCCTCTTCTACTGGCTCCTCTTCAAGTCGCGCCTCGTTCCTCGCGCTCTTTCACTCTGGGGACTCATCACCGTCATCCCCGTTTTTTTCGCCATCGTTCTCTCCGTCCTCGGCATCAACCTCTCGTTCTACTTCGTCGTTCCCTACATTCCCTTCGAATTCGTCATCGGAGTCTGGATTCTCATCAGGGGCGTGAGAAACGCGCCTGCCTGACGATTCGCGAAGCCAACTCCGCTTGCTCCGCTAAAATGGAGACTCGCCCGGAGTTTTCACGATGAAAGTCTTTCTCACAGGCGCGACGGGATTCATTGGCCATCATGTGGCGCGAGCACTGGCCGCCGAGGGCGCTCAACTGCGGCTCCTTGTCCGCAAGAGCAGCAATCTGGCGAATCTCGAAGGCATCCCTGGCGAGACGCACGTGGGCGATCTCTCCGAGCCGGAGTCGATCCGGTCTGCGCTTTCGGGCTGCGACGCGGTGGTCCACGTGGCCGCGGACTACCGGCTGTGGATTCGCGATCCCAAGGCTATGTACCGGGCGAATGTGGACGGGACGCGCGAGTTGCTGCGCATGGCGCGCGAGGCCAAGGTGAAGCGCGTGGTCTACACCTCGAGCGTGGCGACGATGCACTTCCGCATGGACGGCCTGGTCATCAATGAAGACACGCCGGTTTCGCTCAGCGACATGGTGGGGCACTACAAGCGCTCCAAGTTTCTTGCCGAGCGGGAGGCCATCGCCGCCGCGCAGGCCAGCCAGCAGGTGATCATTCTCAACCCCACCACTCCCATCGGCCCCAACGACGCCAAACCCACGCCCACCGGCCGCATCTTCGTGGACTTTCTCAACGGCAAGTTTCCCGCCTACATGGACACCGGGCTCAATCTGGTGGATGTGGCCGAGGTGGCCCGCGCCCATGTGGCTGCGCTTACCAAGGGCCAACCCGGCCATCGCTACATTCTGGGCGGGGAGAACCTGACGCTCAAGCAGATTCTGGACAAGATGTCGGCCATCACCGGCATTCCGTCGCCGACGGTGAGGATTCCGTTCGCGGTCGCGGCGACTTATGCTTTCTTCGAGGAGTGGATCACCGGCCGCATTCGTGGACGCGAACCGAGGGCGACGCTGGCGGAGGTGCGGATGGGGCGCAAGAAGATGTACGCCTCCAGCGCCCACGCGCAACAGGAGCTGAGGTTCCGCATCGTACCCGTTTACCCCGCGATGCGCGCGGCGATTGAGTGGTTCCGGGCGCATGGGTACGCGCCGTAGATAAGAAGGGATTGATTGGGCCCAGCATGACACGAGTTGCAATCATCGCAGCGATGCCCGGTGAATTGAAGCCCCTGGTCCGCGGCTGGCGGCACGAACGCCGCGAGGGCGTCGATCTCTGGAGCTGGCGCTTCGACGAGGGCGAGTGGGTGGCAGCCTGTGCCGGGGCCGGCGTCGTTGCCGCGACGCGGGCATTTGTTGAAGTCGAGAAGGACGGCCCCGTCGATCAGGTGATTTCAACCGGCTGGGTGGGCGCCTTGCGCGAGGAGTTTGCGCCCGGCCAGGCCTGCGACATCTCCTGCGTCATCGACGCCCGCACTGGAGAGCGCTTTGTTGCCGCCGGTCCCCCCAATGATTGCTGGCTGGTGACCAGCTCCCGAGTCGCCGACGTCCACGAAAAGCTGCGTCTTGCATCCACTTACTCGGCCGCTCTGGTGGACATGGAGGCGGCGGGGATTGCGCGGCTGGCCCAGATGCGCGCCATTCCTTTTTATTGCATCAAGGGAATCAGCGACGGTTACAGGGATCAACTACCTGATTTCAATCGCTTTATCTCAAAGAATGAACAATTTCAACTGGCCCGGTTCATCGTTTTTGCCGCTCTTCGGCCCTGGCACTGGCCCGCGCTCGTGCGGATGGGCGAGAATAGCAGCAAGGCCGCCCAAGGCATCAGGGAGTCCCTGCTCGATTTTCTGGATGACCGAGGTTCTGTAAGAAAGCGCAATGGCTACCCAAATCGCAAACGCTGAAAGCCAGATCGAGACCGGAATTCCCGCCACCATGCAGGCCGTGGTCTATCGCGGCTTGAACGATATGCGCGTGGAAACCGTACCCGTGCCTGTGATCGGGCCCGGGGAACTGCTGGTGAAAGTGGCCACGTGCGGCATCTGTGGGACGGATCTCAAAAAAATTCACACCGGCTCGCACTCCGCGCCACGCATCTTCGGCCATGAGATGGCCGGAACCATCGTCCAAGTGGGCGACGGCGCGACCAGATTTCGCGTCGGCGAGCGGGTGGTGGTCCACCATCACGTTCCTTGCGGAGATTGCTACTATTGCCGCAAGCAGACGCCGACCCAGTGCACACTCTATAAAAAAGTTGGTGTCACTGCCGGTTTTGAGCCTTCTGGCGGCGGTTTTGCTGAGTACATTCGGGTGATGGACTGGATCGCGGCCAGCCGCGGCGTGGTGCGGATTCCCGATGGCGTGCCGTTTGAGCAGGCGGCGTTTGCGGAGCCGGTGAACACAGTTCTGAAAGGCGTGAAGCTGCTGAATCTGGCCGCGGACGACACGGTGCTGGTGATTGGGCAGGGACCGATCGGCCTGATGCACGCCGTGCTGGCCAGCCGCACCGGAGCCCGCGTGCTCACCTCGGATTTGTATCCCGAGCGCCACGCCATTGCCGCCAAGTTCGGGCTGCATGACCCTATCCAGGCCGGCACGGAAAATGTGGCCGAACGGGTGTTTGCGGAAACCGAAGGCCGCGGAGCGGATGCCGTGATTCTGGCTGTAGGCGGCAATGGGCTGATCCAGACCGCCATGGACGCGGTGCGGCCCGGCGGCAAAGTGATGCTCTTTGCCCAGACGCAGCACGGTGAAGCGACCATCGACCCCGGCGCAGTATGCATGGATGAGAAGACTCTGCTGGGGTCTTACTCATCTTCTTTTCAGATTCTGGATGAGGTAACCGATCTGATCTTCGGCGGCTACCAAAACGGATTCGATTTGACACAACTGATCTCACACCGCTTTCCCCTGGAGCAGGCGGTTGAAGCGATTGAGGTTGCTTCGCACCCCAAGGCCGACTCAATGAAGATTATGATTGAGCCTGTGCCGGGGGCCGGCGCAGAGTAGGGGGATTCGATGGCGAGCACGGTGAAAGACGCGATCCTCCGCGGCCGTAAGACGGTCGAAACCGTGGTCGAAGAGGGCCGCAAGAAGGTCGAGAACGTCGTCGAGGGAGGCCTCAATACTGTCGAGACGGTCGTCGAAGCAGGCCTGAATACAGTCGACGCGGTGGTCGTCAAAGGCCGCCAGACGGTCGAATCCGCTGTCAGCCTGGGCAGAAAGACCGTCGAAAACGCGCTTCTAAGCGGGCGTAGCACCATGCAGGCCGCCATCCTACACGGCCGCGAAGATATCCGCATCGAGCAGGTTTCCATTCCCAAAGCCGAAACCGGCGAACTGGTCGTGCGCGTGGGCGCGGCGCTGACCTGCGGAACGGACCTCAAGGTTTTCCGCCGCGGTTATCACGCGCGCATGATTGTGCCCCCGGCGCTGTTTGGGCACGAGCTGGCGGGGACGGTTGTGGAGGCGGGCGAGGGAGTGACCGGCTTTGCCGCCGGCGACCGTGTGGTGGCGCTCAACTCGGCGCCCTGCGGGCAGTGCTATTTCTGTGAGCGGGGCCAGGAAAACCTTTGCGACGACCTGCTTTTCAACAACGGCGCCTATGCGGAGTTCATCCGCATTCCTGCGCGCATCGTGGCCAAGAACACGCTGCACATTCCCGACCACGTGCCGCTGGAGCACGCGGCGCTGACCGAACCTCTGGCCTGCGCGGTGCATGGATTCGAGGATTCGAACCCCCGATCCGGGGATACGGTAGCCGTGATCGGCGGAGGCCCGCTGGGGCTGATGATTCTGCATGTGGCCGCACTGGCCGGCTGCGAAGCGATCGCCCTCGTGAAGCACGACGGCCAGGTGGAAGCGGCGCGGCAGTTGGGCGCAGCGCATGTGGTGCAGACGACCAACATTCGCAAGGCCATCCGTGAAACGCGCGCGCTTACGCCGAAGAACCGGGGCGTGGACATTGCCATCGAAGCGGTTGGCATGCCCGACGCGTGGCAGGAGGCAGTCGAGCTGGTGCGCAAGGGAGGCACGGTAAACTTCTTTGGCGGTTGCGCCGTAGGAACTCATGTGAATCTGGATACCAATCGCATTCATTACAGCGACATCACTCTGCGCGCCACGTTCCACCACACCCCGGCGATTTGCCGCAAGGCGCTGGATCTGATTGCCGGCGGACGTTTCCAGGCAGGAGCCTTCATCACCGGCCACGCTCACCTCTACGAACTCAACCGCGTCTTTGAGAAGCTGATGAATCGGAGCAGCGAGATCAAGACTGCCATTGTGCCCTGAGGAGAAGCGATGCCCCTGGCAACCGGCCAACCGGACAAAAAAGCGAATGCGGTGGATAAGGAAACGTTGATAGAGCGTGGCTGGGCGTGGCTGCCTGAGAGCTATCGCATCCCCGCAGTTGCACCCACGCTCGACGAAGCCCGCACCTATTGCAAACGGCTGGCCGAGTCGCACTACGAGAACTTCCACGTGGCGACGTGGTTCTTGCCCAAGGCGCTGCGCCCACACTTTCATGCCATCTACGCCTACTGCCGCATCTCGGACGATCTGGGCGACGAGGTGGGCGACACGGCGCAGGCGCTGGCGCTGCTGGAGCTTTGGGGCGGCGAGCTGGATGCCTGCTACGGGGGCTCGGCGCGCCATCCAGTATTTGTCGCGCTGGCGGAGACGATTCACGAATGCTCGATTCCCAAGGAGCCGTTTGCGGACCTGCTGACGGCCTTTCGCCAGGACCAAACGATTACGCGCTACGCAACCATGGAGGATGTGCTGGCTTATTGCCGCTATTCGGCCAATCCGGTGGGCCGGCTGGTGCTTTACGCCTGCGGCGAGGCGAATGAGGAGAACTTCCGCCTCTCCGATGCAACTTGTTCGGCGCTGCAACTGGCCAACTTCTGGCAGGATGTGCGCAAGGACTACGCCAAGGGCCGCATCTATATTCCGAAAAAGGATATGGATTTCTATCGCGTCAGCGAGAACTATATTGCCGAAGGCATCGTTACACCGGAGTTTCGCAGACTGATGCATTGCGAGGTCGATTATGCGCGCGGCCTGTTTGAAGAGGGACTCCCGCTGATCGGGATGGTGAACCGCGATCTGGCGCTGGACCTGGATCTGTTCAGCCGCGGCGGCCTTGAGATTTTGCGGGCTATCGAAGAACGGGACTATGACGTGCTGAGCGCCCGGCCGGCCATATCGAAGAGCACCAAGGTCAAGCTCGCGCTGAAGGCTGTGAGCGCCAAGCTGCTGCCGTTTCTAAGCCTCGGCAGGGGCGGGCGGCGCACAGAGAATGAGGCTTGAGGCAGGAGCACACATTGGACAAACCGCCATTGGAAGCGGCCTACGCGGCTTGCCGTGCGATTGCCAGGCGCGAAGCGAAGAACTTCTACTACGCTTTTATCGCGCTGCCCGCGCCGCGGCGCAATGCAATCTGCGCCATCTATGCCTTCATGCGCCATGCGGACGACCTGGCCGACGACGAGAGCATTTCCCGCCAAGAGCGCCGAGTCCGGCTGGACGCGTGGCTGGCGGCATGGCGCGGCGTTTGCGAGGGTGGAGAGACCGGCGACCCGATTTTTCTGGCCGTGCGCGATGCGGCGGAGCGGTTCCGAATTCCACTCGGCCTGCTGGATGAGCTGGTAGCCGGCGTTACGATGGACCTGAAGCAGGACGCGAGCGATGCTGCGGGCGCCTATGCAACCTTTGCCGATCTCTACGGCTACTGCTACCTGGTGGCCTCGGTGGTGGGGCTGGTCTGCATCCGCATCTTCGGCTACACGGACAGCCGCGCGGGGAAGCTGGCGGAGGAGACGGGCATTGCGTTCCAGCTCACCAACATCTTGCGCGATGTTGCCGAGGATGCGGAGCGCAACCGCGTGTATCTGCCGCTTGAGGATTTGGCGGCTCACGGGGTTAGCCTGGATTCTCTGCTGCACAGGGCTCCGGGCGCGCCGCCAACGGCCAACGAGCGGGCGCTGCTTGAGGAGATCGCACGGCGCGCGGAGGGCTATTACCAATCGGCGCAGGCGTTGCTGCCACTGATCGATCGGGAAAGCCGGCCTGCGCTGTGGGTGCTGGTTCGGATCTATCATGGGTTGCTCAAGCGGATCCGGCGCGCGGACTACGATGTGTTTTCGCGGCGGGCGAGTGTGCCGATGGTGGAGAAGCTCGGGATTCTTGCGGTGGGTTTGGCGCGAATGGGGTGGGCGCGGGTGATTGTTTGACACGCTGGTCGCGAGTATTCGAGAACTGAGGATAGCGGGCTCCCGGCTACGAAAAAGAAACTCTCCGCGGAGGATGGAGAAGACGTTGAGCGGTTTGCGGCAGAGTTCGGGGAGGACCATAACCGTGGTGGGCGGCGGCGTGGCCGGGATGAGCGCAGCCTGCGCGCTGGCCGAGGCCGGTTTGCGCGTGCAACTGATCGAGCGGCGCGGCTATCTGGGCGGGCGGGCCAGTTCTTATCTGCATCCGGGCGTCAACGAGGTCATCGACAACTGCCAACACGTGCTGTTCGGCTGCTGCACGAATCTTCAAGGGTTCTACCGGCGGATCGGGGTCGCGGACAAGATCCACTGGACCAGCGAGATGATCATGATCGAGCCGGGAGGACGGCGCTCGCTGCTTGGGCCGTCCAGGCTTGGTCCGTTGGGGCTGCCCGCGCCGTTGCATAGCCTGCCAAAGCTGATGGCGGCCAAGGCGTTCACGTTTGCTGACAAGCTGGCGCTGGGGCGGGCTTTTTGTGGATTGATGCGGCCGGTGCGGAGCGATTCGACGGAGAACCTGGGCGCGTGGCTCAAGCGCAACGGACAAACGAAAGGCGCGCTAGACCGCTTCTGGCGGCTGGTGATCGCCAGCGCGCTCAACGCGGACATCGACTCCATCGCGCTGCCTTACGCGGCCAAGGTGATCCGCGAGCTCTTCATGAATTCGGCATTTGCGGGCAGCATGGGAATGAGTACTGTGCCGCTGAGCGAGCTCTACGCGAGCGCGCAAAGGTACCTTGAGCAGAACCGTTCCAGCATCCGCTTCAACACCAACGTGGAAGCGGCGGAGTGGGATGAAGAGACTTCGCAATGGACGCTGGCTACGCGGAGCGGCCCTTTGATGTCGGAGTTCCTGGTGCTGGCGTTGCCGTTTGAGGCCACAGCCAAACTGCTGCCGCATATGCCGCCGGCCGGCAAGGCCGATGCGCTCGGCAGCCAGCTTGAACACCATGAGCACTGGCCCATCTGCAGCGTGCATCTGTGGTTCGACCGGGAGATTACCACGCTCGATCATGCCGTGCTGCTGGACCGCGAGATTCACTGGCTCTACAACAAGAGCCGGCTGCAGCCGTGGCGCAAGGGCAACGGAAGTTATGTGGAGCTGGTGGTGAGCGCCTCGCGCGGGTTTGCCGAGCTGACCCGGGAGCAGGCCATCGCGCAGGCGGTGCGGGAGCTGGGCGAGTTCTTTCCGGAAGTTGCTTCGGCAAAGTTGGAAAAGGCTACGCTGGTGAAGGAGATGCGCGCTACCTTTGGCGTGCCGCCGGGGATCGATGCTGCTCGGCCAACGTCCGTCTCGCCGTGGGCGAACTGCTTCCTGGCCGGGGATTGGACGGCGACCGGATGGCCGTCGACGATGGAGAGCGCGGCACGATCAGGGCATTTGGCCGCAGAGGCGATCTGCAAGAGCATTGGGGAACCGCGGACGATTCTCGAGGCGGATTTGAAGCCGCGGGGGTTGATGCGGTGGATCAGCTTTTAGCTTCTAGCCTCTAGCTTTGCTGTGGAGTTTACCTGCGATCGTGCAGGCAGTGTGCTTCTTTGATCTATCGAGCGCCGGGACAAAGCTAAGAGCTAGAAGCTAGAGGCTAGAAGCTGCCTTTTCAATGCGCCAGCAGATAGACGCCGATGCAGACCAGGACGGCGGCGGTCCAGCGGCGGCGATCGACGTTTTCCTTGAGGAAGATTTTGCCGGCGATGGCGTTGGTGACCAGCGTGAGCGAGGCCGATGCGGGCGCGACCAGGCTCAGATTCAGATGGTTCAATGCGAAGAGCAGCGAGAAGAAGGCCAGAGCCAGAAAACTTACGCCGGCAAAGAAGAGCGGGCAGGTGAGGACGGCGCGAATGGCGCCCTTCATGCCGGAGTGGACGCGAATCTCATCCAGGTCGCCGATGGACTTCATGGTCGCGGCGGTCAGTACTTCGCCGGCGGTGGACAAGAGTACGATGGCGGCGATCATGGCCGTGGCGGACCAGAGTCCGGGTTGTGCGGTGGGGGTCGGAATCGTCATTGCGCCTGCTCCTGTTCTGCCACAGGCGCTGGTTTTTCCGTAAGAGACGGCCCCTGCGCGACAAAGCCTACGCCGAGTGTGATGAGCACAATCCCCGCCCAGCGCTCCAGCGAGATCGCCTCGTGCAGCCAGAAGCGCGACAGCAACGCGACGATCACGTTGCCGAAGGCTGTTGCCGGAAGCACAAACGTGAGATCGGCCCATGAAAGCGCCGTGAGATAGCTGGCGAAGAAGCCGATCAGCAGCGCGATGCCCACGACAATCCAGGGCGTAAAGACCGCGGCGACGAGCGTAACGGGATGGGCCAGCGAGATGGCCGGCAGGCTGGTCATGCCGCGCGAGAGGCAGGAATCGCCGAGAGGCGCGCACACGGCCACCAGTCCCAGGATCAGGTATTGCCGCGGCAAGAGTTTTGCGTGAGCCATTGGGGTCTTGAACTTCCTCGGTTGAACGCCTAAAGAAATCGAGGGCGGACGCGATGGCGCCGCCCTCAATGGGATGAGCCGGTGCGGGAGCTAAGCGCCGGCGTTTGCGGGGGTTGGCGGATCGGCCCGATTGCTGCGGGCGACCTTGACCATCTTGTTGCGCTGTGCGCGGAGCTTGAGGAAGGCTTTGGCCTCGACGTAGAGCCGGGGCAGATCGCGATTCACAAATGCCTTCCAGACCACGCGGAATGCGGCCTTGGGGCGGAAGTAGTACTCGTCGTAGAAGCGGTGCACCATTTCGAGGACGTAGTCGGTGGGCAGGCCGGGGTATTCGATGTGCGCCATCTGGTGGCCGCCCTCGTCCATCATCGCTGTGGCGTTCTTGATGAAGCCGTTGGCCTTGGCGTAATCATAAAACTCGGTGCCGGGAAAGGCGTGGGCGATGCTGACCTGGAGGGTTTCAACGTCCAGGGACTTGGCGAAGTTGATGGTGTTGCGGATCGACTCCTTGGTCTCGCCGGGCAGGCCGAGAATGAAGTCGCCGTGGATGGTCAGGCCCAGGTCGTGGCAGTCCTTGCAGAAGGCGCGCGCTCGCTCGACGGTGGCGCCCTTCTTGATGTTCTTGAGAATCTGCGGATCGCCGGACTCAAAGCCGACGATGAGCAGCCGGCAGCCGGCCTCTCTCATAGCCTTGAGGGTCTCGTAGTCGGTGGTGACGCGGGAGGTGCATGACCAGGTGAGGTTGAGTGGCTTGAGCTTCTGGCACAGCTCGATGGTGCGCGCCTTTTGAATGTTAAAGGTGTCGTCGTCGAAGAAGTACTCCTTCACATCCGGGAAGTTCTCCTTGGCCCAGGCCAGTTCGGCGGCGACATCATCGGTGGAGCGCTTGCGCCATGCGTGGCCGCTGAGCGTTTGCGGCCACAGGCAGAAGGTGCATTGCGCCGGGCAGCCGCGCGTGGAGTAGAGCGCGATGTGGGGATGCAGCAGGAAGGGCACGTTGTAGCGCGTGACGTCCAGGTCGCGCTTGTAAATTTTTGTGGCCCAGGGCATGGCGTCCAGGTCTTCCACCTGCGGGCGGTCGGGGTTGTGGACAATTTTGCCGTTCTGTTTGTAGCTGATGCCGAGAATCTCGCTGAGCGGCTTGCCCTGGGCAAACTCGACGACTGAGTAGTCGAACTCGCGGCGGCAGATGAAGTCCAGCGCGGCGCACTCGTTCAGGGCCTTGTCCGAATCGGTGGTCACCGGCGGCCCGACAAAGGCGATGCGGATCGACGGATTAGCCGCCTTGATGGCCTCTGCCAGCCGCTGGTCGCCATCCCAGCCTATCGTGGAGGTGAACAGCACCAGGAACTCATAGTCCTTGCAGATGTTGATGGTCTCTTCGGGGGAGATGTGGTGCGGGGGCGCGTCGAGCAGCCGCGAGCCTTCGAGCAATCCAGCCGGGTAGGTCAGCCAGACGGGGAACCAGTAGGATTCGATCTCGCGCGTTGCCGGCCAGCGCGAGCTCGCGCCACCGTCAAATTTTTCGAACGAGGGCGGATTCAGCAGGAGTGTCTTTAGGGGCATAGGCATCCCTTTCATTCTAACATTCCAGCAGTTTTTCAGCCGGTTACAGTGGGTTTCAGTCTACTTTGCGTGCAGTTCGCGCAGCCAGTCTTCCATGTGGCCGAGGGCGCGGAGCAGGCTGAGGCGGGCCTTGGCGAGGTCGAGCGAGGCGTCCAGTGCATCCTCAAATTTTTGGCGCTCGTCGATGCGGGCCAACTGCTCGGCTTTGGGGGTTAGTTGGGGCTGAGCGGTAGGACCGCTTTCGGCGCCGTTGCCCAGCTCGAGTTGGGCAAGCACGGTCTTGAGCTGTTCATCGGCGATCTGCTGCTTTAGACTCGCAACTTCAGCCAAGGCATCCAACTCGCGCAGGTTTCCGGTGAGCGAGGCAATCTGAATATCGTTCTGCTGCCGGGCCTGTTCGGCCTCGACGGTGGCGCGGAGGGCTTCGGCCGCCGACTCCTTGGCTTTGGCGCGATGGCCGAGGTCGAATAGCGGAATCTGAATCGAGAATCCTGAGCTGAAGTTGGTGGTCGGGATGTCGTGCTGGTAATAGAAATCGGCGTCATTCAGTAGCTTGGTGCTACGGAGGTATTGTGCGCCGAAACTGATCTGGGGTAATAGCATGTACTCTGCGTCTCCCCGTGCTACCCGTTGTTTGGAACGCGCAAGCATCTGTGCCGATTCGATGCCGGAGGTAATGCGCTGGGGCTCTTCGGCGTGGACTTGCGGTATCTCTGGAATGCTGGTGTGGTCGGGCGTGATGGAGCCCACGGGCAGGCCGGTGAGCACGGCAATCTGCTTGGCCAGGGTAGCGGCGCGGGTTTCGAGATGCAGGCGTTTGATCCTGAGCTGGGCCGCCGTCAACTGGGCCTGCAAGAGATCGCTGTGCGCGTCTACCCCGGCCTCAGTGCGCTCCTGTTCGATCTGGACCAGACGGCTCGTGAAGGACTCCTGCTGATGGGCGGCTTCGAGTTCGCTGTTGACTGTGTCCAGTTCGATGTAAGCCGTTGAGGCGTCCAACGCGACCTGCTCGCGGGCCTCCTTGAGGCTGAGGGAAGCGGTCTGCAAGCCGGCCCGTGCCGCTTTGATGTACTGGAACTGTGGCAGGCTGAATACCAGTGACTGTACGGTACCGTCCAATATCGATGGAACACCCCCGGTGAACCCGACCGAGGGTACCGCGGGAAGCCCCGAGCCCATCTCCATGCTCGGTATGAAAACATCCTTGGTCTGCGCCAGGACCGCGTTTGCCTTTTGCAGATCGGCTTCGGCCAGTTTGACCGTGCTCGAATTGCGCTGGGCCAGGTCAACCACCGTGGCCAGCGAGACCTGTGCCGGCGCGAGAGCGGGTGCGGCCGCAAGCGCCATTCCGATGAGAATTGGCGCCCAGGCGCCGCGCGGATTGTGTGGGATCTTCATGTGTATTGTTCCCATCAATGTTTAGCATCCTGGCCTGGCCTGAACTCATGCGCCAGAGCCAGCGCCGCTGCCTGTTCCTGGTTTGCGGCCGAGGGGTCGCCGAGCTTTTCCTTCAGCCGGGCCAACCGCCTTAGCGCTACAAACGCCGGCGCCTCCTCGGTTTTCGCGGAGCCGGCCAGATAATCCTGGAGCATTTTGGCCGCCAGCGCCGGGTCGCGGTTGGCACTGGTCAGCACAGAGGCTCCGTCATAGAGCGCAACCCCCGCGTGTTTATCCCGTTCGGCAGCGCTTACGCCGCTATGCACTGCAGACTCCATCTCTGCCCAACGCTCGCGCCGGCGATAGAAACTGGCCAGTGTGACCCATTGGAAGGCGGGATGCGCGCCAGCCGCAATGGCCTCTTTGAATTCCCGCTCAGCCGTTCCGTAGTCCTTGCGCCCTTCGGCAATTCGGCCGCGCAGCTCATGGGCGCGCGCCGGATCAACTTTGTCCAGTTGCGCGGCGATTCCTTGCGCTTTTTCAATGCCGCCGCCCACCACTCCAGGGGCCTTAAAGTAAAACTCGCCCAGGTCAGCCAGCGCCTCGGCATTGCGGGGATTGAGCCTCACCGACTCTTCGAACTCCGCCCGCACCCGCTTGGCGAGGGAAAATGCACTCAGGAAAGAGGCGCGGTCCGCTTTCTCGCCGAGTGCCCGGCCCAGCCACAGATGATAGCCGGAGTTCTGCCCGTCCAAACGCACCGCTTGCTTGCACTCGCCGGCGGCGGCATCCCACTGCTCCAGCGTGAACCGCACGCGGCATCCCAGGTTGTGAGCCTCGGCCAGGTTCGCGTCCGACGGGGGAAGGGATTGGAGCAGAGCCAGCGCCTTGTCCGCCTCGCCTGCCTGGAGCGCTGCGTTGGCCTGGGCCAGCGGCTGCCTTGGGGTTTCCGCGGTCGCCGAAATCGCCACGGCGGCCGCCAGCAACCCTGCCGGCACTCCCGTTACCGCAAAGCGCAACAGCCTCACCGCACAACCTTGATCGGAATGCCCTCCTGCAAGGGCTGTCCATTGGTTGTCCCTGTTGCCACCCAATCTCCCTCATTGAGTCCGGAGACGATGGCCACCTGGGTAAGGTTGATGATCCCGATGGTCACGGGGGTTCGCGCCAGTCCGTCGCCGACCACTTTGTAGACGTAGGGCTTGCCGTTTTCAGAGTGCAGAGCCTCGCGAGGCACACTCAGAGCGTTCGGTTCGCTGGAGGTGGTTACGGTGACGGTCACGTTGGTATCGGGCAGCAGATCGGCGTTTGAATCGTCGATCTGCACGAGCACCTCCCCGACGTTGCGCGTACCGTAGATAATGACCGTCGATGGCGTGCGAACAATATGACCGTGCCACTCCTGACCCGGTTTGGCGTCCCACTTGATCTGTATCGGCTGGCCGACGGCCAGCTTGCCGATATCCGGCTCGTCAAAATAGGCCCGCACGCGCTCATGTTTGAGGTCTGCCAGTTGCAACAGCAGCTTGCCCTCTTCAACAAAATCCGTGCGCCCGGCATCGAGGCTATAGACCGTCCCGGCAACGGGGGCGTAGTACGACGATTGCGCCACCACCTCCCGTACTGCCTCAAGGCCGGCTTCCGCGTCGGCCAGAGCTGCCTGCGCCCGCGCTACCTCGGTCGGCGAGTAGCGGCTTTGCGCGCTTTGCTCGGATGCGTGCAGGCCGGCTTCCGCCGTTTCCAGCCGCTGCCTGGCGGCGGCCACCTCGCTGGGCGAGGCTGCGCCGGTTGCGTTGAGCCTGGTCACCGCATCCAGAGCGCGGCGCGCCTGATCGCGCTCCAGCCGGTTGCGGGTTATATCGGCGGCGGCCAACTGGCGCTCCTCCTGGGTTCCGTTGTGGGTAGCCGCTTCTACCGCGGCCAGGGCTGCCTTGACCCCGCTCTCGGCGGTGGCCACCCGGGCCCGCGCCTGCACGTCGTCCAGTTGCATCAACAGCTTGCCGGCCGGAACCTGGTCTCCGGCCTGCACATAGATAGCTTTGACGGTGGTGGCAACGGGGCTGTGGTACTCGTAATTCGCCTCCGGCTCCACGCGGCCGTTGGTGGGTACCGTGTTGATCAATTCCTGGTGGCCCACCCGCACTTCACGCACCGGTAGCCGGTCCCGCATGAGGAACCGCGCAGTGAAGAAGACGATGATGATAAAAACGGCCGCGCCTATCCAAAGCCAAAGCCGGCCTGCTTGCTCTCTCTGTTCTGCCATTCACGTAACCAGAGTCAGTATATAGGACTCAAGAAGAAGCCCTTGGGAGCAAAAATTGTATCCGGGGGCGGGACTGGTCCGACAATCTCCGGGCTCGTACAATAGGGGTATGGCTCTGGAACCACGCTATACCGGCGAACATGCCAAGGCCGGCCTCGATTTCGCGTTTCCCGCAATCGAGACCTGGCAGAACCAGTTTCCCGGTTATGAGATATTGATCGACGACCCGGAGCTGACCTCGGTCTGTCCCAAGACCGGTCTGCCGGACTTTGGCCTGCTGACCATCCGGTACATGCCCCGCGAACGGTGCCTGGAGCTGAAATCGCTGAAAGAGTACCTGTTCAGTTACCGGAATCTTGGGATATTCCAGGAAAACATTGTGAACCAGGTGCTGGAGGACGTGGTCAAGGCCTGCGATCCGGTGTGGGCTGTGGTGCGCGGCGAGTTCCGGCCGCGGGGCGGCATCGGGACCACGGTAGAGGCGCGCTGGCCCCGGCCGGCGGCCACCTGCGGTGGGGCAGACGGCGCTTGCGCGCCCTGAGGTTCGCTGGATCCACCTGCGGTGGGGCAGGCTGCGCGGAGGCTTCCGGGGATTGTGTACACTCGGTCCAGCAGATTTCAGGAGACTGAGGGCTCTTGCCGACTTCAACCCTGCCAAAGCGCATCCGATGGAGCCCCGCTATGGGGACGCTGCTGCTGCTCATCGGGCTGAACCTTTTCAACTACATCGACCGCTACATTCTGCCTGGCGAGGTATCGCTGATTCAGCGGGAGTTTCACTCGACTGACCAGCAGATGGGCGCGCTGACCACGGCGCTGTTTGTGGTCTACATGCTGGTGGCGCCGCTGACCGGCTGGCTGGGAGACCGCTTTCGGCGCAAGCCGCTCATCATCGCGGGGGCGGTGCTGTGGAGCGTGGCCACGCTGGGCACGGCCTGGGTTCACGACTACTGGACCCTTTACGCACGCCATGCGCTGGTGGGGGTGGGCGAGGCCACCTTCGGCATCTTTGCTCCGGCTGTGCTGGCGGACTTCTATCCCGAACGGGATCGCAACCGGATCCTCTCGATTTTCTATCTGGCCATTCCGGTGGGTGCGGCGCTGGGCTACCTGGCGGGCGGGGAACTGGGCACACTGTGGGGCTGGCGCGCGCCGTTCTTTCTCTGCGCCATTCCCGGCCTGGCGATTGCTGCGCTGTACGGATGGATTGGCCGCGAGCCTGAACGGGGCGCGAGCGACCACGTGCGGGCTACGGCAGATCGTTCAACGGTGCTGGGGCTGTTTCGCAATCCGGCTTTTTTGACGGCGACCTTCGGGTTGGCGACGCTCACCTTTGCGATGGGGGGCATTTCGGCGTGGGTTCCCACATTTCTGCACCGGTCCGCGGGGCTCTCGGTGGGCAACGCCAGCCTGGCCGTGAGCGCGATCACGGTGGTCGACGGCATTGCCGGAACGCTGGTGGGAGGCTGGCTGGCGCAGCGCTGGCTGAGGACGAATTACCGCGCACTGTATCTGCTGTCTTTCTGGAGCGTTGCCCTCACCCTGCCGTGCGGCGTGCTGGTTTTCTTTGGGCCGCGCGCGTGGGCCATTCCGGCGCTGTTTGCCGCGGAGTTCTTTCTCTTTCTCAACACCGGACCACTGAACGCGGCCATCGTGAACTCGGTTTCGGCGCCGGTCCGCGCTACGGCCATTTCGATCAATCTGTTCTGCATCCACTTCTTTGGCGATTCGTTTTCGCCGCAGATTATCGGAGCGATCTCCGACCACACGAAGAGTTTGCGGGTGGGGCTGGGAGCTACGCTGATCTTTCTGGTCATCTCCGGCGTGATTCTGCGCATGGGGGCGAGGTTTGCGCCGCCGCTCGACGAGACGGTCTGATCACTGCTGCAACCATACAGTGAGAAAGAACGCAGAAAACACTCGCATTTTCAATACCTTACGCCCGTTTCCCGTTCCTTTGAGCCGCTTCCGCAAAATCACGGTTCAATTTCCGACAACCCCATCGCTCGATTCGGCACTATTCCAGCGGCGAAACCGCAATTTTCAGGCACCCTCAAAGGTCAACCCCTCAAAGAAGTACAACCCTATCGGCAAACATTAGCCCAAAATCGCAACCCTTTAAGCGAACATTCAGCGTTTCCGGCGCACCCTATACAGGCGAAGATTTCGCGCCTTTCTGTTCCCTGATCTCTGACCCCTGACCTCTGAACTTCACTTCGCGGGCCGGGTCTCCTGATCCCGTGTATTCATGAAGGCGCGCCGTCCGCCCTGCGAGCGCAGGTTGGGGTCGTTGACGGGAGGGCGGCTCTGGTCGGCGCTGAAGCCGCGCACGAGTTTGGGGTTGGGCTTGAATTTGGGCGGCCCGCCGTAGAACTGGCGCGCATGGCTCAGCACCATGCCGGCGCGGCCATGCATGGGCCGCACGATGCCGCGAACCTGCACGTTCATGTCGCGGTATTTGCGCAGCTCGCCGACTTCGTCGCGATCTTCCCACAGGCTCATGATGGTGAAGCGGCAGGCTTCGTCGGGGGTTTGGGGCGTGCAGACGTCCAGGAAGCGAGTTCCGTCGGGAAGTTGCACCACGTCATAGATGTGCGCCGTGACGCACACGTCCTTGTTCACGAGCTTGGAGGCTTCGTCGGCGGTCAAGCAGGGCTTTTGCGAGGCGGCAAGGGCCACGGCAGGCCAACCCAACACCAACAGCACAACCCATCCCATCCGGCGCAGCGCCACAAAAGCCTCCAAAGAAGATTGCCGCAATCCTAGCGCGAATCAGCCGGGAAGGAAAGGAGATTGCCACAGATACAGAAGCTTGATCCCCCAAATCAATGAATCCAATAAGGTGTAGGAGAATTACACTGAAGGCCGACGAAGACCGAGACCGTTGTCTCTACATCTACCGCTTTGCCGTTCAGAAGATAAGGTTTGTATTTGTAGTATTTTTGAACTGCATCAAGAACCGACGCCCTACATTGTAGGGCCAGAAACAAACGTCGGATGAAGAACATTTCCATTCTTATCAATTTCAACTGCCACGACGACGGTACCTGTGACGCGCGAGGCCCAGGCGCGTCGGGGGTCATAGCAAATTTCAACCTTTTGTAGGAGCAGTTTTTTCGCAACCTTCGCCGAAATCCTAATGAGGTGTGTCGGCGGAATTCCGGCAGGGGGTGTTTGCGTCTGCGCAAGCAGACCGGAAATGAGAGTAGCCGAAAGAAGTACAAAGCAAGCGGCAGTTTTCATGGCAACCGATTTTACGCCACTCAATCGGGTGAGGGAAGAACTACCGCGCCCCCACCAACTCCGAACTCTTCGCTCCTTGCCCGTAGTGGGTTTGGACGTAGTGGTCGAGGATATGCTTGAACTCGGCGACGATGGTGTCGCCGCGGAGGGTGGTGGAGAGCTTGCCGTCGATGTAGACCGGAGCCTTCGGGTCTTCAAAGGTGCCGGGGAGGCTGATGCCGAGGTTCGCATGCTTGGATTCGCCGGGTCCGTTGACGACGCAGCCCATGACCGCGACCTTCAGTTCTTCGGCGCCGGGGTACTGCTTGCGCCACTCGGGCATGGAGGCGCGGAGGTAGGTCTGGATCTGTTCGGCCAACTCCTGGAAGTAAGTGCTCGTCGTGCGTCCGCAACCGGGGCAACTGGTCACTTGCGGCATGAAGCTGCGGATGGAGAGGGATTGCAGAATCTGCTGCGCGGCCTGGACCTCTTCGGTGCGGTCGCCGCCGGGCCTGGGAGTGAGGCTGACGCGGATGGTGTCGCCGATGCCGGCAAGGAGCAGAGGAGCAAGGCCGGCGGTGGAGGCGATGAGGCCTTTTGCGCCCATGCCGGCTTCCGTGAGGCCGAGGTGGAGGGCGTAGTCGCAGCGGGCGGCAAGGTTGGTGTAGACGTCGATGAGGTCGCGGACGCCGGAGACCTTGGCGGAGAGGATGATCTGGTCGTGGCGCAGGCCGTAGCGCTCGGCGGCTTTGGCTGAGTCGAGAGCGCTGACGACCATGGCTTCCATCATCACGTCGCGAGCGGGCAGCGGGTCTGCAAGGCGGCTGTTCGCGTCCATCATGCGGGTGAGGAGGGCCTGATCGAGAGAGCCCCAGTTGACGCCGATGCGGACGGGCTTCTGGTTTTCGACGGCGCACTCGACCATGACCTGAAAATTGTCGTTATCCTTCTTGCCGATGGACGCGTTGCCGGGGTTGATGCGGTATTTGGCGAGAGCGCGCGCCGTGGCGGGGAATTTTTTGAGCAGCAGGTGGCCGTTGTAGTGGAAGTCGCCCACGATGGGGACGTTGAGCCCGCGCTTGTCCAGGCCTTCCACGATGTGCGGAACGGCGGCGGCGGCGTCCTCGTTGTTGACCGTGACGCGGACGATCTCGGAGCCCGCAAGGGCCAGGGCTGCGACCTGCTCGATGGTGCCGGGGATGTCGGCCGTGTCGGTGTTGGTCATCGACTGGACGACGACCGGGACCTCCCAGCCGACGCGAACCTGCCCGATTTCGACCGTAGGTGTTTTCCTGCGCTGAATCTCCGCCATCCTTCTAGTTTACCCGGAGTGCGGCGTACGGGAAACTCCCTCGAATCCCACCCTAGCCGCAAGAAGTCGCCGCGGCGACACGCGGCGAGGGTGGGGCACCCAGGTTGTGTTGCCCGGCTGAGGATCTTCGCGGATTCTTTAATGAGCTGACGGGAAGAATGCGGTAGTCTGGGGCGATGAGGGATGGGACACAGAATAGTGTGCTGGCTCCGGGGACAGGAGTTGAAGGGAACGGCCCGTCGTTGCTGCTGCGCGGAGTGCGTAAGGCCTTTGCGGATGTGCAGGCGATGGATGGCCTGGACCTGGAAGTTGCGCGGGGAGAGTGCTTCGGGTTGCTGGGACCGAATGGCGCGGGCAAAACGACGACTATTGAAATTTGTGAGGGGCTGACCGCGCCCGATGACGGGACGGTGGAAGTTCTGGGGCTGAACTGGCGGACGGGAGCCAAGGAGCTGCGGCAGCGCATCGGGATTCAACTGCAGGAGACGCAGTTTCCTGACAAGCTGACGGTCGAGGAGACGCTGCGGCTGTTCCGGAGCTTCTTCAGGCGCGGAATTCCGGTGGAGGAGTCGATCAGGACGGCGCAATTGGAGGAGAAGCGAGGCGCGCGCGTGGGAGGACTGTCGGGCGGGCAGAAGCAGAGGCTGGCCATGGCGTGCGCGCTGGTGGGCGACCCTGAGCTGCTGTTTCTGGATGAGCCGACGACGGGACTCGATCCGCAGGCGCGGCGGCACTTGTGGGATGTGGTGGAAGGGTTGAAGCAGGCGGGACGGACGATCATTTTGACAACGCATTATATGGAAGAAGCGGAGCGGCTGTGCGACCGGGTGGCGATTATGGATCATGGGCGGGAGATTGCATTGGGGACTCCGCAGCAACTGATTGCCACGGTAGGCGGGGAGGACATTGTGGAGTTCGCCGTAAGCAGCGGTGAGGCGGGCGGCCATGCGACCGGTCACGCCGTGGTGGATGCGGGTCCGCTGAGGGCGATTCCAGGGGTGCAGTCGCACCGCGTGGATGCGGGGCTGCACCAGCTTTCAGTGAGCGAGCTGCACAAGGCGGTGCCGCGCATCTTTGCCGCGCTGAAAGGCCAGGGGCTGCACCTGAGCGAGTTTCGCACCCACTCGGCGTCGCTTGAGGACGTGTTTGTGAAGCTCACGGGAAGGAATCTGCGCGATGAATAAGCTGGAGCTGAGCAGCCTGTATCAACTGACGATGGTGCGCTTCAAGCTGATTCTGCGCGAGCCGGAGGCGATTTTCTGGATCTTCATCTTTCCGATTCTGCTGGCGGTAGGGCTGGGCATCGCCTTTCGCAACCGGCCCGCGGATGTGCTGCAGGTGGGCGCGACCACGGCGCAACTGACGCAGGCGCTGGCCTCGGACAAGGGGCTGACCGCGGCGACGATGGACGAGGCGGCCGGCACTCATGCATTGGCCACGGGAGGCATTCTGGTGCTTGCGATCCAGAGGCCGGACGGGGTGGCGTACAAGTACGACGACACCAATCCAGATGCGCGGACGGCGCGCATGGTGGCCGATCGGGCGATTCAGACGGCGGCGGGGCGGCGTGAGGCAGTGCGCGCTGAGAACGAGCTGGTGCACGAGACGGGGGCGCGGTATATCGACTTTGTGGTCCCGGGCCTGCTGGGAATGAACCTGATGGGGTCGGCGATGTGGGGGCTGGGCTTTGCGATTGTGGAGGCCCGGCAGAAGAAGCTGCTGAAGCGGCTGGTAGCATCGCCGATGCCGCGCTGGCAGTATCTGGCGTCGTTTCTGCTGTCGCGGCTGGCCATGCTGGTCATCGAGGTTGCGGCGTTTCTGGGGTTTGCGCGGCTGGTCTTTGGAGTGCCGTTTCGCGGGTCGCTGGTTGAGCTGGGATTCCTGTGCCTGCTGACTTCGCTGGCCTTTTCAGCGCTGGGGCTGCTGGTGTCATCGCGGGCCAGGACGATGGAAGCTGCCTCGGGGCTGATGAATCTGGTAATGCTCCCGATGTGGATATTGTCAGGAGTGTTCTTTTCGGCGACGCGGTTTCCAGCGATGATTCAGCCGGTGGTGCGGGCACTGCCGCTGACGGCGGCCATCGATGCACTGCGAGGAAATATGCTGCAAGGAATGAACCTGGGGCAGATGATTGCTCCGGTGGGGATTCTGCTGGCGTGGTTCGTGGCGCCGTTTGCGGTTTCTCTGCGCATCTTCCGGTGGAGATAGGGGCTTGTGCGGTGGAATATGCGATGGCCGCGATGCGTGCACGTCGTGCTCGCCTGATGCTACGCTTGACGAAGCGATAAGTGTTCCCACGGTTAGTGATCGAACAGCCGTACACGAGGTTTCAGACTTGGGCAGGGCGAAGAACAAGAGGATAGTATTGCTGCTCGGCAAGGAAGTTGCGATAGGCAAGCAGACGTGTATCTGTGCGTCGAGAGGCAGGAGCGTTCGCCGGGTGGCGGAAGATCGAACCGCAGGAGTTAGAGCGTTTCTGTCGTTTTTTCGGCATTGCTGGCGGCGGGGAACCTACGTCGAGCGCACTATAAGGCAATCAGCGAGCTTCGAAGAAATGTTGTTGTGCATGTCCCCTTTGGCTGCCGATACCTGTCACCTGGCAGAGAAGATGCCAGACGGCTGGATCGCCAGGACTGGTGAATACTGCGCCTATTTCTTCCCGAGGATGTGGCGGAGACGATGTCTGTTCCGGAGCCTGCTTGTCTTGGATTGGGCGCGCCGGTCCGGAATAAGTCCTACCCTGAACGTGGGCATGCAGCTCGGCCCGGATCGTGACCAGGGGCACTGCTGGCTTTCAATTGGGGATAGACCATTCTGCGAATCGGCAGGCTGGCCGAGGCAGTACGGCATTCTGTTTCACCGCGGCAATGATGTGCAGTACTGGACCAGCTTAATCCCCGATGCGCAAGACAGCGTGTAACGTCCCCGCTTTGCCCTCGTCATTTTCGCTTTCCTTTCGCTATCAGAGCAGCTTGCTAGGGTCTGTCGGGAATAGATTTCCTATTCTTTAGAATCAACATCTTGTGAATACGACGCTTTACGTAGGTTATTGATTTTAAACAGCCTAACTTGGTAACAAGGCCAATCTCCGACAGACTACCAGGGATACGTTTTGCGCGGGCAAGGTCAGTGTGAAAACAAAGCAGCAAACCCGGCATACGTGATGGACATCACAGACGCGCCATCCCGCCCGGACACAACCTCATGTCTGTGTCGTGGTTTATTGGGGGTCATTATGGAAACAACGCTGGCCAAAACGGGAATTCCGGGAGAGGACATTCCCGCCTTTGACAACGCCCACAACCACGCGAAATCACAGGTTAGCGCGAATGTTACTTGGAAGAACCTGGGAAATAGCCTGGTTCTGCTGAACTTGGTGGATTCAACCTATTACGTCTTGAACGAGACCGCGTCGTCGTTCTTCCGAGGGGTACTTGACGGCAGAACAGACCAGCAGATCGCCGAGAGACTCGTTGAGGAATACGAGTGCTCTATTGTTCAAGCCTTTGCCGACGTTGAAGAAACACGTGATTATCTGACAAAAGAAGGTGTGCTCAAGGGCGCAGAACAGACGCTGCCTTAGGCGGGCATTGTCCGCAAGAGCGTGACTAAGTCGATTAGCCAATTTGGAGGGAAGTGAACAATGGAAAACGAAATCAAGTCAATGGAAAATGAAAACAACGATGTTGTGCTGAAGAGGAAAGCTTACGTGAAGCCCACAGTGGTCAAGCACGCGGCCGCTACACAGGTAGTGGGCTCGGCCGGCGGTTGTAACTCCTATTCTGCAACGGGCTGCTTGGTCGCTAACCAGTACTACTACTAAGACAGCAGTCGGGCGGAGCCGGGCTGCGGCGTGCACGAACGATTGACGAGGTGGCAAGCGTTCCCCTAGTAAGTGTCTTACAGCTTGTACACGGGCGCTACAGCCTTGGGCCGGGCGAAGAACCAGAAGATGTGCTTGCCGCTCAGCAAGAAAGGTGCGATCGGCAAGCGGAGGTGTGTCTATACATTGAGAAGCAGGAGCGTTCGCAAGCTGGTGGAAGATCGAACAGCAGGAGTTAGAGCGGTTCTGTCGTTCTTTCGGCGTTGCTGGCGACGCGCGGCCTCTCCGGGCTGCGGCGCGTCGTCGCTTCTCAGAGCGTACAGAACTCCAATCCTGCGAGTTTCAAGTGAAGGCGCCGCCATGTATAAGGTCAAAGGAGTTTTCGCGTGATTCGTTGAATGGTGGGGTATTCGGATCGATCCTCGTTCGGAAAGAGAGAAACAATGTTACCAATTCCTGAAAGTGCCTGCGATCCGGTTGGCCTATGGCTCAAGGCCAGGCCGGACGGTGGGCAGGAGGGATATTGGCATTCAATGCGCTTCACATTCGCCGGGGCGCCGGTCTTGGTGAGCTCCAAATCCGCGGATGTGATTTCCTTTCTTCGGCGTCAAATCAGAGCGTATTACCCGGATAACGCTTCAGTGGCCGATCAGCGAAAACAATGCCGAGTTGAGATAAACGTGATCGACCGCAGGCAGGATCAGCAGATCATTATGGCGATTGGAGAGGGGGCGTCGATGAAGCAGGGGCTGAGTTTGCCTCCTCCATGCGAGACGATTTTCTCCGATCAGTTCGTGCACATGCGGTGGGACGGAGTCGAAACCTTTTGGCGACCCTTTGACCTGTTGGCGTCAGTGAGGTTTTCAACCACAACCGATGTGCGCCTGCTGGTTGCCACGCAGGCCGCCCGTCGTAGCAAGCTAGCTGCGCGCAAGGGCCGGTTGCGCGCCAAAGTGATCAAGGCGACTCTACCTTCGGGCCCGGTGCAGTTCAAACTCAACACGCTTGACGGGCGGTATTTTCCCTTGGAGGAGATTGCCGATTTGGTGAGGGTGATGACCGTGCGGGCTCAGGGGCACTTTTGCCTGCACGCGGCTACATTAGCCTTACGCGACCGGGGCGTACTCCTCATGGGCCCTAGCGGTTGCGGCAAAACAACAACTGCTTTGTCGTTGTTGCGCGGTGGCTACGAACTGCTCGGCGATGAGCATTCTGTGCTGAATGCAAGTGAGGAGGGCATTCAAGTGACCGGGTTTAAAAGTGCGCCACGGGTCGTGGGGAAAGCGCCAAAAACCCTCGTAGAGTTGGAGCTGACTTTGCAATCCACCAGCAAAAGCAAGAATAGAATTGCGCTTCCGAAGTCGACACCCTTGAGGCAGAACCCATGGTTGCGGCCGGCTCTGATGCTTTTCCTGCAGATTGGGCCAGGTGTTAGCGAACATGTGGTAAGCCCGCTGTCAATGGAGGAAGCGTTCGTCCGAGTCACAGGCCAGGTGCTGGATCCTACGAATGTTTTCCGAAAGGCGGAGCAGACCCAGGCAATCATCAGGTTAATCGAGCAGTGCCGGGCCTATCAACTGGTTCTGGGCAAGAACCTGGCGTCCCTGCCGGAGCTTGTTAGTAGCCTCATGGAGTCTGCCCTATGAGATTGGAATTGGCCAAAGCGTGCCTGGAGGATGCGCTCGAGGCAACGCGCAAAGCGGGCGTGGTGTTGCTGACGGAAGAGGAGTCGCCGGAAGCAGATTTCCTGCTGATCATGAGCATGGCCGATGTTAGCGAGGCGGTATGGCAGACTGCGCGCAATGTGCTGATCCATCGTTATCCATGGTTAGCCCTTGAACCTTCTTTTGTACGGCCTGTACCAGATTCCGCTCTGGTCAGTTGGCAGGGCAACGCTTGGGCGTGCCTGCGCCGCGGGATAAAACTTGTGATTCGCGAGGCCGAGTCGAATCCGCATCTTCTGAAGCGATTTTTGACGATACCAGGAGTGATCCCGGACGTAATCGAGGAGTTGCAAGATTGTGGCCAAGGTGCTCTAGCCTTGGAAATGGCGAATCTGGCCGGTCACAGTTCTGCGAGTCCTCTCACGGGGAGGGAGATCCTCATGGCCCCCACGTATCGGTGCAATCTGACCTGCAGCTACTGTTATGCAAAGGGTTTTTCCAAGGGTTTTCCGGCAGACATGTCACTGGAGGATTTGACGATTGCCCTCTCCTGGGCAGCGGCACAGGGCGTTGACTGCATTTCGCTTTGTGGTGGTGAGCCCACCACCTACTCGCATTTCCCGCAGCTTTTGCAAATGGCGAAAAGCCGTGGGATGTCCGTGCGCCTAACTAGCAACTGCCTGTATCCCGTTAGCCTACAAGAATATATCGTGACACCGGCGATCCGCGAACTGGTGGCGCATTACGACCAGGAACGAATGGAAGCGTCTCAATCTGCCGCTGAGGTTTTTGAGAAGAATCTGCAGGCCGCCCAAGCGGGGGGGGTGCAGATGATGATTCGATACACTTTGACGGAACAAAGCGGTCCCGCAGAGTGGGGCGCGATAATTGACTTGGCCCATCGGCTTTCGATCCAGCAGATTAATTATGGCCTGGCCTTCAGGGGAGCAGAAGGCGCGAATGCTTACTTCAAGAGTCGGGACGCAGTCGGGGCCGTCGGCGGGCGACTGGAAGACCTACTAACCGGGTTCTACAGCGATGCTGCGAACAGCGGGCTCCGTTTGCATCTGAGCAAGCCATTCCCGCTGTGCGCCCTGAGGCCTGAATCCCTGCGGCGGATCTTTTCCAATGGAACTATCCGCTCGGCATGCGCGGTATTTCGCGATGGCTTCTCGCGCAATTTGACGATTAATCCGGATCTAAGTACCTTCCCGTGCAACGGAATTGCTGTACGCGGTCCTAAGATAACGGAATTCTCAAGCTTCGCAGACGCTGGCCGGCATAACACCCAGCTCATCCGCGACCTCATGTTGCGGCCATATGCCGAGGAATGCACGCGTTGTGCGTTATGGTATCGCGGCTTCTGTCAAGGAGCTTGTCTGGCGGAACACTTCTGGATGTCGCGTGAGGAGAAGAAGGGCCAGGAAGCGTAGAGGTAACATGGGCGAAAAGCGGCGTTTGACAATTATGTTGTCCAGAGGTTTGGGGATATCCAGCGATGCGGTGCATTCGCACGGGCCGGTGCCCGTTCTGTGCAAATACTTCGCGGCTGCGCCAGTGCAAACTGCGTTTGTGCATGGAGAAGATGCCGCCGCAAACGGTGGTCGAAACGGTAATGGCATCCTTGGAAGTGTCAGTTAGTCTTCAGGAGGAGGCAAAATGTCTAACCCTCAATCTGCGGCTGTGGTCAGCAGCCCCGACGGACGAAATGAAGAGGCCGCTCTGTCGCCGAAGCTCTATCAGCCCACTACTTGGAACCTGGCTTTTGTTCAGGATTGCAACTTGCGTTGCAGATACTGCGTTACCGGATATGGCCGTGTAGGCCATAGCTCCAAGTTCATGCAGCCGGAGGTTTGGAGGCCGCTTTGTGACCTGATCCTTAGCATGAGTGCCGGCCTTAAAACAGTCAGCATGGATTTCGGAACTGGCGAGACGTTTCTCCATTTCGACGAAACCATGCAGTTCATGGACTATCTGCGCGACCGATCGGACGGCACGGGAGTGAAAATTGAAGCGCAAATCACCACGAATGGGACGCTGGCGACGGTTGAACAATTAAAAACATGCCTGGAAAAGAAGATATCCCTGTCTTTTAGTATTGACGGACCAGCCGCCACACACAACTCCTTCAGAAGATTCTCCGATGGAAAACCGACGCATCGTATCGCCTTGAAGAATTTCCGGCGCTACAGGGCCATGGTCAGCAGCGTGGAGGATGCCCCGGAGTGCACAGTGTCTAGCGTAGTTGCGGGTGACGCCCGCTTGCGGGATGTTGCCCGGTACTGGCGGAAGCGGGGGGTGAAGCAATATAAGGCAATCCCCACTGAAAAAAGCAGGCACCTGGGTTGTTTCCAACAGCAGGAGTTGCAAGTTCTGCGCAGCCGGTATCTCGAGGATCTTGAGGAGATTGCGACCGCGGAAGTGTCGCGTTTGCAGGGAGGCGAACTCTTGAAGAACTTCGAGGGGCCGGTAGGAATCCTCAGCGCGTGGATACACTTGAAGAGAGCGGCGCCCTGCCGATCTTGCGGTGCGGGGTACTCTGTGATTTGTGTTGACGCGGAGGGAAAGCTCTTTCCATGCCAAGGGTTTGTCGGCTTCGCTGAACGAAGCATCGGAGATGTCCGCGCCGGCGTGCTTCCCGCCAAACTCGCGGAATTCCGTGCCGCTAAATCGCAGGTTGAGACCCAGTGCAATGGTTGTTGGGAGCGTTTTCTCTGCGATGGCGGATGTTGTGCCAGTGATCCGAAGAATGGTATTGTCTTCGACACAAAATATGGGTGCGAATTCGCCAAGTCGCACGCGGAGATCGCCCTGAATAGCTACCAAATCTGGCGCGGGCATGTGAAGGATGAAGGGGAGGACAAAGAAGCAAAAGCAATCGGATCTAGGGACTGAAAGAAGTGGTCGCGATAGAAAACCACGTGACTCAATCAGTCTTGGCTGAGGTCCGGCGCAGATGTTTGAGCGTTTGACCGAGTGTTACCTTATTTTTTTGCAGGCGCTTCTGGTGGAGTATCTGTCGACCGTCATCGTCTTTCTGGCTCAAGAGTCGCATTGGCGTGAACTACCAAACGCCGTATCTCCCGCGCCTTTCGAGAAGGAATCGTTCTGAAGAACGTTGGATATCAAAAGGAAGATGGCGGACCTTGTTGTCGAACTGAACGAGGGCAAAGTCGTTGACCGTCAGAGTATTGTGAAGAGGGATCTGTCAATATGTGTTAGCAGTACGTAGGCCGCCAGTTTTTTTGACGTTTTTGTCGCAGTAGGAGAAAACAATGAACTTGATCATTACCAACACGTGCAATCGAGCCTGTCCGTACTGCTTCGCCAGATCAAGAGTTAATCTTTCTGACACGCAGACTGGCCCGACGACTCAACATATCTCGCTGGACAATTATGAAAAGTATTTGCGTTTTCTTGAAAGTAGTAAGATTTCATTGCTGAAACTTTTAGGCGGCGAGCCTACTCTTCATCCTGAGTTCCTTGAAATCGTCAGCCGGGCTCACCAGCGCGGCTTCGAAACGCTGGTGTTCACAAACGGACTGTGGCCACGTGGAATTCAGGATGCGATTCGATCAGTTCCAACAGCGGAATGGAAACTCAAATTCTTATTCAACGTCAACGAACCGAATCTTCAGACGACGGCGCAATTGGCACATGCGAAGGAAAGCATGAGGATTGCCGGGCTACAGGGCAGCTGTGGCTTCAATATTTATCGTGAGGAGTTTGACCTTCAGTTTATTCCTGATCTCATCGACGAAACCGGACTTGATAGAGGATTGCGCCTGGGGCTGGCGTCCCCGATCGTTGGAACCGTAAACTCGTTCCTTGACGGCAAATCCTTTAAGGCCATCGGCATGCGGCTGGTCGAGCAGTTGAGTAAGCTAGAAAAGCGAAATGTGCTCGGCTCGTTTGACTGCGGCTTTCCGTTGTGTATGTTCGCGGAAGAGAGCCTTGGTAAGCTAGTCCTTAACTCCCGCGGATTCCAATCGGTTTGTAGCTATCCAATTGATGTAGGGACGGATTTGACGGCGTGGCCCTGCTTCCCGCTGAGCGACTGCGAGAATGTTCGCATCCTGAATTTTCAGAACGAAGCGGAGCTTCGGGCCCACTATACGAGCAGACTGTCCGGAATCCGCAGGATGGGCATCTACGAAGAGTGCCTGACATGCAAGTTCATTGAACGTGGCCAGTGCTGTGGTGGATGTGTGGCACGGACCATAAAAGACTGGGCTGCGAAGGGCGATGCGGATATCATCGGAAAGCTCGGTTGGACTGCGTCGCGCGATGCGTAAATCATGCCTTTGCCGGGCATGCCCTATAAGGCATATTGGACTTTGAAGTCTGGCTGCAAGGCGGAAGAGTCGAAGCTACGAACGGCGGAGCGGTCGGACCTGTTTATGAAATACGCTCTGTCCAATTGGACCTAAATAGGTTACGTCGTGTTCTCATGTGTCATTCCTGAGGGACGCGAGGACATCCAACCGTCGGACTTTTGCTGCGGGAATGACGCCAGCGATCAGTCCTGCCAAGCCGCAAACAAGAATCGGGTAGAGAAATCCCTTTAGACCATAATAAGGAAGCAATTGATTGACCTCATTGATTTTGGATTGCAATAGCCGGCCAACATATGGAGCAAGTAACACAGACAACGCAACTCCGATTAACGCTCCCGAAATGCCGAGTAGAAAGCTTTCCGATAAGACTGCTGCCAGAATTTCAGAGTGCCTGGCGCCCATAGATATGCGAATTGCGAACTCTCTGCTTCTTCGAGCAGTATTCGTCAACATGACATTCATTACGCCTATGAAGGCGATCCCGATGCAGAATAGCGCTTCCACTTGGCCATATGCCATGAAGTTTGCGACAATGCTCCTGCTCTTTTGAATCTTAAACTCAGATGAAGAGAGAAAAAAGGTATCCGGGCCGCGGCAGACTTCCAAGGAGGAGCGCAAGCCGCTAACGACTTCGTCCATCTTTTCGAGATTAGTCCATGCAACCAAAATATCTCCTATCGTGCCGGACGGAAGCCATAGAACATTTGCACTTTCATATGGAACAGTGATGCGAGCCTTAAAGAAATCATCCGCTCCCGGAGGATCTTGAGTCACACCCTTTACTTGAAAGGGTCGACCGTCGATGAAAATGGTCGGCTCGTCCTCTATTGTCACTGCTAATGCCTCAGCCGCAGACTTGGTGAGCAAGCATTCCCACACAAGCCCTTGGTGTCCGGCGTCTGAGAATCCGCGACCTCTTATCGGAAGGAATAGCGGTTCTCTGCTGAGTTCAACGGTTACCCCGTCAACCGCCATCACTCGGTTAATGCTGCGAAAAGTGACCGGTTCGGTTGCCTGGAACATGGGCGCTACCAGTCTTACATCTTTCAAATGATCTTTGACAAACGTGAAGTCCTCAGGCGTAAAGTCCGGGCGGAGACGCGTCTCCAGAAGGTGGCTATCCTGTCTTACACCAGGAGAAGCGATGACCCAATCCCCCATGAGATGTTCCATATCCTGCCAAAGACGTATGCGCGCACCTTCGCCAAGGAAGAACGTCAGCGACAACGCAAAAGACCCGACAGCCATCGTCATCAACGTGAGAGAAAGCTGGAATCTGTTGCTCCACATTCCTTGGCCGGTCAACGACAATAGACAGACCAGACGCGCTGCGATTCTGTCCCCTGTTGCTTTCGGAGATGCCATTAACCGGCGTCCTGCTCTCGGCGAGTAATCTCTATACTTCATCAAGGATACCGTCGCGAATGCTGACCACCCTATCAGCGCGTTCAGCCAATAGGGGATTGTGTGAGACGACAACCAGTGTCCGTTGTTCCTTAACAACCCCAAATAACAGATCACTAATTGTCGACCCGGTTTCGGAATCCAGAGTTCCGGTCGGTTCGTCTGCAAGGATCAGGACAGGTTCAGTCACCAGCGCCCGCGCGATAGCACATCGTATCAACTCTCCTCCGCTTAACTGATTAGGATAGCTATCGAGGCGATCTAAAAGACCTACCTGAGCCAGAGCACGCTTCGCCAGTTTTTTCTGTTGCCGCGGCCATATGCCCCTGTGAGATACAGGAACGCATACATTCTGAAGCGCAGTAAGATTCTGGATGAGTTTGCCATCCTGAAACACAATTCCGATACTCTGTCTAATTCCGACATCCCACCACCTGTTGACGGCGTAAACACTGGATCCGTTAAACAAATACTCGCCGCTGTCAATCGGCGTAAGAAGCGCTAGAACATGCACCAAGGTTGATTTGCCTGACCCGGAGGGTCCAACGATCACAGTGGACGTTCCCGCGCGAATATCCAGATCGATGTGACGCAACACATCGATACGTGTGCCGCCCGCTCGCCAGCTCTTGTGGACTCCGCGCAGACTGATAAACGGCTGGGTATCGTTCGAGCCTCCGCTCACTTTGTCCCCCCTGGTTGAACTCGGACAGTAACTTGCATCCCCGGCCGAAGCCAAGGGACTGTCTTCTCCAACTTGACGATGGCCTTGAATTTCGGAGGGCCGGAAACCGGCGGCACCAGGCTTCCCGCCTCTATTGATTCGACAAACCCGCGGACAGTCTGACTACGCCCGAAATCTAAAGCGACAATCACTGATTGCCCCGTACGCACATATGTGAGTTGGTGCTGCAGTATCTCTAGTTCGACGATGAAAGCACTGTCGTCCCACACCTCGCAGATTACGTCTTCGGGTGATAGCAATGCTGGATCGACTGCCCGTTCCACGACAATCCCGCCGAACGGCGCTCTTTGCATATTTTGCCCCAAGCGGAGCTTGGTCGCCTCCAGTTCTCGCTCCAGCAAATCTGCCGCTTCCCGTTGGGCACGCAACCGAGCCTGCAAATGCGCAAGTCGCATAGTAGTGGTCTTGATCTTATCCTCAAGCTCGCTTAACTTTTCATTCAGGGGCACCATCAAGTTGTCGATCGAGTAATTAGATATAGTGTCCGTTGCCTTGCGCATGGTGTTGATTTTTGCATTCTGCTTATCGAGGTCGGACTGTTGAAGTGTCAACTCCAAGGCGCACTCATCAACTTCATCGCGAAGAACTTCGTAATCGTTCCTCTTGCCGATCAGGTCCATATACGTTGTCAACAATGCAGGGTTATCTATTCGGGCGAGAAGCTGGCCGACTTTAACTCGCTCTCCTTTTGATACCAGAATCTCGGTCACATGCTCGCCGGAGTGCAGTTTTAAGACCATCTTCTTTTTGGGAAAGACAAACCCGCGAGCCTCGATTAATTCGGTATTGGCGGCAGCATTGGGCAGGGATCCCGCAGGATTCTGCGCCACGAGTTGGGGTGATAAAACTAAGATGCCGATTAAAGCGAAATAGCCAGCCAGCCAAGCGGAGAGCGTTCGCATTCTCTTCAGGGTCAAGATTCCCCTCCAGTCATTCTCGCAATTTGAGCTGAGAGCCTTGCCAGCGGGCGAAACAGAAGACTCACAACCATACCTACCGCCAACCGCATCACAGGCCCGGTCGACCGCCCCCCAATAACGATTGTAGCAATCATCCATCGCTCTGGCGGACAATCAGGAAGATATCGCGGCGGAGGGTCGGCAAGGAGAAAGAACCGGATCGCCCGAAGCCAAAGAATGTACAGGAGTCCCCTGCGCGTTCGCTGATGAAGGGAGAACTTCTCGCTGGAGATTGTGCGGGGATCTGTCACCAGACAGAGAAACCGATAGTTCCACGCAGCCGAATTGGGCGGAAACTCTGGAAATGAAGGGTCGATATTCTTTCGGCAAAAGCAGCTAGCTAAAGCGATAAGATTGGTCGCATGCAGACGCTTGGACTCCTGCAATACCCACTCGAAATCCATCTGATTCCGAAAGCGCGAAACCAAGGCCGCCAAATCCAAGAACCAAACGAAGCGCGAGTAGTAGTGGTACCAAGACAAATGCAAAACCAGCAGAACCAAATGCCATGCAGGGTCTGGAGAAGCAAAACAATCGTCTTCAGCCGGGTTGGAACCATAGTCGTAGCGATACAGCAGATCGAGCATCGGATCTGTCGCTTCCCTGGTCGGATACCGAATTTCGATTTCCCACCCGTCAAATGTGGCGAGAACACTGCCGGGAGCGCGCATTCGACGAACAATACCTTCATGATCGCTGTCCTCGTCAACCTTGGCGCCCAGCGCATCCAGGAGATTGAAGACGTCTGCCCGAGAGCGGGCGCACAAATCCAGGTCCGCGAAAGCTCTAATACCTGGATCGGCGTATGCTTGTTGCGCGAGGACAGGGCCCTTAAAGTTAACAATCGGAATGTCGTGCTTTCGGGCTGTGGCGAGGATTTTTCGGCACGTGTTTCTGGCTTGTTCGCAGTAGAGCATATTGCTGAAATATCGCGCCTTGGCCAGTTCGCTTAACTCACATGCGGGCATAAGGTTCGCTACCGCGAGCGCGCCGAGCGCACCGCCTAGGCCCTGGCGGTCGATATATTCCCAAAGTAAGTCAGCATCAGCACCTTCAGGAATATCCCACGCCCGCTGATGCAGCCAAGATGGCATTATAGCGACAAGCGCATCAAGTTCGATACGACTAAGCGGACGCAGGCTTAAGGTCTCCGATGTATGGCCTACGTTTCCGTCCATAAATTGCCTCCCGGCAGCCAAGCAAGACTGACATCCACAGATAAAGAACCCATTAGGCGATGCTCCCGACCCTGTAAGCACCATCCTCCCTTGCCCTACTTAGCTTTGCTACTGCTGGCGAATGGATTATGGCCTAACCGCGCCAGCACCATGTTGTCCAGCCCAGAAACAACATCCAGCTGGGAGGTCCAAGCGTATTCAGCCGCTGCATTAGTGACGTTCATTTGTGCTCGCGTCAACTCGATCTCTGCTTCACCGGCGCGTTCTTTAGAAGCAAGCATGTCGATGGTATCTGCTAACCCAGCTGTCACGAGATATTGATTAGCTTCATGTTGTCGGGCGACCTGATTGCAATAATCATCCGCCGCTTTCCTGGCTTCGATGGACTCGGAAAGAGATGCGGAGGCATCATTCACGTTACGGTAAATCTGAACAAATAGCAGGGTGATATCCCGCTTAACTAAGTCGCGATCGATAGTGGCCTTGCTGATGTCGCGTTTTATATCACCAAAATCAATAAGGGGCATAGACACGCCCAGTTGAACTACTAAGGGCGCTTGAGTATAGCTCGAACTCAGGCTATTGCTTCCCGCGCCGAGCGCACCGGAGATTTTTGGAATACGTTTGCGGCGCTGGTCGATAATTGCCATCTCCTTCATGAAGAGCTGGGCTTCCAGCAGCTTTGTGTCGTGACGTTTTGCCCATAACGCGTCGAAAAAGGCCTCATTAAGGTCCGTTGCAGGAGCAACTTCGTCTATTGACGCCAGCAATTCCGGGAAGTCGCTAACTACGATGTCCTGTGCTCCGTCGATAAATAGCCGATCACCGAGGGTGCGGTTCATATCGGCAAGCCGATGAACGGCTTCCTGGTAAAGGCGGGTGTTCATCTCGTACTGGTATTCATATTCGTAGATGCGTTCGGGTTTGATCTGGCCTGCTCGCGCCGAGACATTTGCTGTCTGCAGCGCATCCAAAGACTGGGATTTAATCACGCCGCGCAATGCGACTTCGGTTTTCAAGGCCTCTCGGTTCGCTAACAACAGAAACAGATCGTGAGTGAGTTGTTGTAGCGTCTGCTCGATTGTTTCGCGCTTAGCTTCGATTCCTGCGCGCGCCACGGCAGTTGCATCCCCAGAAAATAGCGCCTTATCCAAGTCGTAGTTGAAAAAGACGCCCCCGTTGAACTTTTGTATGTCCGAGTAATTTCCACCGAACGGCAGCTGAAAATACATCCTCGTATCCACGCGAGGCCAAATCGCGCTATGCGCTTGTTGAAGGTCAATTTGCAATTGAGCCGCATCAGCCAGTTCACTTGAGAGTTCTTTGTCGAATTGCGCGGCGCGTGCGCACGCTTCGGTGAAGGTAAAGACTGAGGTTTTGGCTGTCTCGGTTGATGGTCTGGACAGAGGAATGGCGGGCGAAAGGCTTTGTTGGAGGGTCAGGGAGGCAACATAACTCTCCACGCTCCGATGAGTTTTCTTTGAGCAACCCCCACATAAGAAGGTTGTTGCCAGAGCCAGAGCAAATACTGGACGCCAGGCTCTCGATGCTAGAGTAGTTTGCGGACGACCGTCAGCCAATCCTCGAGACGACACTAAGAAGTTCTGCAAAAGTCACACCGCCTTGGGAGCCCCTCAGAGTTGGCCGAGCAAGAGATCCAATCAGAGATATCGACTTTTTATATACTCAACAGTTGAGGGGAGACTGTGACGCATATCACGCTATCAAGTTCGCTAAATGAAACCAATCAATACGACCTTGCCCGCGAAAACGTATCCCTTGGCAAGCTGCATTGATAGCGAAAGAGAAGCGAAAATGACGAAGGCAAAGCGGGGACGGTACACGTTTGAGTTCAAGCATGGCGGCGGCGGCACGCAGCCTGGGAGTGGTTGAGCAGACCTTATCCAACTGAGTGCAGGCGCATCGTGCGAGAACGCCAGGCGCCGGCATCTCAGCGACTAAGCGCTGCTGGTGCACATCAGCGCTGCATATGCTGAGAATCGTGGGGCCTACGGCTGGCCGCGCATCTGGCGGCAGTTGCAAGCTCAAGTCATTCACGTGGCCAAGCAGCGTGTGCAACGGTTGATGCAGAAGCACGGCATTCGCGCCCGCGGCAGCCAGCACGCCAGTTATGAGTTCAACAAGCCGCTCAAGGAGCTCGAACAAAACTGGACTGGCGCCATGACGGAGATTGCCGCCTGAGTGCAGGGGGCGACTGCAAGAGACCGTGGAAATGCCGGTTTGCTGGAAAGCCTGGGAAAAGCGATAACTCGCCGCGCTCAATCTCGAAGTGCAACATTTCGATTTGGGATGATGTTGCATGGGCAAGCGCTATGAGCAGTTGAGTTTATCTGAGCGGGTTTACATTTAGGCTCAGTTGGAGTTGGGTTTCAGGACGGCGGCAATTGCCGCCGCCCTGAATCGGGCGCCGTCGACGGTCAGCCGAGAGCTGCGGCGCAATGGGTGGAAGCGGCGCAGAGTGTAACTCGGTTGGATGAAGGATTTCGCAAGCAGTATGCGGCCCGCTGCCATCACAAGCCGAAAGGCGTGGCCAAGGTTGCGGCGGCCAGGAAGTTGGCAGTGCGACCCTACTCCACCCCACGAACGAAGACCTGTCCGCGAGGACCCCGGCTGGATGTTGCGGCATAACGTTGGCTATCCAGAGATCGCCCTTATCGAGAGCAGCTCGCGGGTGGCCCTGATCGGCTTGAGCCAGGTCGTGACCTTGAATGAGCACTCTCGCATCCGGCAGTAGGCTGGATGTCCACATGGAAGCATCATGGCCTGTGGTTGAAGGCCGAATCGATGGTTGGTGGGGCGCCAAAATGCCCGCCGAATGGTGATGCAGCGTGAATCTCCCAGGGTTTTGGTCCTCAACCCCTCTGGAAAGACAAGCGGTGCTCACGCACCGCCCGGATTGGTGCGCCTTGACAAAGCTTTCGTCCGTATCGAGGGGCGCCCGGCTTTTGTGGTTGGGATAGGAAAGCAAAAGAAGGGCAGGGCGATCAGGTAGAGTGGAATTATTGTGATTATCAATGTTGCCAGGCGCGCGCACGATCATAACTGGGAGTTGGATCCGATCACACGTTCACTGTTGGATACCGATTTCTACAAGCTGCTGATGCTGCAGTTCATCTGGAAGCATTTCCCAGCGACCCATGCGACGTTTACGCTGCTCAATCGCACGACTGCGGCGCGGCTGGGCGAGATGGTGGGCCTGGCGCAGTTGCGGGAGCAACTGGAGGCGACGCGCAAGCTGCGCTTCCACAAGTCCGAGCTGATCTGGCTGGCGGGCAATACGTTCTACGGGCGGCGAGGGATCTTCGAGCCGGCGTTTCTGGAGTGGCTGGAACGGGACTTCCGGCTCTCCGATTACGACTTATCCGAGCGGGATGGGCAATTGTCGCTGAGCTTTCACGGTCTTTGGACCGAGACGACGATGTGGGAGATCTATGCGCTTTCGGCGATCGACGAGCTGAAGACGCGCGCCAGTTTGAAGCGTCTGAGCGAGTTCGAGTTGGACATCCTGTATGCGCGGGCGAAGACAAAGCTTTGGGAAAAGATGGAGCGGCTACGCGGGGTTCCGCAGTTGAACGTTAGCGACTTTGGGACGAGACGGAGGCACAGCTTCCTGTGGCATGAGTATGTGGTAAAGGCCATGAGCGATGTGCTGGGCGCGAGCTTTGCGGGGAGTTCAAATACTTATTTGGCTTACAAGCACGATCTGGAGGCGATCGGCACCAATGCGCACGAGCTGCCCATGGCGCTGGCGGCGATGGCGGATAGCGACGAGGAGTTGCGGGCGGCGCAGTACCGCTTGCTTGAGCTATGGCAGCAGACCTACCAGGGGGAGTTGCTGATTCTGCTTCCGGACACGTTTGGGACAACGCAGTTTCTGGAGTGTGCGCCGGAGTGGGTGGCGGACTGGACGGGCCAGCGCATGGACAGCAAGGACCCGTACGTGGCAGGCGACGAATATATTGCGTGGCTGGAGCGGCACGGGCGCGATCCGCGGCAGAAGCGGCTGATTGCCTCGGACGCGCTGGATGTGGGACAGATTCTGGGGCTTCATGCGTATTTTGGAGGGAGGCTGCGCAATGGGGCGGCGCCGGGGGATTTTCAACGGGCCAGCGACTTCGCGGATGAGAGGAAATGGGTTGCCGAGCGGCGTATTCGGTTCAGCGCGGGATGGGGCACGTTTCTGACCAACGATTTTCGGAATTGCAATCCGCAGGGGGATGATGCGTTCAATCCGGTAAGCCTGGTGTGCAAACTGACCGATGTGGAGGGCAGGCCGGCGGTGAAGCTGTCGGACAACTACCAAAAGGCGCTGGGACCGGCAGGCGAGGTGGAGCGGTACCGGCGGGTGTTTGGAACGGCGGGGGTTGCAGACGCGCCGGTGACGGTTTGATGGCGACGGCGAAGGCAAGCTGGTATGCGAGCGAGCTGCGGCGGGAGCTGGGGCTGCGGAACCGGCGATGGGCGCGGGGACGGGCGCATGTGGAGAGCTATGGCAACTCGCCGGTGATTGTGTATGCGCCGGAGGGTGGGCGGCACGGGAACTTCTTCGATGCGGCGTATGCGGCGATTGCGGCGCGGCCGGAGTGGATGCGGCGGTTCGGCAAGATTCATGCGCAGGGAAGGGCGCTGCCGAAGGCGGAGCGAAGGTGGCGGGAGCTGGACTCGTCGATGAGTTCGGATGCGCTGCTGATGAATGTGTTTTGCACGCCGGGGGTGTCGGAGGCACCTGCGGTGCGGCGGACTCTCGGAGTGGATGGGGAGGACACACTCGTGTTTGGGTGGAGGGCGCGGGCGCCGCTGACGGGTGGACGAAGCGACCGCACGGAGGTGGATATGCGGTGGGGATCGCTGCTGGTGGAGGCGAAGCTGACGGAGGGGGATTTTCAGACGTGCAAGGCAGGGGTGGTGGAGGGGTATCGGGACTTCGACGTGGTGTTTGAGCGGGAGTTGTTGCCGCGGGTGGAGTTGGCTGTGAAGAGGCGGAGAGAGGCGACGGAGTTTCCGGAGGATTATTCGCAGGAATTTGAGGGGGCGGGTGAGGTTGACGGAATGATTCTCTCAGGGGCTGAAGCCCGTCCTTCTTTGGTTGATCTAACGTACGGGCTGAAGCCCGTACCCTTCTCTGAACCGGGCTCCTCCGTGCCCTTCACCGGAGCCAGTCATTCCGTGGGCGGGGAGGCTGGGTATGCGGGGTATCAGTTGATTCGGAATGTGCTGGCGGCTTATGCGGAAGGGTGCAGCTTTTGCGTGGTGCACGATGAGCGCAGGCCGGACTTGCGGGAGGCGTGGTTTCAGGTGATGTTGGCGGTGAAGTCGGCGGAGATGCGGGTGCGGTTGAAGGTGATGACCTGGCAGGAGCTGGCAGGATCGCTGCCGGAGGGGTTGCGGGGGTTTCTGGATTGGAAGTATGGGATTGTTCGGGCCGGGAGGGTGGCTTCGCCGGTGAAAGAGCTTTCGGAGTTCGATTAGAGGCGAGTTTGGGGCTGTGGTGCCCCACCCTTTCGCCAGAAGGAAGGCGAAAAAGAGAGACGGCGAGGATCACTGTAAAGCTATAAAGGACTGTATTGTAGATGGATCTATCCGACCTTAGCCGATAAAGCTGCCGCGAAAGCCTGCCTCTGAGCGCAGCCGAAGGGGTGGGTACCCGGGGCGGCGTGCGGGTTGCGGGGCGGGCTGGAGCTTCCGATAATCAATGGGGGGCTGTTCGCTCAAAAGGGTAAGTGCGGGCCGAAGCGGCGCGGGGAGGATGGAGATGGAGGACTACAGGGCTGATCCAGTCGAGACCCATCCGGACCAGACCCATCCGGCCGGGGATCAGGGAGTCCGGGCCGGGCGACTTGAGGCCTGTCGAAAGTCTTATGCCGATCGGATCGCGGCTCAGGCGGGCATTGCTTCCGGGAGCGAGATTGCGGCGGCGCTCAAGGCGATTCCGCGGGAGAGATTTGTGGGGCCGGCTCCGTGGAAGATTGCGTCCTCCTGGGGCCTTGCGCAGACCGTTTCGGACGATCCGGCGGCGCTGTACCAAGATGCGGTCGTCTCCCTGGGCGCAGGCCGGGGGCTGGACAGGCTGGATAAGCTCAATAATGGGCAGCCGAGCCTGCACGCCATGTGCCTGGACGCGCTGGCGCCGAGGAAGGGCGAACACGCGGTCCAGGTGGGCGCGGGCACGGGCTACTACACGGCGATGCTGGCCATGCTGGTGGGCGAGGCGGGCCGGGTGGACGCCTATGAGATTGAGCCGGAGCTGGCGGCGCGGGCGTGGGCGAATCTGGCGGAGTTTCCCCAGGCGGCGGTGCACTGCCGGAGTGGCGCCGAGGGGCCGCTGCCGGATTGCGACGTGCTGTATGTGAACGCCGCCGCAAGCGAGCCGCTGGCGGTGTGGCTGGATGCGCTGCGGCCGGAGGGGCGGCTGCTGTTTCCGCTGGAGCCGGAAGATGAGGGCGGCGCGATGCTACTGGTGACCAGGAAGGCAGAAGGAGTGTATGCGGCGAGGTTCCTGTGCGGGGTGCAGTTTGTTGCCTGCGCCGGGGCCCAGGACGAGCAGGCGGGGCGGGCGCTGGCGGCGGCGTTTCGGAGGGGGAATTGGCGCAATGTCCGGTGGTTGCACCGGAACGACCAGCCGGATGAGAGCTGCTGGTGCGCGGGGCGTGGGTGGTGGCTGGGGACGAGTTGAACGTGCGGCGGGTTAGCGGCCGGCAGGGTCAGGGCTGCTGATAGGCGCCGCGATCGTAGCCTTTGGAACCGGGGCGAGGACTTCCGGCGAAGTCTGTGGAGGGGGCGAGGTAAGAAGTTCCTGAGCCCGCCGCGGGGCTGGAGGGGGATACGCTGAGCAGGACGCTGAAGCGGTTGGAGTCAGCGGGATCGAGGTAGAGCGGGTCGGCGGTGAGGTCGTTGGGGCCGTTGGCGACATCGCCGGCGTTGGTTCCGTTGTAGTAGAGGTTGTAGTTCAGAACGATCGACGATGTGGTGCGGGGAACTACGGCGACGGGATTCTGGCCGGTGGCGCTATAGAAGATATTGTTGATGACGTTGACGTCGGAGGCCTGGTTGAGATTCATCTCTCCACAGCCGGTCAGAGGCGGATTGATCACGTCCTGGTAACTGGAATTGTTGACCACATCGACGTGGTCGCTCTCGAATACCTCGATGGCAGCGCTGCCGTTGGCGTAGATGACATTGTTGGCAATCAGCGTTCTGCCGGTATACGGACTCAAGCCGATGCTGGGCTGGTAGGCCGAGTTACGGGTGGAGTCGACGATGATGGCTTCGCCATCGGTGATTTCCCCGTTAGAGTACACGGGAATGAGTTCCTGATTTCCGAAGATACGGTTGCCGGTGATGACCATCCTGTAGCCGGTGGAGCTGTCGGAGTTCCAGTTTTGCCAGGTTGAGATGGCGCTGGCTCCGTAGATCGAGTACCAGGCGGAGTCGTAGATGGTATTGCCGGAGATGGTGACGTAGTCCGACCAGGCGGTGCCTACGCCGGCGCCGCCACAGGCGCCGATAACATTGTTGAGGATACGGAGGTGGTTGGGCCTGACGGCGGCGGTGCCCTGGCGGCCGTCGGCGGAGATGCAGTTGCCGTCGAAGGCGGGATCGGGGTTGGTGGTGGACTGATTCAGCGCTTGCTGGAGAGTTACGTTGTAATTGTTGCCCAGGATGGAGAAGCCGTTTACCTCAATGTAGGCGGCCGTGGGCTCAAAGAAGATGGCCTCCCAGCCGTTGAAGGAAATCTGCGGAGTCTGGCCGGGATAGGCCTGGTAAGTGATCCAGTTATTGGGCGTGCCGGGGTTATAGATATCGAGGACGTCGCAGGTGGGGCAGGAGTTGGTGTAAGTGCCGTTCATGACGTAGACGGTGTCGCCGGGCTGGGTGAGGTTTGCGGCGTGCTGGAGGGTGAGGAAGGCGGTGGCGGTGGAGAGGCCGTTGGCCGAGTCACTGCCGGAGCCGCTGACATAGTAAGTGACCGCGGGGGCGGTGTAGCTGGCATGACGGTGGTGCCGGCGTTCAGGATGACGGTGCAGTTGACGGTGCTGGCGGTGGTGCACCCGCTCCAGGAGGAAAAGGGATTGCCGCCGGCCGTGGCGGGGGCGGTGAGCGTGACGGAGGTTCCGGCGTTATAGGTGCGGGTGAAGCTGGTGGCGCCGTTGCCGGAGTTGTTGTTGTCGCTGGGTGTGACGGCGATGGAGACGCTGCTGGCGGGGCTGGCCGAGTTTACGGTGAGGACATAGGTGGTGGGAGGGGGTGGGGGTGTGACTTTGCCGCCGCCGCCGCAGGCGATGAGGAGCAGGGTCAGGCAGGTTGCGATCCAGAGTGCTGGGCTCATGAGGGGAGTGATGGGCTTGAGGGTCATTGACTTGAGGATTATGGAGCTGGTGGTCATGGGTCCGGCACTCCCTGGCGCTGGAAGGACCGCTGCACGCGAGGGCCACTGTTGGGGCGGCTGGTAGGGTGCGGTCGTTCGGGTGTTGAGCCAATCGTACAACTGTGGGATGGGGTGGGGCAAAGCTTCATCGGCCCAGGGCGAGGGAGGGGTCGGCGGAGAGATCGCTTGGGGCGAAGGATCCGGCCTGGAGGCGGGGCCAGGCGGCGGCGGCGATCATGGCGGCGTTGTCAGTGGAGAGAGCTAGCGTGGGGAAGGCGACGCGGAGGTTGCGACGGGCAGCTTCGGCGGTGAAGCGGGCGCGGAGTTCGCGGTTGGCGGCGACTCCGCCGGTGATGAGGATGCGGCGGGCGGCGAGGGATTCGGCGGCGGCGAAGGTCTTCTTCATGAGGTCGCCGACGACGGCGTGCTGGAAGCTGGCGATGAGATCGAGGGTCTGGGGGTCGCATTGGGCGAGTGCATCTTCGACGGTGGGGCGAGCGGGGGCGTCGGGTCCAGTGAAGAGCGCTTCGCGGCGGGATTCAGCTTGGGGGCGGAGGTTGTGGAGTTCGACGTAGCGGAGGACGGCGGTCTTGATTCCTGAGAAGGAAAAGAGGAAACGGGGGTCGAGGTTGGCGATGGGGGCGGTGCGGGCAGCTTTGGTGCGCGGGGGCTTGCCGGCGAGATGGAGCTTGGGCTTGATCTGAGAGAAGGCGAAGGGGATGGCTTTGGGGTTGCCGTGGGGGGCGAGGGCGTCGATCCAGGGACCTCCGGGGTAGCCGAGGCCGAGGAGCTTGGCGACCTTGTCGAAGGCTTCGCCGGCGGCATCGTCGAGGGTGCGACCGACCAGCGAGTAGCTCCAGGCGTTGTGGGCGGGGCGGCAGAGATAGAGGTGGGTGTGGCCGCCGGAGACGACGAGGGCGTGGGCAGGCTCGTTGGCAGAAGGGAGATTTCCCTCAGGGGCTAAAGCCCCTTCCTCATTTGGCGGCTGAATGTACGGGCTGAAGCCCGTACCCTTCAAAGCCTCTTGCTCTTCTCTTTCATGGAGCAGGACGGCGTGGATGTGGCCTTCCAGGTGGTTGACGGCGATGAGGGGCAGGCCGTTGGCGAAGGCGAGGGCCTTGGCGTAGGTGATGCCGACGAGAAGGGCTCCGGCGAGGCCGGGACCGCTGGTGACGGCGATGGCGTCGAGATCGGCCAGGGTGACGTTGGCCTGGGCGAGGGCGGCACGGACGACAGGAACAATGGCGCGGAGATGCTCGCGGCTGGCCAGCTCGGGGACGACACCGCCGTAGCGGGCGTGGGTGGCGATTTGGGAGGCTACGACGGAGGATAGAGTGCGGGCGCCGCGCTGGACGACGGCAGCGGCGGTCTCGTCGCAGGAGGATTCGATGGCGAGGATGAGACCGGAGCCGGGCATGGTTCCAGTTTAGCGGTTGGAGCGAGTTAGCAAGTTAGCGGGGCCGGGGCGGGTTGGGTGCGTTGGTTTCCCAGTTGGCGGTGGCGCGGGGGAGAATAGAAGCAGATATGGCGCGTGGGATGGGACAGTTCGAGGCGGCGCTGGGGGTGGTGGGAGAGCTGCGGGCGGCGGGGTATGAGGCGTATCTGGCCGGCGGCTGTGTGCGGGACCTGCTGCTGGGGCGCGAGCCGAAGGACTATGACGTGGCGACGAGTGCGACGCCGGAGGCGGTGCTGGGGCTGTTCCCGCGGACGTTTGCAGTGGGGGCGCACTTTGGGGTGGTGCTGGTGGCCACCTGCGACCCCTGCGGTGGGGCGGACGCGGGCACCTGCGGTACGGCAGACGGCGCTTGCGCGCCAGGGGCTGAGTTGGCGGAGGCGGCGTATGTGGTGACGGAGGTGGCGACTTTCCGGTCGGATGGGGCGTACTCGGATGGGCGGCATCCGGATGCGGTGCGGTATACGACCAGCGCCGAGGAGGATGTGCGGCGGCGGGATTTCACCATCAATGGGCTGTTGCTGGACCCCCTGCAGGGCGCGGACGATCTTCGCGCTGCGGTGATCGACCATGTTGGCGGGTTGGCGGACCTGGATGCGGGGGTGGTGCGGGCGATCGGGAGGGCGGAGGAGCGGTTCGAGGAAGATCACCTGAGGATGTTGAGGGGGGTGCGGTTTGCGGCGCGGTTCGGGTTTGAGATCGAGGAGGGGACGGCTGTGGCGATGTGCCGGCTGGCTGGGCGGATTGGGGCGGTGAGCCGCGAGCGGGTGCGGGATGAGCTGACCAAGATGCTGACCGAGGGGCGGGCGCGGCGGGCGTTCGAGCTGCTGGAGGAGACTGGGCTGCTGGCCGAGGTGCTGCCCGAAGTTGCGCGGATGAAGGGCGTGGAACAGCCGCCGCAGTTCCATCCGGAGGGGGATGTCTGGACACACACTCTGCTGCTGCTCGATCAACTGGAGGCGGGGTGCGCGCTGACCTTGGCGTGGGGGGCGCTGCTGCACGATGTGGGCAAGCCGCCGACGTTCCGGCGGGGGCCGGATCGGATCCGGTTTGACGGACACGTGGAGGTGGGCGTGGCGATGGGGGCGGAGATTTGCAGGCGGTTCCGGTTTTCGAATGAGGAGACGCGGCAGATTGTGGCGCTGATTGAGAATCATATGCGGTTCATGGACGCGGGGCGGATGAAGGCTTCTACGCTGAAGCGGTTTTTCAGGCTTCCGAGGTTTGAGGAGCATCTGGCGCTGCACCGCATGGATTGCCTGGCGGGGAGCGGGAATCTGGAGAACTGGGAGTTTGTGCGGGAGCGGTACGAGTCGATGCCGGAGGAGACGGTGAGGCCGCGGCCGCTGATTACGGGGCGGGAGTTGATTGCGGCGGGGTATGTGCCGGGGGCGGGGTTCAAGGAGATGCTGCGGACGGTGGAAGATGCGCAGTTGGAGGGGGCGATTGGGACGGCGGAAGAGGCGTTGCGGCTGGTGAGGGAACGGTTTCCCTTGATGTGACGAGATTCGCGATGGGGCGCACCAGGAAGACTACCGGCGGCTCGGCGGCTATTCTTATCGGGACCCTATGCCGCCTGAACTGCGCCAATTCGATGTGATTGTCTTGGGGGCGGGGGCGGCTGGGCTAATGTGCGCGGCGGTGGCTGGGCAGCGCGGGCGGCGGGTTGTGTTGCTGGAGCACAATGGGCAGCCCGGGCGAAAGATTCTGATCTCCGGCGGCGGCCGGTGCAATTTTACGAATCTGCACAGCGGGCCGGGCAATTTTCTTTCGGAAAACCCACATTTTGCAAAGTCGGCGCTGGCGCTTTACGAGCCGAGGCACTTCATCGAGCTGGTGGAGCGGTACGGGATCGCCTGGCATGAGAAGACGCTAGGACAACTCTTCTGCGACGGCTCGGCGCGGGCGATTGTGGAGATGCTGCTGGCGGAATGCGAGCGGGGCGGCGTGGAAGTGGTGCTGAATACGCGCGGGATTGAGGCCACCTCCGGTGGGTTTGGCGACCCTTCGGGTGGGTTTTCCGTGGAGTGTACACAGGGACGGTTTTGCGCGGAGGCGCTGGTGGTGGCAACCGGAGGCCTGTCAATTCCCAGGCTGGGGGCCACGGGGCTGGGGTATGAGCTGGCGCGGCAGTTTGGGCTGGGGGTGGTGACGCCGAGGCCGGCGCTGGTTCCGCTGATACTGGGCGGAGATGAGGCAGGATGGATGGAGTTGGCGGGGGTTGCGGCGGAGGTGGTGGCCGAGGCTGGCGGGGCGCGGTTCAGGGAGAAGATGCTGGTGACGCATCGAGGGTTGAGCGGGCCGGCGGTGTTGCAGGCATCGTCGTATTGGCGGCCGGGGGACGAACTGGTGGTGGATTTTGGGCCTGAGCTGGATTTGTTGGGGCCTTTGATGCGGGCTGGGGCGCGGCGGGATGCGGCGGCGTTGAAGCAGGCGCTCAGGGAGGTGTTGCCGCAGAGGCTGGCGGGTTTTTTGGCGGAGGCGGGCGTGCCGGAGGGTTGGTCGAATGCGGCGCTGGAGGCTTGCGAGCGGAGGCTGCACCGGTGGGTGCTGCATCCGGCGGGGACGGAAGGCTTCGAGAAGGCCGAGGTGACGGCGGGAGGCGTGGATACGGATGGGTTGCAGGCGCGGACGATGGAGGCTCGGGCCGTGCCGGGGCTGTTTTTTATTGGGGAAGCGGTGGATGTGACGGGGCAACTGGGCGGGTTCAACTTCCAGTGGGCGTGGGCTTCGGCGGTGGCGGCGGGGAGGGCTCTGTAGGGAATAGGGAATAGGGGACAGAAAACGCTCTATTGGGTTGGGGGTGCGGCCTGGGCCGGTGGGACGCCGGGTTTGGCGGGTGGGGTGAGGACGAAGCCTTTGCGGATGAGGGCGAAGCCTTGCTGGGGGAGTTCGGCCTGCAGAAGCTGGTTTTCGGGGCCGGAGAAGAGGTCAGTCCGGGCGCCGGCGATGGTGGCGACGAGGTGGTGGACGGTGACGGGCTTGCCGTTGAGGGTCCCGTGCTCGTCGGCGTAGGTTGCGAGCAGGATGGGGGCGACGGAGCCGGCTTGTTTGGGGATGATGGCCCAGAGGTCGCGGTTGTTGCGGGAGACGGCCAGGGCGAGGAGGGTGTCGTAGGCGCCGGGGTCGAAGTCGGGGAGGAAGACGGCGGCGGGGTGCGGGGCCAGGCGGGTGGTGGAGCTGTGGCCGCCGGCGGAGATGTTGAGGAGGATCTGAGCGGCGTCGGGCGCGGCGGTGACGTTGACCGAGGAGTTGTTGACTGTGGCGCTCAACTGGACGTGTTTGAGGAGGTTGGCCGAGGTGAGCTGCTCGGTTTTGGAGAGGTCATAGTTGAGGCCCTGCATGGCGATGCGGACGACCGAGGTGGAGTCGTACCCGTTGGGGGCGGCGGTGAAGGTGACGGTGGCTGTGCCGACGGGCTGGCCGTGCTGGGCGATGACGAAGCTGCCGGCCTGGGCCGAAGCAACCGCTGTAATCAGGGCAAGAAGTCCCGCCAGGGGGAGGAAAGCCAATGTACGCAAGGGTTTCTGCATCCTTCCTGCCTGATTAGACACGGGAATTGGGAAAGAGTTGCGGAAAGACAGTTTTCAGTGGTCAGCGACCGCGGGTAAGTTTGTGGTTTCCCACCCATGCGCCAGGGAAAAGGGAAGAGTCGCATGGGTAGGAAACCCTCATTTGTGGACAAGCCGGAGCCCCTGCAGGGCGCGTCGTTTTACTGACAACTGACCACTGACAACTGTTCCTCATCCTTTGGCGGTGGTGAAGCGCTTGTTGACTTCGTGCCAGTTGACGACATTCCACCAGGCGGCGAGGTAGTCGGGACGGCGGTTCTGGTATTTGAGGTAGTAGGCGTGCTCCCAGACGTCGTTGCCGAGGATGGGGTAGAGGCCCTGGGTGAGGGGCGAGTCCTGGTTGGGGGTGGAGATGACCTTGAGCTTGCCGCCGACGAAGATGATCCAGCCCCAGCCGGAGCCGAACTGCTTGGCGGTGGTCTCGTTGAAGGTCTTTTTGAAGGCCTCAAAGTCGCCGAAGTCGGCGGAGATTTGCGCGGCGATGGGGCCGGTGGGCGCGCCACCGACGCCATCGGAGCCGACGGGGCCCATGAGATGCCAGAAGGCCGTGTGGTTGGAGTGGCCTCCGCCGTTGTTGCGGACCGCGGCGCGAATCTCCTCGGGAACCTGAGCCAGGTCGCGGACCAGGTCGTCGACGGACTTGGCGGCGAGATCGGGGTGGTTGGCCAGTGCGGCATTCAGGTTGTTGACGTAGGCCTGGTGGTGCTTGTCGTGGTGGATCTTCATCGTTTCGGTGTCGATGAAGGGCTCGAGGGCGGCGTAGTCGTAGGGAAGCGGTGCGAGTTGGTAAGCCATAGGGGAAAATCTCCTTCGTTCGGATTGTGCTGTTTGGGCAGATTTCTGCGCTGAGCTGAAATGGGCTGGTCTTGTTGGCGGCGAAAGGCTACTCAATCTTCACGCCTGCCGGCATGACCCTATGTATGAATGGATGCGGGAGGGAGCCGGCAGGGTGCGGGAAAGTTGGCGCATCCCATTTGAGAAGGATGAAACAGGTATGATTCTCTTTAAGGAAAGAAAATCATGATCTCCAGCCTCTCCGATCTCTCTCTTGACCAACTGTCCATCGACACGTTGCGGCTGCTTGCCGTGGACGCAGTGGAGAAGGCCAAGAGCGGCCACCCCGGCGCTCCGCTGGGCTGCGCGCCCATCGCCTACCTGCTGTTTCACAAGCTGCTGAAGCACAACCCGGCGCATGCGAAGTGGGCGGACCGGGACCGGTTTGTGCTGTCGAACGGGCACGCCTCGGCGCTGCTGTATTCGACTCTGTTTCTGACCGGCTACGACGTGACGCTGGAGGATTTGAAGAGCTTCAGGCAGTGGGGTTCGCGGACGCCGGGCCACCCGGAGTACGGCCACACGGACGGCGTGGAAGTGACCACCGGGCCGCTGGGCCAGGGCATTGCGATGGCCGTGGGCATGGCCATCGCGGAGAAGCACCTGGCAGCGATTTACAACCGGCCGGGCTTTGAGGTGGTGGATCACCATACCTATGCGCTGCTGGGCGACGGCGACCTGATGGAAGGGGTTTCGCACGAGGCGGCCTCGCTGGCCGGAACGCTGGGGCTGGGCAAGCTGATCTTCATTTACGACGACAATCTGATCTCGCTGGACGGGCCGACCGAGTTGAGTTATACCGAGGACGCGCTGGAGCGCTTTGAGGCCTACCACTGGCACGTGCAGCGGGTGACGGACGGCAACGACCTGGTGGCCATTGAGGCGGCGATTGAAGCGGCCAAGGCGGATACCGGCAGGCCGTCGATCATCGCGGTGCGGACGGTGATCGGATACGGCAGCCCGAAGGCCGGCACGAGCAAGGTGCATGGCGAGGCGCTGGGCGCGGAGGCTGTGGCGGCGACCAAGAAGTTTTTCGGTTTCCCGGAGGACCAGAGTTTTTATGTACCTGACGCCGCGTTGGCCAACTGGCGCAAGGCCGTGGATCGGGGCGCGGGGCTGGAGGCGGAATGGAAGACGCTGTTTGAAGGCTACGCTGCGGCCAATCCGGAGCTGGCGGCGGAGTTTGAGCGGACGCAAAAGGGCGTGCTCAAGGCCGGGTGGGAAAAGGCGATTCCCAGCTTTGCGCCCGGCAAGGCGCAGGCTACGCGCAACGCGGGCGGAGCGGTGATGAACGCGATTGCCGATGCGGTGCCGGAGCTGTTTGGCGGGGCGGCGGACCTGACCTCGTCGACCAGGACGATTTTCAAGCCGGGGGAGAGCTTTCACGTGGATCCGGCCGCCCGCAACGTTTTCTTCGGGGTGCGCGAGTTTGGGATGTGCGCGGCGGTGAACGGGATTGCCGCACACGGAGGGCTGATTCCCTTCGGGTCGACGTTCTTTGTGTTTTCCGATTACGCGAAGCCGGCCATCCGGCTGGCGGCGCTGATGCAGGTACACTCGCTGTTCATCTTTACGCACGACTCGGTCGGCCTTGGCGAGGATGGGCCGACGCATCAGCCGATCGAACACCTGATGGCGCTGCGGGCGGTTCCGGGGCTTACGGACTTCCGTCCGGCGGACGCGAACGAGACGGCGGCGGCCTGGAGGCTGGCGTTGGAACGCAAGAGGCCGAGCTTTTTTGCGCTGAGCCGGCAGGATTTGCCGGTGATCGATCCGGCCGCGCACGACGCGTACGCCGGGGTGAGCAAGGGCGCTTATGTACTGGAAGATGTTGAGGACCCGCAGGTGGTGCTGATCGGCACAGGGTCCGAGGTGTTGCCAGTGGTGGAAGCCGCGAAGTTGTTGGAAGCCGAGGGGATTCGGGCGCGGGTGGTGAGCTTTCCGAGCTGGAAGATTTTCGAGGAGCAGACGGCGGAGTACAAGGCGAGCGTGCTGCCGGCAGGGGTGCCCAAACTGGCGGTCGAGGCGGGAGCGACGCTGGGCTGGTGGAAGTATGTGGGCCAGGACGGCGACGTGATTGGGGTGGACCGGTTTGGAGCGTCGGCGCCGGGGCCGAAGGTGCTGGCGGAGCTGGGATTTGGGGCGGAGAATGTGGCGACGCGGGCGAGGGCGCTGGTGAAAAAGTAAGACAGCAAGTTAGCACGCTCGCTGGCGCGAGCGAGTTAGCAAGTTAGCGAGTTAGCGGCTGGATCTGGTTCATTGATCCGTGGTGACCTACTTGAAAGGAGCCGACATAGCGTGAAGCTGGTAATCAGTTCGGACCATGCGGGTTTTCCTCTGAAGGAGGAGGTTCGCGCATATCTGGCCCAGGCCGGCCACGAGGTGGTGGACCTGGGGGCGTATAACACGGAGCCGTCGGACTATCCCGACTATGCCGAGAAGGTGGGTTTGGCGTTGAGGCGGGGCGATGCGCCGCGGGGGATTCTGATCTGCGGTTCGGGGGTGGGGGTGTGCGTGGCGGCCAACAAGATTCCGGGGATCCGCGCCGCCATTTGCCACGACACGTATTCGGCTCACCAGGGCGTGGAGCACGACCAAATGAACGTGATCGTGCTGGGCGCGCGGATTATCGGCTCGGCGCTGGCCTTCGAGGTGGTGAATGCCTTTGTTGGCGCGCATTTCATCGCCACGGAAGAGCGATATGTACGGCGGTTCAAGAAAGTGCTGGCCATAGAGGCCAAGTACCAATGTGGAGACGGCGAGGCGAAGCAGGCGTAGAGCAGAGAGGCTCCAGATTGCAGGCTGGCCGGGGAGAGACCCACCGGTGCCGCTGTAACTCCAGGACTTAACTATTCAGCGAGCGTATGAATGCGCGGAATCGTAACTGAGAGGCCGATGTTCCCCTTTGATGTAATCCTGTTCGATGTAGGCGGAGTTCTGCTCACCAACGGCTGGGACCAACGCGAACGCGCGGCGGCGATCGAACACTTTAACCTCGATCTTGCAGCCTTCGAGGCCAGGCATCTTGCGCATGACGACGCGTGGGAGCGGGACGCGATCCCGATGAAGGCTTACCTGGACGCGACCGTCTTCTATGAGCTGCGCAGCTTTTCCTGCGACGAGTTTTTCGCTTTCATGCTTACCCAGTCGAAGCCGCAGCCGGATGGAGCACTGGGCATTCTTCAAGAGCTTGCGGCATCCGGTAAGTACATGCTTGGAGCGCTAAACAACGAGGCGCGGGAGACGAACGAGTACCGATTCGAGCATTTTGGTTTACGCAAATACTTTCAGGTGGCGTTCAGTTCCTGCTATCTGGGGCTGCGCAAGCCGGAGCCGGCGATCTACCACCGAGCGCTGGATATTCTGGGCAGGCCGGCGGAGCGGATCTTGTTTATCGACGACCGGGTGGAGAATGTGGCCGGCGCCGAGGCTGCCGGCATGAAGGCTATCCGGTTTGAGGGCGCGGAGGCCTTGCGGCGCGAGTTTGCGAGTTTGGGAGTTTTCTAAAACTCCTAAACTCGCATCCTATCGCAGGGTTTGCGCTAGGCGTTGTAGGTGGTGGACGAAACGCGGCCTCCGTGGCCTGTCCAGTTGGTGTGGAAGAACTGGCCTCGCGGCTGGTCGGTGCGTTCATAGGTGTGGGCACCGAAGTAGTCGCGCTGGGCCTGCAGCAGATTGGCGGGCAGACGCGCGGCGCGATAACCGTCAAAGAAGGTGAGCGCGGTGGAAAACGCCGGGGTGGGCACGCCCAGTTCGACGGCGTACACCAGGGCCTTGCGCCACGACGCCTGATACTGGTTGAGCGCAGCGGAGAAGAAGCTGTCGAGAAGCAGGTTCTGGATCGCTGGGTTCTTGTCGAAAGCTTCTTTGATCTTGCCCAGAAAGCGGCTGCGAATGATGCATCCGCCGCGCCACATGAGCGCGATGCCACCCATATTCAGGTTCCAGCCATTCTCTTTGGCCGCGGCTCGCAGGAGCATGTAACCCTGCGCGTAGGAGACGATCTTGGAGCAGTAGAGCGCACAACGCACATCTTCAATGAATGCGGCGCGGCCGGCGTCGAGGGCTTTCGCCGGCGGACCCTCCAGGATTTTGGACGCGGCGACGCGCTCTTCCTTGAGCGCCGACAAACAGCGCGCGAAGACCGACTCGCCGATCAAGGTCACAGGCTGGCCGGTATCGAGGGCGCCGATCACCGTCCACTTACCCGTGCCCTTCTGGCCCGCGGTGTCCAGAATCTTATCGACGAGCGGCTGCCCATCTTCGTCCTTCTTGGCAAAGATATGGCTGGATATCTCGATCAGGTAACTGTCCAGCTCACCCTTGTTCCACTCGACAAAGACCTCGTGCAATTCATCGGCGGTCAAGCCCAGGCCACGCTGCAGCAGATCGTAGGCCTCGCAGATCAATTGCATGTCGCCGTACTCGATGCCGTTATGCACCATCTTGACGTAGTGCCCGGCGCCGTTTTCGCCGACCCAGTCGCAGCAGGGAGTTCCATCCTCGACCTTGGCGGCGATGGATTGAAAGATATCCTTCACATGCGGCCACGCGGCGGGATTGCCACCGGGCATGATGGAGGGGCCGAAGCGCGCGCCTTCCTCGCCGCCCGAGACGCCCGTGCCGATGAAGAGGATGCCTTTTGCGGCCAGATATTTGGTCCGCCTGTTGGAGTCGGTAAAGAGCGAGTTGCCGCCGTCGATGACGATGTCGCCGGGTTCAAGGTGCGGCAGCAGATGTTCGATGGTCTGGTCGACGGAATCGCCGGCCTTGACCATCAGCATGACGCGGCGCGGGCGTTTGAGCAGGCCGGTCAACTCTTCGACGGAATGCGCTCCGACGACGTCGGTCCCCTTGGCCTCATTGGCGAGGAAGTCGTCCACTTTGGATACGGTGCGGTTGAACACGGCAACTTTAAACCCGTGGTCGTTCATGTTGAGGACCAGGTTTTGTCCCATGACGGCGAGGCCGATGAGGCCGATATCACACGATGCGTTTGGCATAGAGTCTCCCGAGGCTCCCTGATATGATCACTGCGGGCGGCGGATTCTAGTAAATTGTACCCCAGCGGCCAGACCTCTACAACGAGCGGGAAACGACAAATGGAGATAGATAAGGGAGGAATGAATGCAACTTGGATTGATTGGCCTGGGTAAGATGGGCGGTAACATGGCGGAGCGTCTGCGGCTGGGCGGCCACCAGGTGGTTGGGTTCGACTTCAACGCCGAAGCGGTGGCGCGGTTGACGGCTGCGGGCAATGTGGGCGTGGCGACACTCGATGCGCTGGCGAAGAAATTAGAGGGCCGTAGGGCCATTTGGATCATGGTTCCGCAGGGCGACCCGGTGGACCAGACGATTGCAAAATTGACGCCGCTGTTGAGTCCCGGCGATATTTTGATCGACGGCGGCAACTCGAATTACAAGGACTCGATGCGGCGCCACAAGGAAGCTGCCGCGAAGGGTTTCGAGTTTGTGGACGTGGGCACTTCGGGCGGGGTGTGGGGGCTGAAGGAGGGCTACAGCATGATGATCGGCGGCGACAAGGAGCCGGTCGAGTATCTGCGGCCTATCTTCGAGACGCTGGCGCCGTCGGCCGGCAAGGGGTGGGGGCGCGTGGGTCCGGGCGGCGCGGGCCACTTTGTGAAGATGATCCACAACGGGATCGAGTACGGCATGATGCAGGCCTACGCCGAGGGGTTTACGATCCTGGAGAGGAAAGAGGAACTGGGGCTGAACCTTCCGCAGATCGCCGAGATCTGGCGCTACGGCAGCGTGGTGCGCAGTTGGCTGCTGGATTTGACGGCCGATGCGCTGGGCAAGAATCCCACGCTGGAAGGGCTGGAGGCCTATGTCGAGGACTCCGGCGAGGGGCGCTGGACGGTCATTGAGGCGATCGACCTGAATGTTTCCGCGCCGGTGATTACCGAGTCGCTGATGCGGCGCATCCGCTCGCGGGAGGAGAACAACTTTACCGACCGGATGCTGGCGATCATGCGGAATGCGTTTGGCGGACATGCGGTAAAGAAGGACTGATGAAGGCAGCAAGTTAGCACGCCCGCCGCGGCGGGCGAGTTGGCAAGTTAGCCAGTTAGCGGGAAGCGGGGCGCCCAAAGGGCGCTGGAGGCGAGGCGGGCATGACGACAATACAGATGAGCGTGCGGCCGGAGGACCTTTCCCAGGTTCCCACGGGCGCGGAGAGGATTCCCGAGGCGGGGATTCTGGTGATTTTCGGGGCCTCGGGCGATCTGACCAAGCGCAAGCTGATGCCGGCGCTGTTCCACCTGGAGCAGGCGGGTCTGCTGCCCGGGAACTTTACGATTGTGGGCGTGGCGCGGCGGCCGCTGGGCGGCGAGTTTGCGGCGGATATGCGCCAGGGCATCGTCGAGTTTGGGGACGTGAAGGCGAGCGACCCCAAGCTGGATAACTTCGTGGGGCGCATCAGTTACTATGCGCTCAAGTTCGACGACGCGAGCGGTTATGCGGGGCTGAAGGCGGAGCTGGACCGGATTGCGAAAGAGAAAGGGATTGGCGCGAACCGGCTGTTCTACCTGGCCACGGCGCCGGAGTACTTTGCGCCGATCATTGAAAACCTTGGCGCGGAGGGCATGGCGCAGCCGGAGCAGGGGAAGGTGGAGGTGGTGATCGAGAAGCCATTCGGCCACGACCTGGACTCGGCGCGCGAGCTGAACCGGCAGGTGAGCGCCGTCTTCCGCGAGGACCAGGTCTTCCGCATCGACCACTACCTGGGCAAGGAGACGGTGCAAAACATTTTGGTTTTCCGCTTTGCCAACGGCATCTTTGAGCCGGTGTGGAACCGGAATTACATCGATCACATGCAGATTACCGCGGCGGAGACGCTGGGCATCGAGGGGCGCGGGCCGTTCTACGAGAAGGCGGGCGCGCTGCGCGACGTGGTGCAGAACCACGTGATGGAGCTGCTGAGCTTTGTAGCCATGGAGCCGCCCTCGAGCTTTGACGCCGATGCCGTGCGGCGGGAGAAAGTGAAGGTGTGGCGGGCGATTCCGCCCATACCGGTCCTGAACACGGTGCGCGGCCAGTATGGGCCGGGACTGGTGGATGGGCAGCGCGTGGCGGGTTATCGCGATGAGGAGCGGGTGAATCCCGAGTCGGGCACGGAGACCTATGCGGCGGTGCGGCTTGAGATCGAGAACTGGCGCTGGGCGGGGGTTCCGTTTTATCTGCGCGCCGGCAAGCGGATGAAGAAGCGGGCCACGGAGATCAGCATCCAGTTCAAGCAGCCGCCCTTGTTGTTATTTAAAAGGATGGCCGCTGCCGGACCGTGCGGGGAGATTCAGCCGAATCTGCTGACCATCCGCATCCAGCCGGATGAGGGGATTGCGCTGCGCTTCGGAGCCAAGGTGCCCACCACGCCGGAGATGGCCGTCTGCCCGGTGAACATGGACTTCGACTACGAGGCGGCGTTCGGCAAATCGAGCGCCAACGGCTACGAGCGGCTGCTGCTGGACGCACTGCTGGGCGACCAGACGCTGTTCTCGCACCGTGACGGGGTGGAGATCAATTGGGCGCTGTATACGCCGATTTTGCAGGCCTGGGCGAAGAAGGAGCCGGAGGTCTTCCCGAACTACTTTGCCGGGTCGTGGGGGCCGGAGTGCTCTGATCACCTGCTGGAGCGGGACGGGCGGGCGTGGAGGAACGATCTGGGGCGGAAGGGATAGAGGCAGGGAACAGGGAGTAGGGAACAGGGAACAGCCGGTTGCGGGAGGGTCCTGGTCTCCCACCCTTGCCGCGATAAGACTGCGGCAAGGATGGGGGCACCCGCGCTTCCCGCCTTGGGTTCGTAGATTTTCATATGCGACCTGCCCCCCCCACCCCTATTTTGTAAACAAATTCCTTGTTTTCATGAGCTTACAGGTAGGGTTGCGCTGTAAAATCGTCAAAACAAAGGAGTTATTTGCAAAATCGTCCAGGATAAGGAGTTACGTTGAGTTTCGGCTTATGTTGGCCGCTTCCGGATGAAAAACGACCGGGACAATTGGAGATAATCTCTGGAATTAATTATGCGACGAAGTCGCGAAATTATCTGCAAAGCAAGAATCAAGGATCAGAAAAAGACGGCGGGTTGAAGTTCGTGGTTCCCAAGTCTCAACAGCGAAAACTGGGCCAACCGCCCGCTCATCGCGATAAGACCGCGATGAACGGGGCACAGCTTCTCATGACACATGGTGATTCTTCGGAGTTGATGATCGGGCCACCTGCCACACCGCAGGGATCAGGGAATACGGAAGAGCCCGCGTGGAGAAGTTCGTGGTTTCCCAGGTCCCAAAATCGGGACCTGGGGCACCCGGCGTCATCTCATCTCTTGGAGATGAGAGCGGCAATATGCGGGTAGTATTGATGAATCTTCTCAGCTAGTCCCCCAACCGTTATTGCCAGTGTTGCCCATTTTTGAAACTTCTCAACCACACTGGTCCCTTGAGCATGTGCATTGCGTAGCTCTAGCGCCGCAGCTTGCAATTCAGGATTGCCCTCAGAGATGCGATCAATGTCTTGAAGAATTGGCACAGTAATTGTAACATTGTTGGTCGTGTGAACTGTTGAATTGATGTATGCGTTTCCTATAGGAGCATTAAAGACATTGGTTGTCATGCTGCCGACTGCGCGGTTTGTATTTTGAGTTTTCATCTTCAACTCCCGAAGCCGATTTGTTCCTTCTCTCACAAGCTGGGCTGCGAGGCGTTGACGCTCTCTCGCATACGATCCTTGAACAGCCTGGACCTGATGTCCTCTGATCGCTGGCGGAAATTGTAATTGATTTGGACCAGCCGTGAGGCTCCAGAATTCGTTAGTCATGTCCCTCTCGAACACTGCATCAATTGAGTAGCCCCATACGGACACGGCTTCGATGTACTTTTCAATCGTCTTGCTCAGGCGAATCTCCATCGAATGCAACGCTGCATCCTTGTAGGCAATGGGAGTGGCCGCAGCATTGTGTGTAGAACGCGCCTTAAATAGAATTTCGCGTTTGTGCTGCTCGGTTTCGTCAATGGTTTTCTCATAGACTTCAACCATGAGTGAGTGCAGATGTTTTTTGAATTCTGCATTAAGTGGCATCGTGTTCAGCCCTCAGTTTGCAATGTTCTTAGCTGTGCCCTATCAATTGAGCCAAGGAGTGTTGATGCAAGACGTTTATCAAAAAGAATAGAACGCTCAGGATCACGAGAATGAGAACTGTTCTATAAAGCGGTTCCCCAAACTTAACACGTCTCCATTCTTTTTTAAGAACTACTTGGACTGCGGTCGTGAACTCGTTCACGCACTCTTTGACGTTGTTGAACTCGGCAGCGGTATGATTTGCATTCTGCATTTTGTTCATCGCGGCGATGATTGCGTGAGTCTTTTTCTCCTTAGGATTCAGCCTTAGCCGTATCCTCGCCGAGACTTGATTGATTTGAATATAAGACTCGCTTAGGTCCGCTTCTGCGCGCACTTCTGCGCCCCGAATGAAGAATGTGTGCGTAATCAGAGTGGCTGCATCTTCACGAAGAGCATCAATCCACCTCTGCCGAAACTCTGACACCTTAGCTTGGTTGGTGATGAGTATCCCTAGAAGAGTGACCCCTGTTGCAATCAAGCCTGCTTCAATTGCGTTCGGCTCCCACACTGCGCGCCCCTTTTCGATTCATCGTTGGAAGTTTCCCACAGAAAATTCGCCTTCTAACAAGTAGACTACGCCTTTCTTCCCATGCCCTTGTCCATAGCTTCGTTCGCCAGCCGGTCGGCTTCCCGGTTGCCGCCGCGAAGGGTATGGCGCATCTCAAAGCGGTCGAGGCGGCCGGCGCGGCGTTTGGCTTCTTCCCAGAGGGGACGCAGGACGGGGCTGGCGACCTTGTACTGGCCCTTCATCTGCTTGACCATCAGTTCGGAGTCGGAGACGACGCGGAGGCGCTTGGCGCCGTTCTCGATTGCCCATTGAAGCACCGCCAAAAGGCCGGAGTATTCGGCGTAATTGTTGGTCTGGACGCCAAGGAACTCGCTGAGGCGGCCGACGACGCGGCCCTGGGGGTCTTCAACGACGGCGCCGTAGCCGGAGGGGCCGGGATTGCCGCGGGAACCGCCGTCGCAGTGGGCGGTGAACCATTTGGCGGCCTCGGCGGGAGGGTCGGGAGCTTCAAAGAGGTTTCCGGTCATTGATTCCTAGTGTAGCGGGCGAAAACGGACGATTGGGATTTGTGCTATCCCACCCTTGCGCCCGACCACCCCACGGACGAAGACCTGTCCGCGGGGACCCCGGCAAGCCGCAAGGATGGGGCACGGGGCTTCTGTGGATAGTGGAAGGCTGAACAACCTGGAGGGTCGAGAGTTGTGGATTCCCACCCTTTCGCCAGGAAGAAGGCTAAAGGATGGGGCACGGAGCTTTTGTGGATAGTGGAAGGCTGAAAAACCTGGACGGTCGAGAGTTGTGGTTTCCCACCCTTTCGCCCGACCACCCCACGGACGAAGACCTGTCCGCGGGGACCCCGGCAAGGCGAAAGGATGGGGCACGGAGCTTTTGGGGGGCGTCCGGGACGAGGCCGCGGTGTCGGGCGGAATGCTCACCAAAGCGGGCGTATCGCGTCTGTTGGAGTGCGGACAATTCTCTATCCCCGGAGCAAGGGTTCGATGGCGACGGATGCGGTGAGCTACTCCACTTCCCCGGTTGCAGTTGCGGCTGCCTTGGCTTGGCCAGCCGTAGGGAAGGTACAATTTTCCCCAGGCATGACGGCGACGACGGCAATGAACGGGACGGACCGGGATGGCGGGAGCCGGGGGCAGGACCGGGCGCAGGCTCGCGCGCCGGAGATGGAGTTGATCCGCGAGGCGCAAGGGGGTTCGCGGGCGGCGTTCGACGCGCTGGTGCGGCAGTATGAGCACCAGGTGCTGCGGCTGGCTCTGCACCTGACGGGCAGCGAGCACGATGCCGAGGACATTTACCAGGAAGCGTTCCTGAAGGCCTACCGGTATATCGGGAATTTCCGCTTCGAGTGCTCGTTTTATACGTGGATTTACCGGATTGTGACCAACCTTTGCCTGGACCGGCTGCGGCGAAGGAAGACCCGGCGGGAAGACCGCGCGGTGATCGTGGACCGCTCCGGGGACGAGATCGATTTGCTGGCGTCGGTCTCCGACGACCGGTCGTTTTCAAACCCGGCCAAGGAGCTGGACCGCAAGCTGCTGGGCGAGAAGATTCAGGCGGCGCTGGACAAGCTGACGCCGCGGGAGCGGATGGTTTTTGAACTGAAGCACTACCAGGGACTCCGGCTGCGCACGATCGGAGAGATGCTGAATACGACGGAAGAGACCGCCAAAAATACGCTCTTCAGAGCGACAAAGAAGTTGAGAACACAGTTGGCGGGGTTGCGGTAAGGTCCTGCGGACAGCAGACCTTTGGTTGAGATTTGTGGCACTTTTTGAGGCTGGAAGGACGAAACGATGAATTGCGAAGTTGCACACGAGCGGATTGTGACGGGGGCCTATGGAGAGCTGCCCGACGAGCAGACGCATGAGCTGGAGCGGCATATAGCGGGCTGTCCGGACTGCCACAGGGAGCGGGAAGAGCTGCTGGCGCTGAAGGTGCTGGCCAATGCGCATCCGGTGATGGAGCCGACGGCCAACCTGGTGGCACGGTCCCGTCTGCGCCTGGAAGAGGCGCTGGATGCACTTCCGCCGAAGCGCTGGCATGAACGGCTGGGCCAGCGAATGATGAACAACTTTGCCAGTTTGCAGGCCGCGCCGGTGGCCGCTTGCCTGTTGCTGGTGGCCGGAGCCGGGGCGGGCAGCCTGGGCGGCTACGAGATTGCGCAAAACCGGGCGGCGCATACGGCCGCGGCGCTGAGCGCAACGCCGCAGACTCAAACAGGACAGCCGCAGGCCGGGCCGGCGGAGATCGCCAATATTTCGAGCATTGTGCGGCAGCCGAACAGCGAGATGGTGGAAGTGCGCTACAACCAGGTGGTTCCGCAACGGATGGAGGGCTCGCTGGACGACCCGGCGATCCGGCAGTTGCTGATGCTGGCGAGTGAGGACTCGGCGTCGGCGGGGGTGCGGGACGACTCGGTGGGTTTGCTGGCGGCCGAGTGCCGGGCGGGGCACGGTTGCCAGGGGGCGGGCATCCGCGATGCGCTGATGGTGGCCCTGCGCTACGACAAGAATGAGGGGGTGCGCGAGAAGGCGCTCCAGGGGCTGGAGCCCTACGTTGCGCAGGATGTGCGGGTGCGGGACGCGGTGTTGGAGGCGCTCATGAACGACGGCGACCCACGGATTCGCACCGCGGCCATCAACATTCTGGAGCCGGTGGAAGCCGATACCAGCGTGCGGCAGGTGCTGCACACGGTTGCCAATTCCGACCAGAATCCCCAAATCCGGACCGTTTCGAGACAAGTCTTGAGCCGCGTGCCGGAGATTCAGTAAGAACGCCTTACCTTCCGGCGATTGCACCGTCTTAAGAGAGTGCGGGCCGGAGTGAATGGACCCGCGGGAGAAGAAGCAATGAAGCACATTTTGAGGCCGTATCGCAGTCTTGGGTTCATCGCGCTGATGGGAGCGTGGGTGGCCATGGCGCCGCCTGGGGTTCCGGCACAGGCGACAGGAATCATGCAACTTCTGCAGGAGCCGAGTCCGATGCTTCTGCACTCATCGAGCTCCCAGGGCTACCTGGGCGTGGACCTGGCGGACGTGGACCAGGACAAGGCGCAGGCGCTGAAGCTCAAGGAAGTCCGCGGGGCGGTGATTACGCTGATCGATCACGACGCTCCGGCGGGACAGATTGGGCTGAAAGTCAACGACGTGGTGATCCAACTGAACGGGCAGAATGTGGAGGGCGCCGAGCAGTTGCGGAGAATGCTGCGGGAGATTCCGCCGGGCCGGAAGGTGAGCCTGGAGATCAGCCGCGACGGGAACGTACAGACGCTGGCGGTGGAACTGGCGGATCGCAAGGCGTTGGGACACGACGTCTGGAACAAGATCGGCAACGGCGAGGATGTGTTTGCGCAGGGTTCAGGGATGGGGATTCTGACGGGCGGGGGCGACGGGGCGCTGCCCAGCGTGTTCCGCACGCCGATCTTCGGCAGCACGCTGAATGTGGGCGCATTGGTGGAACCGCTGACCGGGCAGATGGCCGAGTACCTGGGCGTGCCGAGCGGGCTGATGGTCAAGCAGGTGGCGCGCAAGAGCGAGGCCGCCGCAGCCGGGCTGAAGGCCTTCGACGTGATTCTCAAGGTGGGCGCGGACGCGGTGACGACGCTATCGGATTGGGACCGCGCACTGCGCTCGAACCAGGGCAAGCCGGTGCAGGTGACGATCCTGCGCGACAGGAAGCAGCAGACGCTGACCCTGCAGGTGGATTCAAAGCACAAGCAAGGCGAACTGGAGTTTGAGGAAGTCTTCCCCGCGAGCGATGGGGCGGTGGTGGCGGAGATTGATCCGGAGTTTGTCCAACAGTTTGCCTGGAACGATGAGGCTGCGGCTGAGGCGCTACGCGATCAGGCAGACGCGATGCAATTGAAGATCAGCCCCGAGCAGGTTGAGGCGTTGCGCAGGCAGGCCGAGGTGCTGCGCGAGAGCCTCAAGGGCGAAGATTTCCAGATCGATCAGAAGCAGCTTGACCAACTGAAGCAGCAGATGGAGGAGTTTCGCAAGAGCTTCAAGCCCGAAGACTTCAAGCTTGACCCGAAGCAAATGGATGAGCTCCGCCAGCAGATGGAGCAGTTGCAGCGCCAGATGGAAGAGATAAAGGCGCTGGGGTTCGGCAGCCACGTTTGAAGATTTGCGGCCTTCGCACTGCACAGGGCGCCGCCGGGCTACCGGTTGGCGCCCTTGTTGATTGTGCGGGCGAACGCTCCTCCGGACAACCCCAGGAAACCCTTGCGGCTTCGCCAGCTTCATCCTGCACAGGTTCACCCGAACTCGCGATGAACATCGCGTTTGGCATTACTACAAGTAAAGAGCATAATAGGGGCAAAACGTTCGCCTGTTTTCTTGAAAATCTAGCCGCGATCATGTATATTGAGGCGGCACTGAACGATAGACCAGTCAGATTATTATGGATGTTTGCCGGCCAGGAGGAGAACATGTCAGACAAAGAGAGAATGTCAGACGAGGAGAGATTGTCAGACGAGGAGATATCGTCAGACGAGGAGATATCGTCAGACGAGGAGATATCGTCAGACGACTATTACCAGAATCAAGCACCAGTCTACACATTCCTGGACAGCTCGCGAGCCGACGAGTACCGCGAAATTGCCCGCATCCACCACAAGGAGGCTAAACAACTGCTTGAACACGCACACCAGGCAGAGGCCGAGGACCGGCGGGAAGAGGCCAAGTTGTTGATGGATCTATCGATCTCGTGGGAGGCAAGGGCAGAGGAGTTCGAGAAGGCGGCCAGAGGCGAGGGCGGCGACCCGATTGTGACCGAAATACTTGAAAGCCAGGAAGAAATGATCGAAAAAACCAGTATCAAATATACCCCAGAATTTATCTCAGGAAAGGGTCTGCGCCCCGCGCGATTGCCGAAGCATATGCAACCACCCCCGCCAGGACGCATTGATCGCGCTTTGGCTAAGATATCGAACTGGTGGAGACAGTGATACGCTGGCCGCGCCCTTAGTGTCCGCCCTCGCGCTGTGTTTCAATAGAAGAGATGGCGATTCCCCGGAAAAAGACGGTGCGCGGGCGGTGGATCTGGGCGAGGCGGAAGGCGCGCGAGTATGCCATGGTGGTGCGCGCGCTGGCCCACACCAGCCACCCGGTGCTGGCGCAGATTGTGCCGGCGCGCTTCTGCAACCTCTCGTGCGCCTACTGCAACGAGTACGACAAGGTCTCCGAGCCGGTGCCGCTGGACGAGATGGTCCGGCGCATCGACCATTTGGGACGGCTGGGGACGGCGATGATCGGCATCAGTGGCGGCGAGCCGTTGACGCACCCTGACCTGGACGAGATCATCCGGCGCATCCGGCGGACCGGAGCGATTGCCGGGGTGATTACCAACGGCTACCTGCTGAATGTTGACCGGATCGAGCGGCTGAACAAAGCCGGCCTGGACCACATGCAGATCTCCATCGATAACCTGGAGCCGGACGAAGTGTCGAAGAAGAGCCTGAAGGTGCTGGACAAAAAGCTGGTGATGCTCTCCGAGTACGCCGAGTTCCTCGTGAACATCAACTCGGTGGTGGGCGGGGGCTTCAGGGATCCCAACGACGCGCTGGTGATCGGACGGCGGGCGCTGGCGCTGGGCTTTACCTCGACGATCGGGATTATCCACGACGGCAGCGGGCAACTGAAACCGCTGAAGGAGGACGAGGCCAGGGTCTTCTTCGAGATGAGCAACTGGAGGAAGGTCAACTACTCCAAGTTTGACCACTTTCAGGAGGCGATTGCCAAGGGGCAGCCGAACGATTGGCGCTGCCGGGCCGGGTCGCGCTACCTGTATATCTGCGAGGACGGGCTGGTTCACTACTGCAGCCAGCAGCGCGGGTATCCGGGCGTGCCGCTGGCCGAGTACACCACGGCGGACGTGAAGCGGGAGTTTTTGACGGCGAAGAGTTGCGCGCCCAGTTGCACCATCGGCTGCGTGCACAAGATCAGCCACATCGACCACTGGCGGGCACCGCAGACCAAGACGGTTTCGCCGGGCGGGCAGGGGGCGGAGGCGCCGGTGCTGGTGAATATACAGACCGGTGATTGACCACCTGCGGTGGGGCAGACGGCGCTTACGCGCCCTGACGGCGACGGAGGGAAAGTTTAGAGCGGAATGGGAACGGCGTCCGCCGCGGCGGACGCCGTTTTGCTTTGCAGGGCCGGTGGATCGTCCCTGCGGGCTACCTGGTGTGTGGGGGGCTTGGCTTGGTGTCTTCGATGGCCTGGTCGATCGTCTGGTAAAGCTTGCTGCGGTCTAAGACCTCTACGAAGGGCGCGCCCTTGCTGTTGGCGGTGACCACCCAGATGGTGGGGGTGTGCACGATGCCGATGCGCTGGCCGAGTGCGAAGTCGGCCTTGACCAGGGCGGCCAACTTGTCCTGCGGATCGAGGGCGAAGGGCAGGGCGATACCGTGGCTCTGCGCGAATTTTTGAGTGAATTGGCTGAGCACGTCGGGGCTGGAGATGGTGGGTTGATTGGCGAAGACCTGGTCGCGGTACTCGTCGCCGAGGGCTTTGCTTTTCAGGTCGAACCAGCGGGCGTTGACGGCGGCGTTCATGCTCCAGTTGTGGAAAGGGAGCGGGAAGTCGTGGCGCACCCAGGGAATTTTGTAGGTGGCCGCGGCCTGTTTGAGCAGCGGGTTGATGTGCGCGCAGGTGGAGCACTCCATGTCTTCAAATTCGACGATGGCTACGCGAGCTCCGGCGGGGGGGCGGAGCGCGGAGGTGTCATGGACCGGGGTTCCGGCGGGCGGAGCGCCGAACTGGGCGTGGGCACGGGCGGCTGTCGCCATGAGAAGCGCGGCGGCAGCAAGACTCAGCAACAGGCTGGTGCGGTCAGGGCGAGCGGGGACGGGATGGGCAAGGCGAAAGAAGCGAAACATAGCTGTTGGACGGCTCCCTATGGCTCATTGTAACGAGAGAAGATAAGAAGATTTGCGGGCTACTTGGTGTGCGGCGGGGCTGGCTTAGTGTCTTCGATGGCCTGGTCGATGAGCTGGTAGAGCTTGCCGCGGTCGACGACTTCGACGAAGGGAGTGCCTTTGCTGTTGGCGGTGACCACCCAGATGGTGGGGGTGTGCATGATGCCGACGCGCTGGCCGAGTGCGTAATCGTCCTTGACTTCGGCGGCGAGCTTGCCCAGCGGATCGAGGGCGAAGGGCAGGGCGATGTTGTGGCTCTGCGCGAATTTTTGAGTGAATTGGTTGAGCACGTCGGGGCTGGAGATGGAGGGTTGATTGGCGAAGACCTGGTCGCGGTACTCGTCGCCGAGGGCTTTGCTTTTCAGGTCGAACCAGCGGGCGTTGACGGCGGCGTTCATGCTCCAGCTATGGAAGGGGAGCGGGAAGTCGTGGCGCACCCAGGGAATTTTGTAGGTGGCCGCGGCCTGTTTGAGGATCACGTTGGCGTTGGCGCAGTCGGGGCACTCCATGTCTTCAAATTCGACGATGGCTACGCGGGCTCCGGCGGGGGGGCGGAGGGCGGAGGTGTCGTGAACCTGGGTTCCGGGCGGCGGAGCGCCGAATTGGGCGTGGGCTCGGGCGGCTGTCGCCACGAGAAGCGCAGCGGCAAGGGCCAGGAACAGGCCGGTGCGGTCAGGGCGAGCGGGGACGGGATGGGCAAGGCGAAAGAAACGATGCATAGCGGTTGGACGGCTCCCTATAGGCAATTGTAACGGGAGAAGCCGGAAACGTTGCGGCGTTAATGGCGGTCGCGGCGGCGGGCGGCAATCCATTGGCGCCATTTGTAGTCGGCGAAGAGGGAGGCGGCGACGAGGAGGATGGCGAGGATGCCGAGGAGGATCTTCATGGAGTGTTCAGGATCGCATGGGTTGGGGTTTTGTGGGGAGGGGAGATTTGCGGTTTTCCCAGGATTTCGGACAAATAGCAAGTTAGCACCCGCTTTGCGGGGTTAGCGAGTTAGCAAGTTAGCGGGTTCCGTGGGGATTCCGCCGGTTAAGGGTTCTTGCTTTCCCAGGTCTCAAATCGAGACCTGGGACGAGCAGATTTGTGTGCGCGGCGGTTTAGCGGCCTACGACGATTACGGTGAAGGTGCCGGGGAGGATGGTTGGGCGGGGGCGCGGATTGTCGGGGGTTGGG
>PMYL01000029.1 GCA_003170825.1 Acidobacteriaceae bacterium
CCGGGGTCCCCAACGACGGGTCCTTGTCGTTGGGGTCTTCGTGCGGCCATCCATCGGCGCCATTTGTAGTCGGCGACAAGAGAGGCGGCGACAACGACGACAGCGAGGATGCCGAGGAGGATCTTCATGGTGTGTTCAGAGATCAGAGATCAGTTACGAGTTTTGAAATGTCAGGAAGCCACCCTGGCGGCAAAAAGTCGCCTTGGCGACACGCCGCGAAGGTGGGGCACCCGACTCTTAGCGTCCGACGACGAGGACGGTGAAGCTGCCGGGGACGATGGTTGGGCGGGGACGCGGATTGTTGGGGGTGGACTCGGGACGGGGGCCGAACTCGGCGGTGATCAGGTAGATGCGGTCGGCGGCGGAGTCGTATGCCATGGTGCGCGCGCCGCGCTGGGTGGGCAGGCTCTGGACGGTGGGATAGCCAGGGGCGGCGGCATCGATGACGGAAAGGACTCCTTCTCCGCAAGAGGCGAAGGCCAGCTTATGGGCGGCATACCAATCGGCGCCATCGGGGCCGTCAGCGATCGCAGCGGTGGCGAGTGACTTGCCAGACTTGGCGTCGGTCACTGCCATTTTCTTGCCGTCGCAGGCCGAGAAGAGCCGTCCGCCGGCGATGTCGAAGGCCAGGCCGCTGGGCCCGTCGCAGCCGGTGAGCGGCCACTCGGAGGTGAGCTTGTCGGTTTTAGCGTCCAGGCGGACGATCTCATTTTTGTCTTCGATGTTCACGAAGATCGTGCCCTTGCCATCGACGGCGGCGAACTCGGGCTTGCCGGGGAGCGGGATGGTGACGACGACTCTCCACCCCAGCGACGAAGACCCGTCGCCGGGGGCCCCAGCCGTACGACTGGTGGCGCTGATGACGGAGACGTCGTGGCTGCGGCCGTTGAAGGCCCAGACGGTTTGGGTGGCTGGCTCAAAGACGATGCCGTCGGGGTTTTGGCCGGCGGGGATGGTGGCGACGGCGGCCAGGGTGGCGCGGTCGAAAACGACTACGGCGTTGCCGCCGCCGTCGGAGATGTAGCCGAATTTGCCGGCGGTGTCGAGCGCGATGCCGTGAGTGCCGTGGAGGTTGGCGATGGAGCCGACGAGCTTACCGGTATGGGTATCAACCACATCGACGCGGTTGCCGTGGGTGAGATAGAGGCGATGGGCCGGAGGATCGGCGAGCAGGCAATCCCAGCCGCCGTCGCCGCCGATTTTCCAGCGGTCGAGGATTTTGTAGGGCTGCTGGGCGGAGAGCAGGGTTGGGGCGGCGAGAAGGCCGCACAACAGGGCCGCGGCTGCGAAGGACCGGGCGAGAAGACGAAAGCTGGGCTGGTTGGGCATGGAAGGCTCCGTGTGGAAGTCGAACGGAGCAAGGATACCACTTTGCGATGGTTGTGGCGTGACGGCAGGGCGGGGCCGGCCTCAGGCCCCGATGCATTACCCTCATAGCTGCGGGCCAAGAGCGGCCCAGGGACGTACATTTGCGCATTGTTCTGTCGAACATCGGGACCTTCGGCGACATCAATCCACTGATTGCGATTGCGCTGGAGTTGAAGCGGCGTGGGCACGTGCCGGTGATGGCGGTGCCGGCGGTCTTCGAGCCGAAGATCGTGCCGCTGGGGCTGGAATTTCACGCGGTTCGGCCGGATATCGACCCCACCAACACCATCCAGGTGGAGATGATTTACGACGTGCGCAAGGGTACGGAGCGGGGGTTGCGCGAGTTTCTGTTTCCGGTGCTGCGCGAGACGTATGATGATCTGCTGGATGCGGCGACCAAGCCGGAGCGGGCCGATTTGCTGTTGCTGGGCGAACTGAACTATGCGGGGCCGCTGGTGGCCGAGGTGACGGGGATCAAGTGGGCCAGCTATGTGCTGGCGCCGCTCTCGTTCTTCTCCGCTTTCGATCCTCCGGTTTTGCCCCCGTATCCACGGATGGCGCGGGCGGACAAGGCGGTGCCGGGCTTCGGGCGGGTGATCAAGCGGCTGGCGCGGTTTGTGAGCCGGAAGTGGCCGCAGCCGATCTACGATCTGCGCAGCGAGCTGGGGCTGCCCAAGGGCAAGAATCCGCTGTTCGACGCCAAACACTCGCCTTACCTGGCGCTGGCGCTGTTTTCGCGTGTGCTGGGCCGGGAGCAGAAGGACTGGCCGGAGAACGCGAAGATTACGGGATTCTGTTATTACGACTCGGATGCGGGGAACGGGGAGTTGCCGGCGCATCTCGAAGAGTTTCTGGTCGCGGGGCCTGCGCCGGTGGTGTTTACGCTGGGGTCGGCGGCGGTGCTGACGGCGGGGCGGTTCTACGAGTTCTCAGCCAAGGCGGCGATCCGGCTGGGAGTGCGGGCGGTGCTGCTGATCGGCACGGACCCGCGCAATAGGCCGCGGCAAACGCTGCCGGAGACGATTTGCGTGGCCGAATACGCGCCTTATTCCAAGCTGTTTCCGCGGGCAGAGCTGGTGGTGCACCAGGGCGGGGTAGGGACGACGGCGCAGTGCCTGCGGGCGGGCAAGCCGATGCTGATTATGCCCTACTCGCACGACCAGCCGGACAACGGCAGGCGGATGCGGCGGCTGAAAGTGGCGCGGGTGATTCAGCGTGGGAACTACACGCCGCTGAGGGTGGCGCGGAAGCTGAAGGCGATGCTGGCGGAGCCCAAGTTTGCGCGGCGGGCAGAGCTGGTGGCGCACCGGCTGGAGCAGGAGGACGGGGTGCGGTCGGCTTGCGATGCGCTGGAAGAGTTGTACCGGAGCACGCGGTAGGGGAAGCCTCAGGCGAATGATCCGAAACCACTGCTGCCAAGTGGTTTTTTCTTTCCGGGGTCCCCCGCGATGCCCCGACCCTGGAGGGTACCCCGGCACCCACTTTGTCGCTGGGGTGGAAGTAAAAGCCGCCCTGCACAATGCCAGAAAGACCACACAAATCGGAAAAACGTTTTAGCCGCGATAAAGCTGCGGCGAAGGTGGGGCACCCGCAGCCAGTGGTTGCAGCGGGCGGTTCACAGGATGGGATGAACAGGGAGAAAATGAAGCTGGATGGCGGGAAGAGGCACATCCTCTTAGCCAAAACCGCCCGTAAACTGGTACGTTGATTCAGAAGGATTTCATTTCGAAGATGGCCTCAAGTCCCTATTTTTCTCTGGCAGTTCTGTTTGTGGCGGCGTTGGGCTTTGGGCTGACCCCGTTGGGGTTGGCGTGGCTGTGGGGAAGGGTGTTTTCGCCGGCCAAGCCGAACGCGGTGAAGAACGCGATCTACGAGTGCGGACTCGAGTCCAGGGGCGATGCGTGGATGCAGTTCCGCTCGGCATACTACCTGTACGCAATCATCTTTCTGATTTTCGATGTGGAAGCCGTGTTTCTGCTGCCGTTTGCGGTGGCGTTTACCGGGCTGGGCGCGGCGGCCTGCGTGGCCATGCTGGTGTTTGTGCTGATGCTGATCGAGGGCCTGGCGTGGGCCTGGGCCAAGGGCGTGCTGACGTGGGCGTGAGACGAGGGAATAGGGATCAGGGACTAGGGACTAGGGAACAGGGGGCTTTGTGGTTTCCCACCCTTGCGCCAGAGAAAAGGCGCAAGGATGGGGCACCCAGCTGATTGGCGAGTATTGAGAACGAAAAACTGATCACTGACGACCGATCACTGACAACTGGAATCTGGAGCGGGCGATGGCGGTGGATGAGGGGCTGAAGATCGAACTGGGCAAGCAAGGGGTCTTCGTGACGACCATCGAGGAGCTCTACAACTGGGGGCGGCGGAGCTCGATCTGGCCGATGCAGTTCGGGCTGGCTTGCTGCGCGATCGAGATGATTGCGACGACGATGGCGCGGTACGACCTGGCGCGGTTCGGGGCGGAGGTCTTCAGGCCGTCGCCGCGGCAGGCCGACCTGATGATCATCTCCGGGACGGTGACGAAAAAGATGGCGCCGCAGGTGGTGCGGCTCTACAACCAGATGGCGGAGCCGAGGTACGTGATTGCGATGGGGGCGTGCGCGATTTCAGGCGGGCCGTTCAAGCAGGGCTACAACGTGCTGAAGGGGATCGACCGGTACATCCCGGTGGATGTGCATATTCCGGGGTGCCCGCCGCGGCCGGAGGCGCTGCTGCAGGCGTTCATGACGCTGCAAAAGAAGATCGATGGGCAGCCTTTGACCGGGCCGGATCGCCCGCGGTTTCTGGACGCGGAGGCGCAGGGCGAGTTTCCCGTGCCGGTGCAGGGAGAGCACGATCTGGAGCCGACGTCGAATCCTGGGGTTTGGACCGTGCCGGTGGTGATTCGATGATGAAGACAGGGATCAGGGGCCAGGGATCAGGGATCAGCCGATGGCTTTGAGGGATTAGGAATTGAAGACGGTGGAGGAGATCAAGGCGGCGATCGAGGCGGCCGTGCCGGGCGCAGGGGTGGAGATTGTGGTGAACCCCAGCGTGAGCGGGCAGCACTCGCTGCGGCTGAGGCCGGGCGATTCTGTATCGGGGGCGGTCGCGGTGGCGAAATTTTTGCGCGACGACCCGGAGCTGGCGCTGGATTTTCTCTCGAACGTGACCGGGGTGGACTGGCCGGACAAGGAGATTGCCGAGAAGGTGAAGGTGACGCGCACGGTGACGAAGACCGTGGAGGGCGTTGAACAGGCGGTCGAAGAGACGGTGGAGGAGACGCGGAAGCGCGTGGAGCCGGGATGCCTGGAGGCGGTGTACCACCTGTTTTCAGTGGCCAAGGGACACGGGCCGGTGGTGCTCCGGATAAAGACGGAGAACCGGACGGATCAGGTGGAGCTGCCGTCGCTGACTCCGGTCTGGCGGTCGGCGGAGTTCCAGGAGCGGGAGATCTTCGATCTGTACGGGATTGTGTTTACCGGGCATCCGGACCTGCGGCGGCTGCTGATGTGGGAGGGGTTCAAGGACCACCCGATGCGGCGGGACTACGTGGAGCCGGACGACTTTGAATACGAGCCCACGGCGCACGACGAGGTGCTCAAGCGGGCGATGGCGCATCAGGCGAAGCAAAAAGCTGCGGAGACGGTTGCGGGCGCAGCGGACGCCGGAGCGGGCGCGGAAGGGACGGGCGTCGGCGCATGAGCACTTCAGGGTTCGTTCAGGAGAAGGACATGCGGGAGGGCTGGAACCGTCCGCCGGTGATGAAACCGGACGGCGAAGGGGAGTTGCTGGAAGTGGCCATGGGGCCGCACCATCCTTCGACGCACGGGGTCTTCCGCATGGATGTGGCGCTGGACGGGGAGCGGGTGATCCGGCTGAAGCCGGTCTTCGGCTACCTGCACAGGAACCACGAAAAGATTGCCGAAGGGATGAGCTACCTGGGGTCGATGCCGTTCACGGACCGGCTGGACTACCTCTGTCCGCTGACCAACAACTGGGCGTATGCGCTGGCGGTGGAGAAGCTGACCGGGCAGGAGGTTCCCGAGCGCGCCGAGTACCTCAGGGTGATTCTGGGCGAGCTGACGCGGGTGCAGAACCACGCTTCTTCCATTGGATTTTTGATTCAGGAGATGGGCGCTAGCGGGACGCCGCTGATGTACGCCTTCAAGGCGCGGGAGAAGATTCTGGACCTGTTCGAGGAGCTGACCGGGGCGCGGATGATGTGCAACTACATGCGCTTCGGGGGCTGCCGCGTGGATGCTTCGGCGGCCTGGCTGGATGCGACGCGCAAGGTGGTGGCAGGGCTGCCCGGGTTTGTGGATGAGTTCGAGCGGCTGCTGAGGACCAATGAGATATTGATGGCACGCACGCAGGGGGTGGGCATTCTGCGGCCGGAGCTGGCGGTGAACGCCGGGGTTACGGGGCCGATGCTGCGGGCCTCGGGCGTGAACTACGACATTCGCAAGGTGGGCGGGTACGGGGTCTACAACCGCTTCAAGTTTCGCGTGCCGCTGGGCGATCATTGGGACGTGTACGACCGCTATATGATCCGGATGCTGGAGATGCGGGAGTCGATCAAAATTCTGGAGCAGGCGCTGAAGGATATTCCGGGCGGTCCGGTGATGGATGCGAAGGCGAAGCTGCGCGGCTTCCGTCCCAAGCCGGGCGAGGCCTACGGGCGGATCGAGTCGCCCAAGGGGGAACTGGGCTTTTATCTGATCAGCGACGGGGGACCGAATCCTTATCGCTACCGGGTGCGGCCGCCGAGTTTGATCAATCTGACGATTCTTGAGGATATGTGCCTGGGACAGAATGTGGCCGACGTGGTGCTGATCTTTGGCAGCGTGGATATTATTTTGGGGGAAGTGGATCGGTAGTGGTCAGTGGTCAGTTGTCAGCTGTCAGTTGACCGCTAAAGGTTGGCGGCTAGTAACTGACCACTGAACACTGACAACTGGCAACTGTTAGGAGGGGTAATTTGCTGGGCGAGGGGATACTGAAGGGGCTGGCGGAGACGGCGAGGAACTTTGCGGGGAGCTTTGTGTCCGCGGAGCGGCTGACGACGGTCCAGTATCCGGAGCAGCGGATTGCGCCGATAGAGGCGACGAGGGATTTTCCCTTCCTGGTGTACGACGGCGCGGACTGGGAGGCCGGAATGCGCTGCGTGGCCTGCCAAATCTGCGAGAAAGAGTGCCCGCCGCAGTGCATTTATATCGAGAAGAGCAAGGACAAGAAGCCGGACTTTGTGGGCAAGCCGCAGTTTTATCCGGCCCGGTTCGACATCGATATTTCGGTATGCATGAGCTGCCAGATTTGCGTGGAGGTGTGTCCGTTTGAAGCCATCAAGATGGACACGGAGTTTGAGCTGAGCACGGAGGACCGGTTCGGCGGACTGTTGTTCGACCGGAAGGAACTGGCCAAGCCGAACGAGCATTATCACAAGATTCATCCCACCGAGGCGGCCGAGGTGGACGCGCGGCTGGCCGAGGAAAAGGCCAAGGCCGACGCCAAGGCAAAGGCGGCTGCCGAGGCTGCCGCGGCGAAGGCTGCCGCACCGGCTAAGACAGCGGCGGTGGGCGATGCTGCTGCCAAGCCGGCTGAAGGGGCGAGCCGAGCATGATCGAGACAGCGGACCAGATATTCGTTCTGCTCAAACAATGGGTGGTGGGCCTGTTGCCTGCTGGATTGCAGCCGGTGGCCGGCGTGCTGCTGAGCGTGGTGGCGATCATCGCAGTTTTCCCAACGCTGTTTGCGCTGGCCGTGTGGGTAGAGCGCAAGGCGCTGGGGCGCATGCAAAATCGGATCGGTCCGAACCGCGTGGGACCGCTGGGGATCTTGCAGCCGGTGGCCGACGGGATCAAGTCGCTGACCAAGGAAGACATCGTTCCGCTGAGCGCCGATGCGGCGGTGCACTTTCTGGCTCCGGTGGTGCTGGTGGTGGCCGTGTTCATGGGATTTGCGGTGCTGCCCATGGGACGCAATATGGAGCTGGTGGACATGGACGCCGGCCTGCTGTTCTTTTTCGCCATGGGGGCTTCCACGGAGTTGTCGGTGTTCATGGCGGGATGGTCCAGCCGCAACAAGTACTCCCTGCTGGGCGCGATGCGCGCGGTGGCGCAGATGATCAGCTACGAAGTGGTGCTGCTGCTGTCGAGCGCGGCGGTGGTGATGATTACCGGGTCGCTCTCGCTGGTGAAGATTGTGGAGGCGCAGAACCACTACACCTGGGGCTTGCCGCACTGGTACATCTTCACGCCGTGGGGATGCGCGGGCTTTGTGATGTATGCGATCGCGGCCACGGCGGAGACCAACCGGTCTCCATTCGATCTGCCGGAAGGAGAATCGGAGCTGGTGGCCGGCTACCACACGGAATATTCCGGATTCAAGTTTGCGCTGTTTTTTCTGGGCGAGTACCTGGCCATGTTTTCGATTTCCGGGCTGGGCACAACGCTGTTTCTGGGCGGATGGTCGGCGCCGTTCTCGTTTCTGGGCTGGGTTCCGTCGTGGATATGGTTCTTTGCGAAGGTGATGCTTTCGATTGTTGTGTTCATCTGGATGCGCGGGACGCTGCCACGGCTAAGGCAGGACCAGCTAATGAATTTTGCGTGGAAGTTTGTTCTGCCGCTTACAATGCTGAATCTGCTGGTCGCCGGGCTGTGGCGGTTCCTGGGCGATGGGTGGGAGCGGTGGGTGGTCTGTTCGGCGATTCTGGTGCTGGCTTTTGCGGTGATGGGCCGTGAGGGGATGCGCAGAGAGCACTTTGGGCCGAGGAGATACCGGTATGCGGAGTGAGGTTTGCCTATGAGCTTGGTGTTTTATGCGATAGCGGGGCTGACGGTGGCCGGCGGGCTGGCGGCGATGCTGTTGAAGAACACGGTGCACTGCGCGCTGGCGTTGACCGTGGCTTTTGCGGGGATCGCGCTGCTGTTTCTTGAACTGGATGCGCAGTTTGCGGGGTTTGCGCAGATTCTGGTTTATATCGGCGCGGTAGCCGTCCTGGTGGTGTTTGCGATTCTGCTGACACGGGGCTCGGAGACGCCAAAGGGTGGGGTTTTCAGCAGGAACTGGCTGACGGGGCTGGCGATCGCGGCGGGCGTATTTGCGGTGCTGGGTTGGGCGGTGCTGGGGAGCGCGCGGGCTTTGCCGGGCCCAGGGGGCACCCCGACGGCGGCGCCTACGGTGACGGTTTTGCAGATTGGCAATGCGCTGATGGGCCGCTACGTGCTGCCGCTGGAGATTGTGGCGCTGCTGCTGACCGCGGCGCTGATTGGCGCGGTGATTGTGGCCATGCACGAGAAAGAGGGGGCCAAGTGACGCCGCTTGCGGGTTATCTTCTGGTGGCCGCGCTGTTGTTTTCAATTGGGCTGGCCGGGGCGCTGACGCGGCGCAACGCGATCCTGGTGCTGATAGGCATTGAGCTGATGCTGAACGCGGCCAACCTGAATCTGATTGCGTTCTGGCGCTACGGGCCGCATCCGGAGGCGCTGACGGGGATGATGTTTGCGATCTTTTCGATTGCCGTGGCGGCGGCGGAGGCGGCGGTGGGACTGGGGCTGGTGATCCAGATTCATCGCCACGCGCATTCGACGGACCTGGACGCCATGAACAGGATGAAGGGGTGAGAGGTTGATGCAAGAAACAATTTCGTTCACTCCGCAGTTGGCTGCTTCTCCGATCACGGGGATTTTGTGGCTGATTCCTACCGTGCCGATTGTGGCTTCGGGCGTGATTGTCTTGCTCAAGCAGCCGAAGCGCAGTACGGCGGCTGCGCTGGCCATCGGGTCACTGGGTTTTTCGCTCCTTCTGGCGCTGGTGGCGTTTGCGCATGTGGTGGGCGCGTGGATGCATGGCGTTGCCGCGCGCGAGACCGTCAACTTCACGTGGATTCAGGTGGGCACGGCGCACGTGGACCTGGGCTGGGTACTCGACCCGCTGTCGGCGGTGATGCTGGTGATGGTCGCGCTGGTGGGGCTGCTGATCTTCATCTACTCCATTGGGTACATGGCGCACGACGAGAACTTCACGCGCTTCTTCTGCTTCATGAGCCTGTTTGCGGGAGCGATGCTGGGGGTGGCGATTGCCAACAGTCTGCTGCTGCTGTTCATGTGCTGGGAGCTGGTGGGGCTGACTTCGTATCTGCTGATCGGATTCTGGTATCAAAAGCCTGCGGCGGCTGCGGCGGCGAAGAAGGCGTTCCTGACCACACGCGTGGGCGATATTTTCTTTCTGCTGGGAATTGTTTGGTTGTTCGCGCAGACGGGGACGCTGCTGTTCTATAACAACGGCGGTGGCTCGATGGAGCCGCTGGCGCTGGGCGGATTGCTGGCACAACCGGCGGCGCTGGGGCTGACCGCGGCGGGCGCGATCGGGCTGCTGATCTTTGCGGGAGCGGCGGGCAAGAGCGGACAGTTGCCGCTGCACGTCTGGCTGCCGGACGCGATGGAGGGGCCGACGCCGGTTTCGGCGCTGATTCATGCGGCGACCATGGTGGCGGCGGGCGTTTACCTGATTGCGCGGGTTTATCCGTTGATGGCCGCTGGCGCGCTGACCGGCGGGACCACGCCGGCGCTGACGGTGGTGACGTGGGTGGGCGCGTCGACGGCTGTGTTTGCGGCGCTGATCGCGGTGGCGCAGAACGACATCAAACGGATTCTGGCGTACTCGACGATTTCGCAACTGGGCTACATGATGGCGGGGCTGGGGATGGGCGGAGTGGCGGTGGGGATGTTCCACCTGATTACGCACGCGTTCTTCAAGGCGCTGCTGTTCCTGGGGGCCGGGTCGGTGATTCACGGCTGCCACGAGGAGCAGGATGTGCGCCGGATGGGCGGACTGAGGGCCGACATGCCGCTGACCTTTGCCACGTATGCGATAGGAATGCTGGCGCTGTGCGGGTTTCCGCTGCTGTTTTCAGGGTTCTGGAGCAAGGACGGGATTCTGGAGGCGGCCGAACACTGGAGCATGGCGAAGGGGCCGTTTTACATGCTGGTGTTTGGCGCGCTGCTGACCGCGTTTTACATGACGCGGCAGGTGGGCTACGTGTTTTTTGGGCACAATCGAGGCTCGAAGGATGCGCATGAAAGTCCAGCCGTGATGACACTGCCGCTGGTGGTTCTGGCTTTCTTCGCCATGGCGCTGGGATTGATTGGGACGCCGGCATGGCCGTGGTTCCGAGCGTTCCTGGATGGGCGCGCGGCGGGCTTCGACTGGCATGGACTTGCCGAGCCGGGGCTGCTGGCGCTGATGGGGACTTCGACGGTGGTGGTGTTTCTGGGCCTTGGGTTGGGCTGGCGGCTCTACGGCGATCGGTCTCCCAAGCCGAAGGAGCCGGACGTGCTGGAAGCGGCTGCGCCCTTGCCGTGGGGCTGGCTGCGGGACCGGCTGTATGTGGATGAGTTGTACGGGGTGACGGTGATTGCGTTCTACGGTTGGTGGGCGCGTGTTGCGGACTGGCTGGACCGCCGGGTTTGGGGCGGAGCGGTGAGCGGAGTTGCGTGGGCCTTTGGCCTGTGGGCGCAGTTGAACCGGTTCCTCGATAACAACGTTGTGGATGGCAGCTTCGACAAGGGCTGTGACGAACTGGCGAGCGGCGGAGGGCTGCTGGCGAGGGTGCAAACCGGGCGTGTGCAGACCTATCTGCGGTTGCTGGCGTTGGCCGTGTTGGCGCTGGCGTTGATGCTGATCTGGAGTAGCCGGGCATGAGCGGATTTCATGTATTGACGCTGTTGACGGTGCTGCCCCTGGCAGGGGCGGCGATTGCGCTGTGGTCGGGCAAGCACGCGCGGGGCGTGGCCTTGATTACGACGCTGAGCAGCCTGGCGCTGGCGCTTTTTGTGTGGACGCAACTGCCGGCGAATGGAAGCATCGGGCTGGTGGAGCAGGCCAAGTGGGCGCCGTCGCTGGGCATCGAGTATCACCTGGGCGTGGATGGGCTGGGGGCGCTGATGCTGGTGCTCTCAGCTATTGTGACGTTGATGTCGGTGGATGCGGCGCACCGGGTGCATCACCAGCCGGGGCTCTACTTTGGACTGGTGCTGGCGCTGGAGGCGGGGCTGTTCGGATCGTTCACGGCACTGAATTTCTTCCACTGGTTTCTGTTCTGGGAGCTGTGTTTGATTCCGGCATTCTTCCTGATCAAGTTGTGGGGCGGGGCGCGGCGAGGGCCGGCGGCGACGCAGTTCTTCATCTACACCATGGCCGGCTCCGCTGTGCTGCTGGTGGCGTTTCTGGCGGTGTTTCTTTCGACGGGGAGCATGGATTTCCCGCACCTGACGCTGCTGGCTTCGACGGGTGAGTTGGAACAGATGGTGACGGCGCACCTGGGGCCGCAGGTGATGCTGTGGCTGGCGATTGGGGTGCTGGCTGGATTTGCGGTAAAGGTGCCGATGATTCCGTTCCACACCTGGCTGCCGGCGGCTTATGCGGAAGCGCCTTCGCCGGTGACGATGCTGCTGACGGGCGCGATGTCGAAGATGGGCGTGTATGGATTGCTGCGGATTGCGATTCCGCTGTTTGGAGCGCAGATTGCGCAGATTCGGACGCCGCTGCTGGTGCTGGCGGTGGCGACGGTGGTGATGGGCGCGTGGGCGGCGGCGGCGCAAAAGGATTTGAAGAGAGTCTTCGCGTACTTGTCGGTGAATCACCTAGGCTACTGTTTGCTGGGGATTTTTGCGCTGGCGGTTCCGGTTGCGGTGGGGGACACGGGGGCGCTGGCGAGCCAGGCGGCGGCACTGAACGGCGTGATCTTGCAGATGTTCAATCACGGGGTGACGGCGGCGGCGCTGTTCTGGTTTGTGGCCATGATGCAGCAGCGGACGGGCGGACACCGCGGGATCGACGACTTTGGCGGGCTGCGCAAGCCGGCGCCGGTGCTGGCGGGACTGATGGGGATTGCGCTGTTCAGCTCGCTGGGGCTACCGGGGTTGAATGGATTTCCCGGCGAGTTTTTGATCTTCCGCGGCGTCTTTCCGCTGGCGTGGGTGGCGGCGACGGTTTCGATTCTAGGGCTGCTGGTGACGGCAGCGGTGATTCTGACGGTGATTCAGAAGGTCTTTTGGGGGCCTGTGCCGGAGCATTGCGTGGGTTTCCCAGACCTGCATCACGGCGAGCGGCTGGCGCTGGCTCCGGTGATTGGGCTGATGTTTCTGGTAGGCCTTTTGCCGCAACTGATTGTGGACAGCGTGAACCCAACGGTTCAAAACCTGCTGGCGCACTGGAGATTCTAGATGTTGGCCTGGACGATCTATCTCTCGTTTGCCGGGGCGTTAGTGCTGGCGATCTTGCCCAAGAGCAAGCCCTCGCTAGCGCGTTGGCTGGCGCTGGCAGTGGCTGTGGGTGGGCTGGCGGTAGCTGTTGTGGGGTTTGGATTCCGCATCAGACAGTCGGCATGGTTGGGACTGCCATATCTTACATGGCCTCAAAATGAGATTGGGCGCGTAACGATTGTCGATCTGCGCTGGGTGCCGTCGATGGGAATTCACTTCCTGCTGGCGGCGGATGGGATCAGCCGCGTGCTGGTGCTGCTGACGGGGCTGGCCGCGGTGGCGGGGGTGCTGTTCAGTTGGAACATCGAACTGCGGACGAACGAGTTTTTCGCATTCTTTCTGGTGCTGATCGGCGGGGTGTACGGGGTTTTTCTCAGCTTCGATTTGTTTCTGCTGTTTGTCTTCTACGAAGTCGCCATCGTTCCGAAGTACTTCCTGATCGCGATCTGGGGTTCGACGCGGCGGGAGTATGCGGCGATGAAGCTGGCGATCTATTCGTTTGCAGGCTCGGCGATGGTGCTGATCGGCCTGCTGGCGGCGTATGCGACGGCGGGCAGCCACTCGACGGGGCTGGTTGAGTTGGCACATGCGGGACTGCCGGTGAGCTTTCAGATGTGGTGCTTCCCGCTGGTGTTCACGGGGTTTGCGATTCTGGCGGGCATGTGGCCGTTCCATACCTGGGCGCCGACAGGCCACGTGGCCGCGCCGACGGCTGCCTCCATGCTGCTGGCCGGAGTGGTGATGAAGCTGGGCGCTTACGGCTGCCTGCGGGTGGGGATTGCGCTGTTTCCGCGCGGGCTGGACCCGTGGGGATTTTCATTCGCCGGGATTGGGTCGTGGCGGGATGTGTTTGCGGTGCTGGCGGTGGTGGGCATCGTGTATGGCGCACTGGTGGCGCTGGCGCAGACGGACTTCAAGTTTGTCATCGGCTACTCGAGCGTGAGCCACATGGGGTTTGTGCTGCTCGGCCTGGTGACGCTGAACCAGATCGGCGTGACGGGCGCGGTGATGCAGATGTTTTCGCACGGGATTCTGGCCGGGCTGCTCTTCGCCATTGTGGGCCGCATCGTGTACGACCGCACCCATACGCGGCAGTTGGCGGAACTCGAAACCATGCACCTCTCCAAGCGTCTGCCGTTTGCGGCGGTGGCATTTGCGATTGCGGGAGCGGCGTCGATGGGGATGCCGGGGTTCTCTGGGTTTGTGGCCGAGTTGCAGGTGCTGGTGGGCGCGTGGATTGCGAAGCCCTGGTGGACGGCCACGGCGGGCGTGGGGATTGTGGTGAGCGTGGCTTACACATGGCGCGCAATGCAGAAGGCATTCTTCAGCGATGCGCTGCCGAGCGCGCATGTGCTTGAGCATGAGCACGAGTACGCTTTTGCGGCGATCACGTGGCCGGAGATTACGGGCGTGGCGCTGCTGGCCGGAGTGAGCCTGGTTGTCGGGTTGTATCCGAGGATTCTGCTGGATGCGATTGAACCGGCGGTGAAGACGCTGCTTGCGGGAGGGGGACAATGAACTACGCAGACCTCTTTCGCGTGACGTTGCCGGAGTCGGTGCTGGAATTGGCGGTGCTGCTGGTGCTGGTGGTGGATTTGGGCTTCCTGCGCAAGGCGGCGCTGAAGGTGCGCGTGGCCGTGGCGGCGCTGCTGGGCGTGGCTGGATGTGGCGCGGCGACGTGGGCGGTATTGCTGCAAGGGGGCGTACTGCAGGGGCGGGGGGGGCTGAGCTTCCAGGACAGCCATGAGCTGCTGCTGACGACGGGCGGATTTACGGCTGTGGCGCAGGCTGGAATCCTGGTGCTGACGGCGCTGACGCTGTTGCTGCTGATCGACGAGGATTTTACGCGGCATGTGGGCGAGTTTGTGGCTGTTGTGCTGATGGCGGCCGCGGGTGGTTTGTTGATTGCCGGAGCGCAGGATCTGCTGGTGATTTTTGTGGGGCTGGAGCTTTTGAGTCTAGGGCTCTATATTCTGACCGCGTTTGCGAAGAGCTCGGGGAAGAGCGCGGAAGCGGCGATGAAGTACTACCTGTTTGGTGGAATGTCAGCTGCGTTTCTGTTGTTTGGGTTCAGTTATCTCTACGGAATCACTGGATCAACGAACCTGCACCAGATTCTGTTGGCGCTGAATGGACGGAACGCCTTCCATGCAGCGCCATTGCTCTATGTTGCAATCGTCATGATTGCGGCCGGGCTGGGTTTCAAGGTTGCGGCGGTGCCTTTCCATCTTTGGGCACCGGATACCTATGAGGGTGCGCCGGCCCCGGCTGCTGCGTTTATCGCGTCCGTTTCTAAAGTGGCGAGCTTCGCGTTGCTGATTGCCATTACCACGGCGGCAATGCACGTTCTCGATGGTCCTATCTTTGTAATGTTCGGATCCACCGAATGGGAGCTCCACTTCCTCCCTGAGCCTTATGCGGGGTTTGGGGGTCCGTGGTCGCTGATCCTGACGGTGCTCTCCGCGGCGTCGATGGTGCTGGGGAACCTTGCGGCGCTGGCGCAGACCAGTGTGCGCAGACTGCTGGCTTATTCGGCGATTGCTCATGCGGGCTATATCCTGCTGGGGCTGGCGTTCTTCTCATACGGACCGCGGAGCGCGGGGGCGGTGCTCTATTACGTGCTGACTTATGGGCTGACGACGATTGGGGCGTTTGGCGTGGTAGATGTGGTTCAGCGGGCTACGGGGAGCGACCGGATGGATGCGTTTCTGGGACTGCATAAGCGCAATCCGATGCTGGCGGCGGTGCTGCTGGTGCTGTTCCTGTCGCTGGCTGGGATTCCGCCGCTGGTGGGGTTCTGGGCGAAGTTCAATTTGTTTGCGGCGGTACTGGGGGTTTCGGCTGGGCCGGTTCCGTTTGCGCTGGTGGCTTTGGCGGTCGCATTCAGCGCGGTCTCGCTCTACTACTACCTACAGGTTCTCAAGCGGGCCTACGTCATGCCCGCCATTGACGAATCGCGGATCAAGGCGCATCCGGTGACGCTGGCGGTGCTGGTGGGGATTGCGGCGGCGGTGGTGGTGTTGGGGTGCTTCCCGGCGCTGCTGCAAGGGTGGATTGAGAGCTTCTGTCCGGTTATATAAGGTGCCCTGATTCGGGTTTGCGGTTTCCCAACCATGCGCCAGAAAGAAGGCGCATGGTTGGGGCACGGGGCTATTGTGTGCTGGTGAAAAGTGCAACCGCAGGTCCTTCGACTCGCTGCGCTCGCTCAGGATGACAGCATTTTTATTGATCTCGGGCGGCGCGGTACCCAGAATCCGCCGCGGCGGACGACCGCGCCCTTTCAAAACACTCGCTGGATGGGGCTCCCCTTGATTGTTAGTTCACATCCATTTCGACAATTCGGTTGGCGTTACCCGCGGAGGAAGTCTTTGGCTTTCTGGATGATTACGTCGCGGCTGATATCGGAGATAGCGTTGGTGAGGGGAATCTGCTTGGGGCAGGTGTCGACGCAGTTCTGGGCGAAGCCGCACTCCTGGATGCCGCCGTCGCCTGCCAGGGCGCGGAGGCGGTCTTCCTTGAAGACTTTGCCGGTGGGGTGATTGTTGAAGAGCTTGACCTGGGCAATGGTGGCCGCGCCCACAAAGCCGGTGTCCTCGTTGAACTGCGGGCAAACATCCATGCAGCAGCAGCAGGAGATGCAGTTGGAGAGCGGGTAGTTGGCTTCCTGCTGCTGGGGAAAGACGCGGGGGCCGGAGCCGAGGTCATAGGTGCCGTCGACCGGAACCCAGGCCTTGACGGCCATCAGGTTTTCGAAGAGCACCGAGCGGTCCACCTGGAGGTCGCGGACCAGGGGGAACTTGGAGAGCGGCTCGATGCGGATGGGCTGCTCGAGATTGTCGATCAGGGCGGAGCAGGCCATGCGGGCTTTGCCGTTGATGCGCATGGCGCAGGAGCCGCAGATTTCCTCCATGCAATTGCAATCGTAGGTGATGGGTGTGGTGGGGCGGCCGTCGGCGGTCACCGGGTTGGCGGCGATCTCCATCATGGCGGAGACGACGTTCATGCTGGGACGCCACTCGAGCTCGAAGCTCTCCCAGACGGCAGGAGCATCGGGGTTGGCCTGGCGCTTTATTTCAAATGCTACGGACTTGTTTGCCATGAGGCGAGTCTCCCTTTTGCTTATTTGGTTGCGTCGTAGCTGCGCAGGCGCGGCTTGATGTACTGCGTATCCACTTCTTCGTATTCGAAGCGGGGACCTGAAGCTTCTCCGGTAAAGCTGGCCTTGGTGGTTTTGAGGAACTTTTCATCGTTGCGGTCGGGGAAGTCGGGTTTGTAGTGCGCGCCGCGGGACTCGTCGCGAAGGATCGCTCCCTGGACCACGGTGCGGGAGAGTTCCAACATATTTTTCAACTGGCGGGCAAAGGCGAAGCTGGTGTTGGCCCACTGGCTGCGATCCGCGAGGTTCACATTCCTGTAGCGGCCGAGCAGTTCGACGATCTTTTCGTCGGCCTGTTGGAGGCCCTTGTTGTAGCGGATGACGGTGGCGTGCTTGGTCATGGTTTCGCCCAACTCACGCCACAGCTTGAAGGGGTTTTCCGTGCCTTCGTTTTTGAGCAGCTTCGAGTTGATTTCGGCCTGACGGGCAAGCTCGGCGGCGTGGCCGCCATCGCCTTGCGCGGCGGGCAGGTTACTGGCGTAATTGAGGGCATTGGGCCCGGATTTGAAGCCGCCGAAGATGCAACTGACCAGCGAGTTGGCGCCCAGGCGGTTGGCGCCGTGGTACTGGTACTCGCACTCGCCGGCGGCAAAGATGCCGGGAATGTTGGTCATCTGGTTGAAGTCCACCCACAGGCCGCCCATGGTGTAGTGCACTCCGGGGAAGATCTTCATGGGCACGTCGCGAGGGTCGTCGCCGACGAACTTTTCGTAGATTTCGAGAATGCCTTCGAGCTTGCGGTTGAGGGTGGCGCGATCGATGTGGGTGAGGTCAAGGTAGACCATGGGCTGGCCGTCGAGGCCCAAGCCCAGTTCGTAGACCACCTTGTGAATGGCGCGGGTGGCCACGTCGCGGGGAACGAGGTTGCCGTATTTGGGAAACCACTCCTCGAGGAAGTAGAAGCGCTCAGCCTCGGGGATTTGCTTGATGGGGCGCTGGTCGCCGACGGTGCGGGGAACCCAGACGCGGCCGCCCTCGCCGCGGGCCGACTCTGACATGAGGCGCAGCTTGTCCTCGCCGGGAATGCAGGTGGGGTGGACCTGGATGAACTCGCCGTTGGCGTAGAAAGCGCCCTGCTGGAAGATGGCGGACTGGGCGGAGCCGGTGCAGACGACGGAGTTGGTGCTTTTGCCGAAGAGTGCGCCGTTGCCGCCAGTGGCGAGGATGACGGCGCCGGCGGGGAAGGAACGGAGTTCCATGGAGCGGAGGTCGAGGGCGGTGATGCCGCGAGCTACGCCGTTGGAGTCGAGGACGGCGGAGAGAAACTCCCAGCCTTCGTACTTCTTGACCTTGCCGTCGGACTCGTGGCGGCGGACCTGCTCATCAAGCGCGTAGAGCAGTTGCTGTCCGGTGGTGGCGCCGGCGAAGGCGGTGCGGTTGTAGAGCGTGCCGCCGAAGCGGCGGAAGTCGAGCAGGCCCTCGGGAGTGCGGTTGAAGGGCACGCCCATGCGGTCGAGGAGGTCGATGATGGCGGGCGCGGCCTCGCACATGGCCTTGACAGGGGTCTGGTTGGCGAGGAAGTCGCCGCCGTAGATGGTGTCGTCGAAGTGCTGGGCGGTGGTGTCGCCCTCGCCTTTCAGATTTTTTGCGGCGTTGATGCCGCCCTGGGCGCAGACCGAGTGAGAGCGCTTGACGGGAACGATGGAGAAGAGATCGACGGTGCCGCCGGCTTCAGCGATCTTGATGACCGCGGCGAGCCCGGCCAATCCTCCGCCAACCACGATGATTCTGGGTGCTGCCATGAACAGACTTCCTTTCCGAAGAAAGCAGGGAATAGCTTCTAGCTGCTAGCTTCTAGCCGCTAGCTGAGAGCTGGGAGCCATTCCGGTCGAGACGCCGCGGACATCGGCTGGCGAGATGAATAGCGAAACGGCCGGAGTCGCGTCCTCGGGAGCGTTCTTGTAGTTGGGGCCAACGAAGGCCCAGATGCTGGCCAGGCCCATGACCAGCAGCACCAGTCCCAACGCGGCGCAGGCCAGGCCGAAGCGCTTGCGGGCGGTGACGCCGGGAGTGATGCCCCACTTGGCGGCGAAGAGCCAGATGCCATAGGAGAAGTGCCAGCAGATGGCGATCATGGCAATGATGTAGACGGCGAGCATCCAGGGGTTGGCCAGCTCGTGCTGCACCTTGGCGAAGGCCGCATACGGGTGCTCAGGAAGCTGCACGCCCAAGAAGCGCTGGCGGAGGACGTGCTGGCCGATGTAGAGGATGGCGATAAGGCCGGTGTAGCGCTGGGCGGTGTACATCCAGTTGCCGGACCAGGGGTAGTAGACCAGATTGGACTTGCCGCGCAGCCAGATATAGACGCCATAAATGCCGTGATAAAGGAGGGGCAGAAAGATGAAGGTCCATTCGAGGATGCGGACCAGCGGCAGGCTGTTGAGGAACCTGACCTGGGCTCCGTAGGCGGCGGGGCCTTTGAGGGCCTCGAAGTTGGAGAGCAGGTGCTCGATGAGGAAGGCGCCGATGGGGATGACGCCGAGGAGCGAGTGGAGTTTGCGAAAGAGGAAGGTGGTTCCCTGGCCGGCGCGCAGCGGAGGGACGCCGGGGCGAAGTGTGTACACGGCTGAAGGTTGAGCAGTTGCCATGACGGTGTCAGCTCCTAAAGGCTCCGGGGGCAAGTTCCGGGATGCGGCTGTTTCGGTTTGAGGGACAGAAAAGCATCGTTGATTTTGATTCATTATTAGTGTTCTATATCACCTTCGTCAAGGCGGCTCCGCGCTCTTGATCCTTTGGAGGAGAGCTGTGGAACGTCAGGCGTGGAGCATGGGCAGCAGGGTGGCGATGGCGCGGCCGCGATGGCTGAGGGAGAGCTTGGTTTCGAGGTCGAGTTCGGCCATGGTGCGGTCTAGGGCTGGGAGATAGAAGAGCGGGTCGTAGCCGAAGCCGCCGTTGCCGCGGGGAGCATCGAGGATGAGGCCCTCGACCGCGCCCTCGGCGGTATGGAGGGCCACTCCGTCGCGGGCTGCGACCAGCACGCAGCGGTAGCGGGCCGTGCGTTGGGCTGGCGGGACCCCGGCGAGGCGCTGCAAGAGGATCATGTTGTTCCAGACGTCGGTGTTGTCGTTGGCGTCGGGCGAGTCGATCAGGCTGGAGTCGGCGGCAAAGCGGGCGGAGCGGACGCCGGGAGCGCCGTTGAGGGCGTCCACCTCGAGGCCGGAGTCGTCGGCCAGGACCAGGATGCCGGGGGCGAAGCGGGAGTAGTAGACGGCTTTGAGGGTGGCGTTGGCGGTGAAGGTGGCGCCGTTCTCTTCAGGGGCGGGGATGATGGCGAGGACGGGCAGGGGATCGATGGCCAGGGAATGGGCCTGGGCGGCGGTGCGGAAGTCGCGGAGCTTGCCCTGGCTGGAGGTGGCGGCGTAGAGGCGGAGGGCCATGGGGAGAGTGTAACGGGCGGGGGGCGGGCTTGCGCTGTGGCGGCGAAGCGATGGACCCACTGCCAGAGGAGGTTGGGCAGGGCGGCGAGAAGCAGCAGGGCGACTCCGGCGGCGCAGCCCTTTGTCCATGGGCGTTCGTGCGGGGATGGGCGAAGGGGTTTGCGGCAACGGTTTGGCTCCTCGGCGGCGGTCTAGCCGATTGTATGCAGGAGTGGTGGGGAGGGTTCCAGCAATTGTTGCTTGCGGATTGAGGAAGATCAGGTTGACGGCTGGGCTTGGTGAAAATGCCGCCAGATGGTTTCGGCCGTTTTGCGGGGGACGACGGCGGCGAGGGATTCGGCGGTGGCTTGCTGGACGTCGCGCAGGCTGCCGAAGTGGGTGAGCAGACGCTGGCGGGTTTGGGGGCCTACGCCGGGGATGGCGAGCAGTTCGGAGTCGCGGTCGCGCATGGCGCGGCGTTGGCGATGGTAACCGACGGCGAAGCGGTGGCTCTCGTCGCGGATGAGCTGGACGAGATGGAGGACGGGGGAGCGGCGGTCGAGGACGATGGGCTCCTCCTCGTTGCCGTAGAGGTAGATGACCTCTTCTCGCTTGGCGATGGAGGCTAGCGGCGGCTGGGTGAGGCCGGCGGCGGCGAAGTCCAGGGATTCGAGGGCTTCGGCGGCGGAGTGGAGCTGGCCGAGGCCGCCGTCGATGAGGATGAGCGAGGGGAGGGGCTGCTTCTCGTTCAGCAGGCGGCGGTAGCGGCGGTGGACTACCTCGCGCATGGAGGCGAAGTCGTCTACTCCCAGGACGGTCATGACTTTGAATTTGCGATAGGCCTGCTTGTTCATCTTGCCGTCTTCCCAGACGACCAGAGAGGCTACGGTTTCAGCGCCCTGGATGTGGGAGATGTCGAAGCACTCGATGCGGCGAGGCAGCTCGGGGAGCATGAGGGCGTCGGCGAGGGCCTCCTGAATGGCTTTGCGCGAGGGCTCAAGGACGCGGAAGCGCTGGGTGTAGGACTGCTTGGCGTTCTGGCTGGCGAGGTCAACAAGCGAGCGTTTTTCGCCGCGCTGGGGGACGGCGATGTCGATGCGATGGCCGGTGCGGGCCGTAAGGAGGTTGGCCAGGGTTTCACGGTCGGGGAAGTCGACGGGGACGAGGATGCTGCGCGGGACGTAGTGCTGGTCGATGTAGAGCTGCTTGAGCAACGCCGAGAAGACCTGGCCGGCGTGGAAGGGAACTGCGGCGTCATTTCCCTCCGGAGCTAAAGCCCGCTTTGATTCTGTTGGCGTTATGCGGGGGTTTAAACCCCCGCCTTCCACCGGATCGAGTTTCTCAGCGGCATCGTCGATTGCATAGGCTTCGAGAAGCTCGGGAAGGTCTTCCCAGAAGAACTCGCGGCGGTCGACGATTTTGCCGGCGCGGACGTGGAAGAGGTTGACGGCGAGCGAGCCGGCTTCAAAGTGATAGCCGAAGACGTCGGCGTCGTCGTCCAGCTCGGCGGTGGCGATGCGCTGCTTTTCCTGGAGTTGGTGGACGGTGGAGAGCTGGTCGCGGAGGCGGGCTGCGGCTTCGAATTGCTCGGCTTGGGCGGCGGCGATCATGCGGGCGGTGAGCGCGCGCTCGAGCTCGGCGTGGCGGCCTTCAAGGAAGAGCTGGGCGTCGCGGACGGCGTTCGAGTAGAGCTCGGGGGTGGTGAGGCCCTCGACGCAGGGGCCCAGGCAGCGATGAATGTAGTACTGGAGGCAGGCGCGGGGGTGGTAGCGGGAGAGATCGACCTTGCAACTGGGGATGAGAAAGCTGCGATGGATGAGTTCGACGATGCGATAGGCGAGGTTGCCGGGAAAGTAAGGGCCGTAGTAGGCGGCGCCGTCCTTGCGGAGGCGGCGGGTGACGAAGACCTTGGGGAAGCGGTCGGCGAGGGTGAGCTTGACGTAGGGGTAGCTTTTGTCGTCCTTGAGCAGGATATTGAAGCGCGGCTTGCGCTCCTTGATGAAGTTAGTCTCAAGCGCCAGGGCCTCGGACTCGTTGGCGACGAGGATGTAGTCGAGATCGACGGCCTCGCGCATGAGGGAGCCGGTTTTGGCGTTGGCCTGCGCGGCTTCAAGAAGATAAGACCGGACGCGCGCGCGGAGGTTGTTGGCCTTGCCGACATAGATGACCTCGCCCTCGGCGTTTTTGTAGAGGTAGACGCCGGGCTGGGTGGGGAGCGTGCGGATTTTCTCGTAGAGGTCCATAAAGCAGGGAACAGGGAATAGGGAATAGGGAACGGCAAGTTAGCGAGTTGGCAAGTCAGCGGGTTAGCAAATCAGCAGTAATGCTGGAGACGAATTTTTATTCTCCCTTCTGCTGACGGAGGTGTTCGGCGCGGACTTGCGCTGCGGTGAAGAGGCGGAGGAAGGGCGCGCCGGGGGCCCCGGCTTTAGCAGCGGCTTCGACAGCGGGGCGGCCGTTGGCTTCTTCGCGCTCGACGATGCAGACGACGGCTGCGACGGTCATGCCGGCTTCGCGGGCGGCCTCGATGGCGTTGATGGTGGAGGCGCCGGTGGTGCAGACGTCGTCCACGATGACCACGCGGGCGGCAGGCCGGCTGAAACCTTCGATGCGGCGGCCGGCGCCGTGGGCCTTCTCGGCCTTGCGGACCAGGAAGCCATGCAGCAAAGGAGCGCCGGGGTGGGATAGGGCGCGCCAGGCGCTGGCGGTGGCCACGTTGGAGACGATGGGGTCTGCGCCCAGAGTGAGTCCGCCGACGGCTTCGGCCTGGATGCCGTTTTCTTCAAGCAGTTCAAGGATGGCGTGACCGGTGAGGCGTCCGCCTTCGGCGTGGAGGGTGGTGGTGCGGCAGTCGATGTAGTAGTCGCTCGTGCCGCCGGAGGAGAGCTTGAACTGGCCGAGGCGGAAGCTCTTGCTGGCCAGAAGCGAGAGCAGTTGCTGGGCGTAGGTCGGGGTGGTCATTAGTCTTGATTGTAAAGGGAGCGGCTCGCTGCCTTTCACATTTTGTCCAGGTGCCGAAATCCTCCTGTGACCACCAGCATCATGAAGAAGAGCATGAAGTTGTAGCAGGCGTGGACCAGTACGCTGGCAGCGAGGGAGCGGGTGCTGAGGCGCGCCCAGCAGAGGACCAGACTGACGCAGACGAGCAGGAGGAATGGGCCCAGGGACCAGCCAGTCTGTTCGGCGTGAATCAGGGCGAAGGGAATGCTGGTGAAGAGGGAGGCGATGGCCATGGCAAAAATGGACCAGTGGGGATGGCCGTTTGCGTCGAGCGGGCGGATGGGCTCACCGGTGGCTCGTTCGGTTAGCCAGTCCCAGGCCGTGCAGAGGGTGGGCAGCAGAAAGCCTCTGAAAACGATCTCCTCAAAGAAGGGCGCGAAGGTGACGCCGAAGGCGAAGAGGAGCCACGCCGACAGAGGGGTCCGGAAGAGCTTGTCGATGGGCGTGTCAGACGGGCCCGGGAGCAGCGCCTCGGCAACTATGGAGAGCAAAATGCAGACGCAGGCGGCGCCTATGAGGCGCCCACGCAGGCGGAAGGCGGTTGCGGCGTTCCATTGCAAGCCGGCAAAGAAGCCTTTGCGCCAGAAAAGGGGAAAGATGAGCAGGCAGGGAGCGAAGGCGAGCAGATAAAGGAGGGCCTGGCTGCCCAGGGTGTAATGAATGTCGGTTTCGGCTTGCTTGATGGTGGAGACGCCGAAGAGGTGGAAGTGAAGGGCGGACCAGGTGAGGGACATGGAGCCCGCCGCGCCGAAGAGAATGAGCAGGGCCAGAATCAAGATATGGCCGAGATGAGGGATGCGCGTGGGAGGGTGAATCTCGGGCTGATACCAGGACTGGAAGAGCAGGGGTTCTGTGCTGGGCGGCTCGCTCAGCGTCTCCTCATTCTCCGCCGCGGGAAATGTATTCTCAAGGACCGCGAGCGGCGACAGCAGCGGCCATGTCTCCGGTTGCCATGCCTCCATTGGCTCATGGCCGGACGAATGTACATCTGCGTGTGGCCCGGAGTCTTCCGGGTTGAGGGGGTCGTGCTCGGGCGCCTCGCTCATGCGAGGCCCGTTTTCTTCTTGCGGGGACCGGAGTTTTTGGGAGCGTTCTTGTCTTGAACAGTGCGCTTGGCTTTTGCGCGCGTGGAGGCAAGGTCGTCTTCGGCGGGGGTGTTTCGCCTGGCGCGCTTTGGCTCTAAGGTGTGAAGCAGTGGAGTCGCAGTCCAGGTCTCAGAAGCGAGATCTGGGGCACCCAGTTTTGTACCCGATTCAGGATCGGCGCTGGCGGAGTCTTCGTCGGCGTCAAGCGGAGCGAGGCGGCCGTTGGTGGAGGTGTAGTAGCGGGTGAGGAACTGGCCGGTGTAGGAGCCGGGAGTGGCGGCAATCTTTGCGGGGCGGCCTTCGCCCACGAGGCGGCCTCCATCTTCGCCGCCTTCGGGGCCGAGGTCGAGGATCCAGTCGGCGTTGCGGATGACGTCGAGGTTGTGCTCGATGATGATGACCGAGTTGCCCAGGTCGACCAGGCGATGGAGCACTTCAAGCAGCTTGCGCACGTCGTCGAAGTGGAGGCCGGTGGTGGGCTCGTCGAGCAGGTAGAGCGTGCGGCCTGTCTGGCGCTTGCTGAGTTCGCGGGCCAGTTTCATGCGCTGGGCTTCGCCGCCGGAGAGGGTGGTGGCGCTTTGGCCGAGGTGGACGTAGCCGAGGCCGACATCGACCAGGGTTTGGAGTTTCTGGCGGACTTGCGGCACGTCGGCGAGCACGGGGAGCGCGTCTTCGATGGTCAGGTCGAGGATGTCGGCGATGGAGTGCGAGTGGAACTTTACGGCGAGGGTTTCCTGGTTGTAGCGGCGCCCGTTGCAGACTTCGCACTGCACGTAGACGTCGGGCATGAAGTTCATTTCGATGCGGCGCTGGCCATCGCCCTGACAGGCCTCGCAGCGGCCGCCGGAGACGTTGAAGCTGAAGCGGCCAGGCTTATAGCCGCGCTCGCGGGACTCGGGGAGCATGGCGAAGAGGTCGCGGATGGGCGAGAAGACCTGGGTGTAGGTTGCGGGGTTGGAGCGCGGGGTGCGGCCGATGGGCGACTGGTCGATGCGGACGACCTTGTCGATCTGCTCTGCGCCGGTGAGGGATTCGTGCGCGCCGGGTTCCTCGCGCGAGCCGTAGATGGTTTGGGCGAGAGAGCGGTAGAGGATGTCGTTGATGAGCGTGCTCTTGCCGCTGCCGCTGACGCCGGTGACGACGGTCATGACGCCGAGGGGGATGCGGATGGTGACGTCCTGCAGGTTGTGCTCGCGGGCGCCGGTGACGGTGAGCCATTTGCCGGTGAGGGGGCGCGGGCGGGCGCGCTGGAGCATGGAGGCGGCGCCGGAGAGATAACGGCCGGTGAGCGATTCGGGGCAGGCCATGATCTGAGCCGGCGTGCCCTGGGCGACGACCTGGCCGCCGAGGCGGCCCGCGCCGGGGCCGAGGTCGAGCACGTAGTCGGCGTGGCGGATGGTGTCTTCGTCGTGCTCGACGACGAGGACGGTGTTGCCCAGGTCGCGGAGCTTTATGAGGGCCTGAATAAGGCGGTTGTTGTCGCGCTGGTGGAGGCCGATGGAGGGCTCGTCGAGGACGTAGAGGACGCCGCGGAGGCGGGAGCCGATCTGGGTGGCGAGGCGGATGCGCTGGCCTTCGCCGCCGGAGAGCGTGGCGGCGTTGCGGTCGAGGGCGAGGTAGTTGAGGCCGACGGCGCAGAGGAATTCAAGGCGCTCGACGATTTCGCGGCGGATGCGGTCGGCCACCAGCGCCTCGCGCGCGGTGAAGCTGAGGTTGATGGCAGCGGAAAGGGCGCGGTTGAGGGGCAGGGCGGTGAAGTCGGCGATGGAGAGGCCGCCGATCTTGACCGCCAGCGACTCCGGGCGCAGGCGCTTGCCGCGGCAGACGGGGCAGGGCGTGGCGGACATGAAGTTCATCATGAACTCGCGATAGGTGTCGCTGCGGGCTTCCTCTATGGAGTCGCGGAGGAAGGTGAGAATGCCGTGGAAGCCGGTGCGGGGGGCCTCGATTTTGGGTGGGCCGTAGACGAGGGTGTGCTGCTGGCGCGGGGGCAGGTCTTCAAAGGGGAGTTTGAGGTCGATGCCGTAGCGGTCGGCAGCCAGGTGGATGAGTTTGAGGAGGTATTGCGAAGAGGAGCCGGGGCCGAGGCCGCCGTCAAGCAGGGGCTTGGACCAGTCGGTGATGACTTTGGCGGGGTCGAGGTCGTAGAGCGAGCCGAGGCCGTGGCACTCGGGACATGCGCCGAAGGTGGAGTTGAAGCTGAAGCTGCGCGGCTCCAGCTTGGGTACGTCGAGGCCGCAGTCGGGGCAGGCCATGGAGGAGGAGAACAATTGCTCTTCGTGACCGGTAACGGCGACCAGGGCGAGGCCGTTGGCCAGTTGCAGCGCCTTGGCTATGGCCAGGTCGAGGCGTTTTTCGACCGAGGGCTTACCGGCGGGGAGGGGTGGAGCATCGGGTGCAGGCGGCTTGAGCAGGATGCGGTCGATGACGGCTTCGATGGTGTGGTTCTTGCGCCGGTCGAGGAGGAGCGGCTCGGAGAGGTCGCGGAGTTCGCCGTCGACGCGGGCGCGGAAGCCCTGCCGGTCAAGCTGGTCGAGGAGGTCCTTGAACTCGCCCTTGCGGCCGCGGACGATGGGCGCCATGACAGTGACGCGCTCGCCCCGGCCGAGATCGAGAATGCGCTGAGCGATTTGTTCGGCGGTCTGGCGGGCGATGGGCCGGCCGCAGTTGGGGCAATGGGGTGTGCCGACCGAGGCGTAGAGCAGGCGCAGGTAGTCGTAGATCTCGGTGATGGTGCCGACGGTGGAGCGTGGGCTGCGGCTGGTGGTCTTCTGCTCGATGGAGATGGCCGGGCTAAGGCCCTCAATGGAGTCCACATCGGGGCGCTCGATCTGGTCGAGGAACTGGCGGGCGTAGGCGGAGAGGGTTTCGACGTAGCGGCGCTGGCCTTCGGCATAGATGGTGTCGAAGGCCAGCGAGCTCTTGCCCGAGCCGGAGAGGCCGGTGACCACCGTGAGCGTATTGCGGGGGATGCGCACGCTGATGTCGCGCAAGTTGTGCTGGCGCGCCCCGCGCACCGAGATGTGAGTGATGGGCATGATGAGGCAATGTGGGAGCGGCGGGCTGTTCCGGATTGCAATATTACCGGATTGCAATACTCCTGGGGGTATTCTATTGGTCAACAGAAACAAGGGTCAACGCGCGGGTTCTTCTGCGAGAATCGCAGAGGCGTTTTTTTGCGCCGGGCCGGCGAGGATTTCGGACGGCCAGGCCGGCGAAACGTGGATGTTGCAGGCTCCAGGACAGCGAGCGAAGGCGAGAGTAATGGCGGATTTGTTGAATTTGGCGATGTTGATTTCGGCGTCGGTGGGCTCGATGGCATTTGGCATACTGGCGGCTTATGGAATCCTTCGCGCGGGGTTTGCGCTGATGCGCCGGCAGCCGAGGCCGGCGGCGGTGAAGACGCGGCCGGAAGTGGCGCGGGTGTCGTGAAAAGGCTAGGGCCTGTTAACACTACCTGGGCGGATGGCGTTGCGTGAGAAAATTCGGCCAGACGAAGCCGAGCCCGAAGGCTGTGGCGGGTCCACAGTCGAGGGCGAGAATGAAGTATGGCCGGATTTTCGCCGCAACCCTTCGGAAAGGGACCAATTTTCCCCACTTCTTCGTCAATCGTCGCTAGCAGACACCCGGTATGCGTCGCTCCTCACTCCTCGAACTGAGAAAAATTGGCTCCCGTCGCCACCGTCCAGGTAGTGTTAACAGGCCCTAGTTGTCAGTAGCCAGTTTTTGCTCTCGTCCTTGTCCAGGGGCGGATGGAATCGACTGGCGGCGGGCTGGGAGCGTTTGCAGATGGTTATATCAGGCTTTTTATGTGGGTTGCTGAGTACTGCATACCAACTACCGATTCCTGAAAACTGAGCTGTCCTAGTTCTGCGGATTGTTGGGCTGCTGCGGCTGCTACTGCGGCGGGCGCTGCGTCTGCGGATTGTCCTGCGGTTGATTGCGGTGAGGGCCACCGGGACCGAAGTTGGGCCGGTAGGGCGGGTTCGCCGGTTTCGGCTCCCCTTGCTGCGGCTGATCTTCGGCCTCGGCATCTTCTTCGGGGGTGGTGGCCTGGCCGGCTTTGGCTGGCTCCAGGCCGCCGGTTTTGCGGGCAGTGAGTACGATCTGTCTTGGCGTTCCCTGGCCTTGATCCCCGATCATGAGCACGTTATAGCCGGAGCCCTGGAGGAGTTGGGAGAGCACATCGCGCGCCTGGCCGGGGCCGTAGGCGCCAAAGATCCGCTCGTCGGAGCCCATGCCCTCGACCTTTACGCCGGTGGCCGTGGAAACATCCTTCAAAATCTGCTGCAGGCTGGAGTTGGCGGCGTCGATGCGCAGGCCCTGGCTGTCCCAGGTGACGGAGGCTTGGTCCGGCTTCTCGTTGACGGGCCAGTGGGGGAGTTCGGGCGCGGGAGGGGTGACGGGAAGTGTGCTCCCCAGGGTTCCCGGAGGAAACGTTGTGGCCGCAGCCTGAGTCTTGAAGGCGTCCAGTCCATCCAGACCGCCGTGGGACTCCTTGTAGTAGTACTCAAGATTGGTCTCGATCCTGGTCTTGTATGCCGGGGGAGCATAGTCCCATGCGCGCGCGTAAAGCCAGACCGCCTGCGGCAGATCCCTAGAGTCGGGCTTGCTATACAATTCCGCGAGTTGGAGCGTGTCATTCAAACCGGCGGTTTTGGACTGGTCGTTGGTATAGAGCATCAGTTCGGTGCGATATTCGGAGATTCCGGCATTTACGTCCTTTTTATAGAGGATGTCGTCCAAGGCGATGGCCGAGTGAAAGACCGGATAGATTGCACCGGTCAGCTTCTTCCAGTCGTCGTCGGAATAGTCGGCAGTCTTGGCAGCCGAGAGGCCCCTCTGGGCAAGTGCCGCTGCATTGTCGCAAGTCTGCGCATTGTGCATCTTGCTGCACTGACCCCTTTCGATGAAGACCGAGGAGAAGATAGCCTTCAGATTGCTGGGGTCCGCCCGAAGCAGGCGGTTGGCTGCGCTGAGCATCCTGTCGCGGTTCTGCTGCTCCGCGTAGGCGTCGGGTTCCGCGTAGGTGTCGAGCAACTGATCGAGTACCACGCTCTTGGCGACGCTCTGCGGATAAGTCCGCAAAAAACTCTCCAAAGCCTCGACCTTGGCCTTCGGATTGCGTTGCGCGGAGGCGGTTTGATAGGCGTGAAGCTCTACCGCGTCCTTGATGGCGATCGTCTGCGGCGCTCGCGGCATGAGCGCGGGAGGCGTTGCCGGAAGAGCCGGGGGCTGCTTCGGGGCCGCGGCAGGACGCTTGTGTGGATGGGCTGGCTTGTGCGCTGTGGCGGATGGGGCAGCGTTTGCCGGGACCTGCGCGGCCAACATCTGCGTCCCGCACAGAGTTGCTGCGAGAACCGCCAGCCGGACAAGCGCATGTGCTCGAACGGTCCCGAGCGAAGCCAGCGAGTTGAGCGGGATGATGGTGCGCATGGGGATCGGTTCCTAATTCCGATGGTGGCGGCCCGGCGGCGGCGGCCGGGCGCTCAACAAGCACCCAGCAATCCGTTGCCGCTCCACTGTACTAGACTAACAGTGGCCCGCGGGCGCTCACAAAGGGCTTCCGGGGCGGAGAGGAAATCCGAAGAGATGCGCCTCTGCGTGAAGTTTTGGGCCATTGCGGCTTTGCTGGTTTTGCCGCGGGCGAGCTATGCGGCGAGTTGCACGACGCAGGCGGAACTGCCGGCAGCGGATCGCTATGCGCTGACGGCGGCCGGGGGACGGCTGTCCGAGGCCGTGTTGCGGCAGGACTATGCGGCGCTGCAGGCCGCTTTGCTGCCGGCCGAGGCGGCAGAGTGGAACGGGATTCGCGGCGCCGTGGAGCAGGCCGCGCCGCTGGTGAAGGGCGGGCAGATCCAACTGCGGAATTTGTATCTGCTGGACGCGACCAGCCTGGCGGCGCCGGCCGATACGCAGTTCTTCTGCTCCAATTCAACTGGGTTGCTGACGGTGACGATTACCATACGGGCTCTGCCGCCGGGGCGGTACGCGGTGGTGCTGGTCGATGCGGCGGGGGCGCCGCTGGGCGGGCAGTTGGGATTGATTCTGGCCTGGGATGGCGCTGGAGCCGGTTCAGGCTGGAGATTGGGCGGCCTGTCTGTGCGGCAGGGCATCTTTGATGGGCATGACGGCGTTTGGTACTGGGCGCGCGCCCGCGAGCTGGCGAAGGCGGATCAGCCGTGGAGCGCCTGGTACAGCTATGAGGCCGCGCGATCGCTGCTGGTGCCGGTGGATTATCTCTCCTCGCCGAATTTGGAAAAGCTGGGGCAGGAACAGGCGCAGATTAAGAATTCTCCGCAAGACGCGTTTCCCTACACGCTTCCGGACGGCCCGCGCACCTGGAAGATCGACGCGGTGCGGCTGGACGCGACGCTGCGCCAGGCGGATTTGGGCGTGACCTACGAATCGACGGGAGTGACCGATCCGGCCGCGGCGCGCACGGAGGCGGTTGCCGTGCTGAGCGCGCTCGTGAAGGCGCAACCGGGGCTCAGGGAGAGTTTTCACGGGCTGTGGGCTTATGCCGTAAAGGATGGCAAGCGGACGCCGGTCATCGAGCTGCCCATGGCGCAGATACCGTAGAGGCAGTGAACAGAGATCAGGGGTCAGGGAGTTAGCTGCCGCTTCGCGGCGTTAGCAAGTTAGCGGGTGAGTGCGCTGGCCTGGGTTTGTTTTTGGGGCCAGATGCAGTTATTTATATGCAGTTCGATTCGTGGGTAAACCGGAGATCGGGAAGGAAGAAGGCATTGGCGGGGATGATCGACTTGCGTTCGGATACAGTTACGCGGCCCACGGCCCAGATGCGGGCGGCGATGGCGGCGGCCGAGGTGGGGGACGACGTTTACGGCGAGGACCCCACGGTGAATCTGCTGGAGCGGCGCGCGGCGGAGACTTTTGGGCGCGAGGCGGCGCTGTTTGTGCCCACGGGCACCATGGGCAACCAGATTGCGATCCGGCTGCACACCCAGCCGGGGCAGGAGGTGATCGCGGAGTCGCGGGCGCACATTCTGGACTGGGAGATGGCGACCACGGCGGTCTTCTCCGGCTGCCTGGTGCGGGCCGTGCCCGCAGAGCGTGGAATCCTGACCTGGAAGCACATTGAGCCGGCGATTCACGAGCGTGGGGCGCTTCGCGCCGCCACCGGCCTCATCGAGATCGAGAACACCCACAACATGGCCGGCGGGGTTGTTACGCCGCTGCCGGTTTTGGAGGGGATTTGGGCTGGGGCGAAGGAGCGCAAGCTGCCGTCGCATCTGGATGGAGCGCGGATCTTCAATGCGGCCACGGCGCTGGGCGTCGATGTGCGGGAGCTGACGCGCGGGTTCGATACGGTGATGTTTTGCCTGTCGAAGGGGCTGGGCGCGCCGGTGGGGTCGATGCTGACGGGATCAGCGGAGATGATGGAGCGGGCGCGGATTTACAGGAAAGCGCTGGGCGGCGGAATGAGGCAGGCGGGCGTGCTGGCCGCGGCGGGGCTGATTGCGCTGGAGCAGGGACCGGCGCGGCTGCACGAAGACCACGCCAACGCGCGGCTGCTGGCCGAGGCGCTGGCAAACATGGAAGGCGTGGCGATCGACCTGGATGCGGTCGAGACCAACATCGTGATCTTCCGGCTGACGGGAGGGTTGAGCGCGGCGGAACTGGTGGCGCGGCTGAAGAAGCGCGGGATTCTGGCCAGCACCGTGGGACCGGATGCGATCCGCCTGGTGACGCACCTTGACGTGGACCGCGCGGCTTGCGTGACGGCTGCGGAGGCGCTGGCGGATGAGATTGGGCGAGCTTGATTCGGACTGTGAAGGTGGCCTGAGCAATCCGGGACATCGTTCATAAGACCAGAGGTAGTACAAGGGGTATGGGTGCGGCTCCAGAAGGACGCGCAACTATTCGCCGCGCAACACGTTGAACCCTTCAACAAGCCGGAATGGACCAAGTATTCCGGAAACGCTCAAACCCCTGGAGGAATCGGTCGATGATGAAGAAGATTGCATTGGCACTGTTGCTTGCACTTGTGCTGTCCCCTGCGGCATCGTTTGCGCAGGTCGTGGTTCGCATTGGTCCCCCGCCGCCCATGCACGAAGAGCGCGGTCGGCCACCGGATCGGGGCTATGTATGGATCAATGGCTACCACCGCTACGAAGGCGACCACTACGTCTGGACCCCCGGCCGCTGGGATCGTCCTCCCCAAGAGCATCAGCGTTGGGTTGCTCACAGGTGGGTCCACCGTGGCGACCATTATGAGATGCAGGAAGGGCACTGGCGGTAGATTGCTGTATCAACCAACAGAAAAGCGGGGCATACGTCCCGCTTTTTCTGCGCCTGCACACTCCGCTCAGCTGATTTCGATGACGTCGGTGGCAGCAGCCGCCGCGGCTTCGGCGCGGACCATCAGCTTTTCGGCGATGGCGTAGAACTCCGCTGCCTGTGGGCTTTTGGGGCCTGCCAGGGTAACGGGCAGACCACGGTCGCCGCCTTCGCGGATGGCTGGCACCAGTTCGATGGATCCGAGGAAGGGAATGTTGAACTGCTGCGCGGTGCGCTCGGCGCCGCCTCTGGAAAAGATGTCGATCTCCTTGTGGCAGTGGGGGCAGGTGAAGTGGCTCATGTTTTCGACGATGCCCAGCACCTCGACATTGACCTGGGCAAACATCTGGAGGGCCTTGCGCGCGTCCAGGAGGCTGACGTCGCTGGGCGTGGAGACGACCACGGCGCCGGTGAGGGGCACGGTCTGCACCAGCGAGATGACCACGTCGCCGGTGCCTGGCGGCAGATCAACGATCAGGTAGTCCAACTCGCCCCATTCCACCTGCTGGAGGAACTGGCGGATGATCTGGTGGAGCATGGGTCCGCGCATGACCAGGGGCTTGTCGCCGGGCGAGATGTAGCCGATGGAGATGGTCTTGATGCCGTGAGTTTCGTTGGGGATGATGCGATTGTCCTCGCCGACGCGCGGTTGCTGGGTCGATCCCATCATGAGCGGGACGTTGGGGCCGTAGATGTCGGCGTCGATGAGGCCGACGCGCTGACCGAGGCGGGAGAGCGCAACGGCCAGGTTGACGGCGACGGTGGTCTTGCCGACGCCGCCCTTGCCGGAACCGATGGCGACGATTTTAGAGACGCCGGGCAAGGCCACGGGGGAAGGCATGGCGGGTGAATGGGCCATAGGGATTGTTTGCTCCTTTTAGAAACCTGTTTCACAAGAATTCTGTTGTTTTTCGATTAAGGATTGATCGGCGCTGCGTCTTCCTGGGTGGCGGTGGCCAGCCTGGCCTCTTTGCGGCGGGCTTGCTCGGCCTCGCGGTGCTCGCGGCGGAGCAGCGCATCCGCATGGCGGCGGATCTCGTTGGGTGTCTCCGGGATCAGTTGAGGAACCTTCTGCCGGCATCCCTCCTTGTCGATGGCCACAAAGACCAGGTAGGCGCTGGCCACGTGCAGCAGCTTGCCGGTCTGGGTATTTTCCGACCACACCTTCACGCCCACCTCCATGGAGGTGGTAAAGGCCCGGTTGACGCTGGACTTGAGGGTGAGCAGGTCGCCCAGGCGCACTGGCCGGATGAAGTCGATATGGTCCATGGCGGCGGTGACGATATAGGTGCGCGAGTGCCGGTAGGCGGCCATGGCGCCGGTGAGATCGATGAAGTGCATCAGGCGTCCGCCGAGGAGGTTGCCCAGGGTGTTGGTGTCGTTGGGGAGGATGATCTCTGTCATCTCCGACTGCGTGCTGGCCACGGTGCGCGCAGCGGGGTTTGTTTCCGCGGGACTCATTCTGGGAAACCTCCGTTTCCTGTTACCTGGCTCAGCCGGCCGATTGCGACCGCCGGACAGCTACAATGGAGCTGGCGGCAGCGAGGCCGGACAGGCCGATTGGGCGAGTCATCTTGTTCCAGTTTCGGCAATCGCAGCCAAATGTGCAAATCCTCAAACGGCCGGCCAGGAAGAAAATGGGATCGGAACCGACCAGGATGGATAAGATAGCAGGACTAAAAGAGATTCTGGCGCTGGACCCGAAGAACAGCTTTGCCCGTTATGGGATTGCCATGGAGTTGGCCAAAAGCGGCGAGACGGCCGCGGCGCTGGCGGAGTTCGACACGCTGCTGGCCAACGATCCGGACTATACGGCCGGCTATTTCATGGCCGCGCAGACGCTGGCCACGGCGGGCCGAACGGCGGAGGCGATCGAACGGCTGAAGGCCGGGATCGGCTGCGCGGCGCGAAGCGGGAACAGCCACGCTCTGAGCGAGATGCAGTCCATGCTCGACGAGCTGGACCGGTAACCCGTTTTCGCCGGCCGCGGCTGCCGCTGGCTGCCTTTCCGCATGGCATGACGCGTTTCGACGCGCGATGGAAGCCCTTTTTACCGAAAAGACATCTATACTCACACTATGGCGAAGTATTCCATTGTCGTTCCTTTTCACAACGAAGAGGAGAACGTGACGGTTCTATATGCTCGCCTGAAGCAAGTGATGGAACAGGTGGGCGACAGCTTCGAGCTGGTGCTGGTGGACGATGGCTCCAGCGACCGCACCTATAAGCTGCTGGAAGAGATAGCCGCGGTGGACAGCCGGGTTCTGGTGGTAAAGCTGCGCCGGAACTTCGGCCAGACCTCGGCGCTGGCGGCCGGCTTCGACCACGCCTCGGGCGAGTTCATCCTGGCCATGGACGGGGACCTGCAACACGACCCGAACGATATTCCCAACTTTCTGGAAAAGCTGGAGGAGGGATACGACGTGGTCTCGGGCTGGCGCAAGGAGCGGGTCGACAGCTTGATCATGAGACGCATTCCCTCGCGCTGCGCCAACTGGCTGATGGCCAGGCTGTCCGGGGTGGACATACACGACTTCGGCACCACCTTCAAGGCCTATCGCCGGGAGGTCATCCAGAACATTCCGCTTTACGGCGAGATGCACCGCTTCATCCCCGCGCTGGCCGCCTGGTACGGCGCCTCGATCTGCGAGATTCCCATTCGTAACGTGAACCGCGAGCGGGGCAAGAGCCACTACGGCATCGGACGCACCTTCAGTGTCTTCTTCGATCTGCTAACCATCCGCTTCCTGCTCAAGTACATGAGCCGCCCGCTGCACTTTTTCGGGGGCCTTGGAGCGCTTGGCATGGTGGTGGGCAGCATCATCTCGGCAATTCTGCTGGGTCTGAAGATCCTCAATCCTCACCGGAACGTGATGGACCAGCATGGGCCGATGTTCGTGATTGGCGCGGTGCTGATCGTAGCCGGCATCCAGATGATGGCCATCGGTCTGCTGGGCGAACTGCAGGTGCGCCATTTTCACACCATCGAGAGCCGCGCGCCGTACGCCATCGACCGCCTGGTTCGTCTGGCTTCGCCGGAAGAACAGAGCCTGCTGTCGGATAGGGATTAGGGAACAGGGAACAAAAAGCCCCGCCTGGGTAGTGCCTGGGCGGGGATTGCTTTTGCTATAGAGTTGGCCAGAGCGGTTTTCCAATTTAATGCGGCCTTTCTGGCCGCGCACACCGTGGTTTTGCATTCACTCCAGCTATGACGACCTGTCACCGCGGAATCCGAAAAAGGAAAAATCCACTCTTCTACGATAAATCTGGTGTACAGCAATTGAAATGCGCTGTATTTTTCCGGCGGATATCTTCGCCGCATTTCCCCAATTGAAGCAAGACCGAAGGCACAGAAGGAAACTGAATCTCCCGCCAGAGGGATTCACATCCTACACCCAAAACGCCCCACGGTATTCCAGGAAATACCGCAGGATTTTTCCAAGGAGAGTTGTATGATTAGCCGCAATGTCCACCTTCCCCCCGAACTGGACGAGTTCCTCTTGACCAGGGTCGAGGGCGGACGCTATTCAAATGCCAGCGAACTAGTGCAAGCCGCCTTGCGCGCGTTGGATCGTGAGGAACGGACTCATGAGGCAAAGCGCGCGGCTTTGCGAGCCGCCATGCATAGGGCCGATGCCAGGAGCATTCAGGAAGACGACGTCTTTCGGAAGCTGTGGCTCGCGCAGTTTCAACCCTCATCATCACTATAGGAATTCAGGAAGTGCGGCCTCTCCCGCATTTTTTGCCGATTGCAGCCAGGGCGTTCAATGGTGCATCCTGAATTGTGATGAAAGCCATCCAGATTCACGAGACAGGCGGGCCGGAGGTTCTAAAGCTGGCCGAGTTGCCCATTCCTCAGCCGGGACAGGGGCAGGTGTTGATCCGCGTGGAAGCCATCGGGGTCAACTTCATCGAAATCTACTTTCGCAAGGGCGTGTATAAGGCGGCGCTGCCGCTGACGCCGGGCAGCGAGGCCGCGGGCACGGTGGAGGAGCTGGGTCCGGGGGTGACGGGATTTGCCGCCGGGGATGCGGTAGCCTCAGTGAGCGTGCTGGGCAGCTATGCCGAGTATGCGCTGGTTCCGGCGGCGCAACTGATGAAAACGCCGGCGGGGCTGAGCATGGAAAAGGCTGCCGCCGCCATGTTGCAGGGGATGACGGCGCACTACCTGGCGCACTCCACCTTCCCGCTTAAGGCAGGGGACACGGCTCTGGTTCATGCCGGGGCCGGCGGAGTGGGCCTCTTGCTGACGCAGATGGCGGTGCGGCTGGGGGCGCGGGTGATTACGACGGTCTCAACGGCTGCCAAGGCGGAATTATCGCGCGAGGCGGGCGCCTCCGATGTGATTCTTTACACCAAGCAGGACTTCGAGGCGGAGGTCAAGCGGCTCACGGACGGCAAGGGCGTGGACGTGGTCTACGACTCGGTAGGCAAGACGACCTTCGACCAGAGCCTGAACTGCCTGAGGCCGCGCGGGATGCTGGCGCTGTTTGGCGCTTCCAGCGGGCCTGTGCCGCCGTTCGACCTGATCCAACTGAGCGGGAAGGGATCGCTGTTCATCACACGGCCTACGCTGTGGCACTACGTGGCTACGCGGGAGGAACTGGAAGGTCGCGCCGGTGACGTGCTGGGTTGGGCTGCCAAGGGCGAACTCAAGCTGAGGACCGAACACGTGTATCCGCTGACTGAGGCGGCGCAGGCGCAGACGGACCTGGAAGCCCGCAAGACGACGGGGAAGATTCTGCTGGAGCCGTAAAGACAGAGATCAGGGATCAGGGGTCAGGGATCAGTAAGGCAGCAAGTTAGCCGGGTGGTGGCTGGGTGGGCGTTTTGGCTTCCCGGTGACCGCTCGGGTGTGTGGGAGTAAGGCTGTGGCGGCTATTTCAGTTTCCGGCAAAGACCGGGTGTTTGTGCTGACCGGTGCGGGGATCAGCGCGGAGAGCGGACTGCCTACCTTTCGCGCATCGGACGGGTTGTGGGCGGGGCACCGGATCGAGGATGTTTGCACGCCCGAGGCCTGGCAGCGCAATCCCTGGCGGGTGTGGGAGTTTTATTCGGGGCGGCGGGCGGACGGCGCGAAGGCTGAGCCGAATCCGGCGCACTTTGCGCTGGCGGAGCTGGAGGCAAAGCTGGGCGAGCGGTTTTTTCTGTGCACACAGAATGTGGACGATCTGCATGAGCGGGCAGGCTCAGTGCGGCTGGTACACATGCACGGGGAGCTGGCCAAGTCGCGCTGCGAGAATGAGTGCGGACGGGCGCCGGTGGAGGATCGGACGATTTATACGAGCCTGGACGAGGTGGGGCGCTGTGCGTGCGGCGGACTGCTGCGGCCGCACATCGTGTTCTTTGGCGAGATTCCGCTGGAGATGGATCGGATTCAGGAAGAGATCGGCAAGGCGACGCTGATGGTGGTGGTGGGCACTTCGGGGTCGGTGTATCCGGCGGCGAACTTCGTTCATTGGGCGCGGCTGGGCGGGGCGCGGACCGTCTACGTGGGACCGGAGGCGCCGCTGAACGCCGCGGCGTTTACGCATGTGGTGGAGGGGAAGGCTGGCGAGGTGCTGCTGGGGCTGTTTCAGGTAGGGTGAGCAATCCTTTGTTCGTGTGGTTCTCCGTCCCTGCCGCAAGGATAAAGACGCGGCAAGGATGGTGCGTCCGGCTCTGCTCAGAGACACATCTATTCGATGGTGCCCGCTGGAGGCGGCTGCTGGCCCTTTTTTGCCTCGGCTTCGCGGTCAAGTCTGGCTCGCCTGGAAACTTCGATCAGATTCCTGGTCGTGGGGGGTGCGGTGGACCTCGGCCTGCGCGGGGCGCAATGGTCGGGGTGTGGCTTGCATTCGTGTTCCTCCGTTCTTTCGTGTGCGGGCGATCAGCAGGATGCGGATCGCGCGGATTGATTCAAGTCGCTCGTGCTCGACGACCCGCCTGCTCGTGGCGAGCACAGACAGAGGACAGGTTCATGGCTTCCCACCCTTCGCAAAGAACGCAAAGGATGGGGCACGGCGGATTC
>PMYL01000003.1 GCA_003170825.1 Acidobacteriaceae bacterium
GATGGTCAGGTCCGCAGTGATTGAGCCGGTTTCGTGCGTCTTATTGATGATTGTCACCCACAGGCTGTTGTCGGATGCGAGAACCCCGTAAGCCGTGAGGTCCATACCGGAGGGATTCGACAGGGTCACAGGCACGATGCGCCCAATCCCGCCCAGTTTGAATGCCAGCGGGCCATACGCCCCTGGATGAACATTGTAGCCGCCCGTGGTTGTGATGAAGAACGAATAATAGGCGGTGCCCCCCGACACGGTGTCTCCCGTGTGAAAGTTGATGCCTTCGGCCTTCTCATTCGCCCACCAGTACATATAATCCAGGTCCCAGAGCGCCTCCGCGAACGTGTTGCTGCAGCCCGAGGATCCGCCGTTATAGAAACTGTTGGTTTCCGAAATGCGGTAGCTGAGCCCCGTGCTCAGCACGCTGGGGACAAATACGTTGGCGTTCGAGGCATAGTTACTCAGCATGGTAGCCGAAAGCAGCAAATTGCGCGCCGCCGCACCGGTTGTGGAACTACCGGCTCCGCCGGGGTAAAGGTGATGCCCTATGTGCGCGATCTTCCCCGTGCTCGCGAAATACTGCGCGAAGCTGACTTCCCACGATCCCGATCCTCCGCCATCATTAGCACCGCAGAACTTCGCCGTGGGGTTCGATGCGGAAATCGTGTCGATATAAGTTTGCGCCTCCGATTGATACGTCGCATAACTGGTATAGAAATTCGGCTCGTTGCCAATCTCGAAGCAGGTCATATTCGCACTGTAGTGGTCCATGATGTAGGTGGCCGTGGTGTTGGCCGCAGCCGCATCGAATGTCTTCAGGCGAAGGGTATAGAGGACCTTTACATTCGCGGCTTCCACGAATCCAAAGAAGGCGTCAATATCCGCATTCGCGGGCAGAGTCCCGCTATCCGCGGTGTTGCCGCCGATGCGCAGGCTCTTTATGCCCAGCGTGTTGAACAGGGTGATGAGCGGCTGGTTCGTTTTAACAAAGTAATACACGCCGCTGATGGGCACCAGATCCTGCTCCTCATAGCTGAGGCCGGAAAAGTCCGACGATATGGTGGCTCCTGGGTTGCTCGGACTGAGAGTGACGGTGACCGCATCCGATTGGGCCCATGAGGTGCCAGAGGCGCACAGGAAACAAAGCGCAGCGAAGATTATGCAGAGACTCTTCATTCGAGTAGATGGAGTCCTATTCACGGTAAGCTCCTTGTGGATTGTTGTCGATTGTTGATGGAAGGTTGTGCGGAATTTTCCTGGGAAATGGATCTATTCCGCCATTCTGGCCGAGGACGCAAGGCGTCCTCGGCCAGAATGGGTTGGGTTCGTCTTAGCGGATTTCAAGACCCGCGGCTGAAGGTTGATTTACAGCGCCGCTGGTGTAGGCGATCACGATTTGGCCGCTGCTGTTGGCGGTGGCCGCGAACGACTTGACCACAGCGATGTATTCTCCTCCGGCTGCGGCAAATTGGTCAAAGTTGGTGAGCACATTTGTGCCGTTGATGGCCACATTGAACTCACGGTCCCCCGCCGCGGTGAAGTAGATCTCGGCGAAGTGCAGCAGAACGGTGTGCTGGCTGTTGGCCACCATGCCCGGAATCGTGTAGGTGAAGGTTCCGTCACGCTGGGTCTGATACACCGCCATGGGCGCCGCATTGGCGCCGGCCGCGGTGGTGCTGATGGAGTGCGTGGTCGGGGTTGAAGCTCCGCCGCCGGTGAAGTCCTCGTCCGCGGCAAAGGAAGCGTCGCCGCCGCCCGAGTTGTTGACCGCCGGACCTTCAAAGTTGATGGCTATGAAGTCCCCGCCGGAGCCGGATTGCGTGGTGGCTTGGGCCTGCGCCGAGGCCGGCGATGAGCCGAACGAGTCAAGCGCCTCTACCTTGTAGTAGTAGGTCGTCGAAGCCGCGAGGCCGCTGTTGGTGTAGCTGGTGCTGGTCACGCCGCTGGCGATCAGGTTGCCTGATCCCGGCGTGAAGCCGCTGGTGGTGCTGCTGTAGACGTTGTAGCCGCTGATGGTGCAGTTAGTCGGTGGAGTCACCGCCGACCAGTTCAGGCCGATGGCGCTGGAGGACGTCGCCGTCGCCGTCAGACCGGTTGGCGCCGAGGGAACCGCGGAGCAACTGCCGCCACCCGACGCAAATGCGAACCAGTTGATGTTCCAGCCGGCTGCATCCTGGTTAATGGTCAACGTCTGGGTCCCTGCCGGGAGTGTGACCGTGGCCGTTACGTTCTCCCATGTTTGCCAGCCGCCGGTCGCAGGCACATTGATGTTGCCGCTCAGATTGGTTCCCGCTGAGTTCGATAGATGGAACGCATCGGTGACCGCAGCTGTAGCGGCTACGCGGAAGGTGACCGTGTAGGCTCCGGCCGTGGCCACGTTGACCGTATAGCGGAACCACTGTCCGGCAGCCGTCCATCCAAGGTTGTAGCCCCCGCCCGTGTCGGTGGTCACTTCCAAGTCGACGCCATCGGAGCGGTAACTGTTCGCCGTCCCATTGGTCGAGGTCACGCTGTAGCCAACCCCCTGGCCGCCGGTGTCGTAATTTTCCGCCTGCACCGTGCCGGGAATCGCAGCAGGAGTGCCGCCGTATGGACCTTCGGTCACCGGGGTTATCAGGCCATAGACGCACAATTGCCCGCTCCCTGCATTCGCTGTCCCAAAGCTCCCGAGGTACACTTTGCCGTTCACAACCGCCGGGTAGGCGTACTTCGCGAAATTTCCGCAGCTATCGCGTGAGGCGTTCTGCTGCGAATCCCATAGTTCCTGGTTCACGTTCGTTGCATTGAAGGCCCGAAGGATCCCCGGCACGGTCCCGTGGCCCGCGTCGCCGCTTAGTACGCCATTGCCCCAAACGATGGCCGTACTATCGTTGTTCCCATCCGCGGAAACCGACAACATCACGCCCGGGTCGCCGCACTCCGCATCCGTCATTGAACTACTGGCATACGGCGTCGTGCTCGGGAATGTGGAGCCATTGAACTTGAACTCGTGCATATAGTCGTTGTCGCTCCACACATAGATGAGCGGGCCCAGGGATGAGCTGTCATAATAAACCGGGCTGCCGTGAATTTCGCCGGACCCGCAAGACGCGTTTCCAATCTTGAATTCCTGCACGGCTCCAGTGTCGCTGCCGGTCTCATGCCCCATGTTGCCGGTGTTCAGAAGGTAAAAGATCGCGGCCTTGCCTCCGCCGACGATTAAGCTCGTGCCCGGAATCAGAAGCCCGCCCGCGGAACCCAAATCTACATCGCCACTGTTCAGAGAGGCGTAGTCGGAGGGCGTGAAGTAATCCTCGACGGTCAGGTTCGTAGGGTTGAGCTTCACGAAGCTCTCTCCGAAATTCGACGACCCGTCCCAAGTCCCGTTTCCCGTCATCACGTAGATATTGCCACTGGAATCGACGTTCAAGCCTTGCCCAGACTGCCAAATGCCGGCCTGGCCGTTGGCGCCGCCGGTGCTGGTGTCGTTGAAGACTGCGGCCTGCGCCAGTGTCGAGGCAGTGTAGGCCATCACGAAGCCGTTATACGGAGTCACGTCGCAATGAGAAGACCAGGCGATATAAACCTTGCTATTGGCAAACGTCAGCGCAGGCCGCTGGTTGTTATCCTTAGCGTTGAACGCGCCGCCGGAGATGACCACCGAGGGGTTCGACGCGCGATCCGCGCCCGTCAGGATACTAATGGCGTGGAGCGTCTGGGTAAAGGTGGTCCCGCTGACGGTTCTGGCGACGAAGTACATTGTGTCCGACGACGCGTCAATCACCGGTGTGCCCACAATTCCGATGTTCCCCACGAAATCGTTATAGTTTCCGGGGCCGCAAGATCCCCCTTGTCCCACCTGCGTGTGGTTCGGTGGCGTGCCGAAGTTGCGCGACCAGAGCGCTGCTCCGCCCTTATCCGCGTCGAAGGCGTAAACGGTGTTATTCACCGTGGCCACAAACACGGCGTTATGCCCCGCCCCGTTGATCGTCAGGTTGGGCACGTACAGCGGTGTTGCGTAAACCTGATCGTCCACCGTCTCCTTGAAGAGCATCCCAAAAGTGCTCACCTTCACGTTGGACTGGTTGAGGATGGTCTCACTCAGGTTGTCACCGGTACGCATGTTGTCGTTGTGCTGCGTGGTGTAACTTGCTTGCGCATGCGCGGAACCGACAAAAAACGCGAGGCACAATCCGACGGCGCAGACGGCTATCGTCTTTCTCATTTTGGTGCTCCTTTTTGTTTTCGCGAGCGGGGAAGCTGTGCGAATTAAAACACTTCGGTGATGCTAGGCCATGGAAAGCACAGGTGTCAAGAGGTGGCTCCGATAAATTCCAATGATTTTCTGATGGACGTTAAGCTATTGATTCCATGAGTTTATCGGTTGCTATCCCCCGCCAAAATTCCATCTGGACGTGTTGAGAACAGGAGTTGTACTCGGTGACAGTTTGAAAACGGCTTTTGGCTGAGATGCAGGGCGTTCGGTGGCCACGGATCGTCACGAAGGCAGTCCCAAGTGGGTCACGAAAGACCGACGGACGCAACTCTCCCGTAGTTTTTCTCCGACTCGGAGGCAAGGTCTTCGTAGCAGTTGCTCAGGCGGCCAGGTCGTAGCGATGATACAAGCCGCCTAGCTTTGGCATCGCTCTGATCTTGCTACCCACGCCGGAGTTGCTCACTGCTTCACGACTGGCAGGCGTTTCCTTCGCCAGCGCGAGATGCGTCCGGTCGTCGTGGTAGTAGCGGACGTACTCTTTCATCAGGCGTTTCAGGTGGCGTTCATTAAGAACGATCACGTGGTCGAGCAGATCGCGGCGGCAGTTGCCGACCCAGCGCTCGGCGACATCGTTCTGCCATGGACTTCGGAAGCTGGTCCGCTTCGGCTGGATGCTGAAGCTCTTCACCGTGTCGATTACTTCTTCATTGAACTGTGCGCCACGATCAAAGATCAGATAGCCGGGCGCGGAGTCGTAGGGAAACGCCTCGCGCAACTTGCTGAACGACCCAGGCGCTGCACGGTTGTTTGGTCACATTACACTGAAGGATGCGCCGCCGGTCGTGCGCGATGACGAAGAAGCAGTAGAGAACGCCGAAGATGAGCGTTGGCACGGTGAAGAAGTCCATCGCGGCGATGGCTTCGCGATGATTGCTCAGAAACGCCGCCCATCGTTTTGCTGGCTCGGGATTCCGAGGAGCCTTTCGCATCCAGCGCAACACAGTTCGCTCCGAAATATCGAAGCCGAGCATCTTCAATTCTCCGTGGATGCGTGGCGCGCCCCAGGTTGGGTTTTCGGCGACCATTCGGAAGATGAGGTCGCGCAATTCCTTGCTGACGCATCTTCTTCCAGCGCGGTTGCGATGGCGCGAGAGCCACGTCCAATACAACTTGAACCCTGCCCGATGCCAGCGAACGACGGTCTCCGGCTGAACAAGGATCAATGCCCGCTTCCATCCCGGCCAAAGCCGCTGCAAGATCACCCAAAAGATTTTGTCCGGTGCGGCGAATCGAGGCTGAGGATGCCGTTGTTTCAAAACGGCAAGTTGTTGGCGAAGAGCCAGATTTTCCAAGAGCAGGTCGCAGCGAGAACGGACAGATCGAACGAGCAGGACGAACAAGAGCTTCAACGAACGGAGCATGAACTTGTTGTAGCAGAAAGTGCCGTCTGCGAGGCGCTTCAGCGGTAGGCTTCACGGCGATGTTTCACAGCGAGAACCAGAATGGAGTCTCCGAGATCGTGAAAGCGAACGCGGTAGTCGCCTGCGCGAAGGCGCAACTCTGGAGGTTCCACATCCTGAAGGTGTTTGACATCGCCATTGCCGGTGGCAAGATAGCGCGCCACGATATGCAAGATGCGAAGTGCGGTGTCTTGGTTGATTGCACGAAGGTCAGCTTTAGCTTGGTCAGTCCATCTGATACTCTTGGGCATAGCTACCGTTCCGGCGCGAGAGGTTCGAGCGGGGTACGGCCCATGCGCTCGAAGTCCTCGGCGGTGAGGCCAAACTCGGCGAGCACTTCCTCATTTGAGATAGGTTCGTTGTTCTCCAGCCACGCCTTGGATGCGGCGACGGCACGGGTTTCTTCTTCGCTGATCGGTTCGTCTTCGAGGGGTGCATTGGCGAGACTGTTGGCCACCGGATCGAGCATGGTTTTCAGCAGGTCGACGACGGCAAACACTTGGCTGGGAGCCATGCGGTCGATCAGTTCGTATGCTTGCTGCTTCGTAGCTGTGGATGCAAGAGCCATATTTGAACCTCACGGAATTTTACCGTGGCTGAATACCAGTGTAGTCGAAATTGTAACGGTCAAAGCACTCCAGAGCCACAGGAATCAACAAGGACCGGGAGATGCCAGGTAAGACGTTCAATCAAAAGCACTTATTTTCAATAAATTTCAGTGGAATTCAACAACCGGCGTGATCTGTTTTGGGAGCAGAGGTGTTGATCTTTGGTGAATGCTGTTGTATCCAAAGCGTAAGCGCAAGGGGAATCTGCGTCGGGAGGCAATTTTGCCGAGCCACAGGTTACAGCCTTAATTGAGCTGAGGGGCTTGACATCTTTTTGCGGCGGCCGGTGGTGCTGTTCAAGCGCGCTTGCGGAACGGCTCGCCGTGGATGATGCCAGATCCTTCGCGAACCGTCAGGATCTGGTCGGAATTCACGTCGTTCAACTTCGTAACCGCGCCGCTGGGCCAGTGGATCTCAATCACGGTTGCCTTTGTTGAGGTGCCGAGGCCGAACGTCAGAACCAGCTCGCTCGACGACAGGTAGCTCGATCCACTGCGCAACACCTGTTTCTGCGAGGTTGTATTGGACTGAACCCATACCACCGAGCCGATGCCGTCGCGATTCGATCTCGTCCCGACCAGCTTGATGCGCAAGGCATGATTGGTAGCGCCTTCATTGAGGAAGAGCTGTGCGGGACCATTGTTCGTGGTGATCACGATGTCCGGCGCGCCGTCGTTGTTGATGTCTCCATAAGCGGCACCGCGGGCGACGCGAGGCTTATCGAATTCGGAGCCCACCTCCGCAGCCTCGTCCACAAAGCTCTTGCCATCGATGTTGCGATAGAGGTGCGGCGGTTCGGCGTAGTGAACGCGGTGCTGGATTGCTTCGATGGCGGGGTCGAGATGGCCGTCGGCAACGTAGATGTCGGGCCAGCCGTCGAGGTCGTAGTCGAAGAAGAAGCAGCCGAAGCCGAGCGTGAGCAGGCTGGTGCGGCCTATCGATGAAGTGGGAGCCACATCGACAAAGAGGCCGTTCTGCTGGTTCTGGTAGAGCGCGATCATCTGGTTTGAGAAGTTGGTGACAAGCAGACTAGGGTAGCCGGAGCGGTTGTAGTCGATGGCGTCGATCCCCATGCCGGCGCGCGCCACTCCGTCTTCGCTGTAGGCGATGCCCTCAGGAATCCCTTTCTCAGTAAACGTGCCGTTCCGGTTGTTGATGTAGAGCTTGTTTGGCTGGGTGTCGTTGCTGACGGCAATGTCGGGCCAGCCATCCTGGTTGGCATCGAGGATAGCAATACCCAGGCTCTTTGAGGTTGGATCGGAAAGGCCGGACTTCTTGGTCTCGTCAGTGAACGTCCCGTCGCCGTTGTTGTGCCACAGACGCAACGATGCGCCCGGATAGGATTCCGGCGTACAGAAGGACTTGTGGACACCGTCCATGGTGCAATACAGGTCAGTCTGGGGCGTCCACTGGACGTAATTTGCGACCAGCAGGTCGAGGCGGCCGTCGCGGTCGATATCGACCCACGCGGCACTGGTGCTCAGCTCGTGCGGCCCCCAAAGCCCGGCTTTCTTCGTCACGTCAGTAAACGTGCCATTGCCGTTGTTGTGGAACAGATGGCTCTGGCCGTAGGCGGTCACAAAGAGGTCGTCGTAGCCGTCATTGTCGTAGTCGCCCACGGCAACGCCGAGCCCGTACATGGGTATATCGAGTCCTGTCTGCTTGGTTACGTCGGTAAACGTGCCGTCGTGGTTGTTGCGGTAGAGGGCGGGCGTGGTCACGCGGCCGGGTTCGCCCGGCCAGCCCGTGCCGTTGACGAAAAAGAGGTCCTGCCAGCCGTCGTTGTTGTAGTCGATAAAGGCGACGCCGGGGCCGAGCGTTTCAGGCAGGTATTTCTTGCCGAATGTGCCGCTGTTGTGGACGAAGTGGATGCCCGCGGCACGGGTGATGTCGACAAAGCGGATATGCTCTGGCGGATCGGCAGGCGGAGCCGAGGCGGCAAATACTGCGGCCAGCAAAATGAACCCCGAGGCGGCGAGAACAGCGGCAATAACCGACAAAGCGCGAGAAGCCCTCAACGCGCACCTCCCCGCCGAGCCACCTGGGTTGACGGTGGCGCCGGGGTTTGATTTGCAACCGTTCCCTTGGCCGGCGGCAACCCCACAACGTCACTTTCCGCGCCATTGTTGGCGTTGGCTTCAGCCAGTGGAACCGAGTCGTGCTCGTGGATCGGCTGCCGTTGCAGATTGTCGAAGGGATGTTTGGCGCGGTACGGACCAGTCAGGGTCTGCGACGCCTCATCCGCTTTAAAACGCATGTATCTCTTCTGGTACGCCGCGGCTTGCTTGTCGTCGCCCAGGCCGGTGTAGCACAGCATCAGGTTGTAATTCGCCTCAAGGTCCTCAGGATCGATGGCCATCACTTTCAGGAATTCGTCGCGCGCTTGCGCATACTGGCGTTCCAGAAAGAGCACGCGGCCGAGATCGTTGCGAACCACGCGGTCATAGGGATATTGCGCGGTGACAAGCTGCAACTGGGCGATTGCTTCGGGGTACTTGCCCTCCTCTCGCAGCACGCGAGAGTAGAAGTAGTGGGCGCGGGCCAGCTGGGGCGAGAGCTGGAGGGCCTTGTCCAGCACCTGTGTGGCGCCGGCAAGGTTACCCTCCTGAACGCGAACGCGGCCGATGTTCACCCAACCGTCGGGATTGTTGGCATCGGCGTCGGTCGCATGGACGAAAACCACCTCTGCCGCCTTGAGATCTCCCTGAAGTAGAAAGCCTATGCCGTAGTCGTTCCAGCGGTGCCAGTCGGCCTTCTCGGTAACGGCTTTGGGGGCGGGCAGCTTCGAGCCTGGCCGCAGCACGGTGAGATCCGCGGTGGACTGAGCCATGACCACAATTGGCAAGTTGGGTACGGCCTTGATCTTGCCTGAGACGTCGCTGGTGCTGGCGGTGAATACCATGCGGCGATCGTCGTAGGCCGGTGTCTTGTCGTTCTGGCCGGTACTTACAAACGCGCCGGCAAACGCGAACTGGGTGTTCACCCAGGCGAACTTGCGATAGTCGAGCCGAGCCAGCAGATGGATGCGGCCGTAACCATCTTTGGGGATGCGCAGGCGGAAGTGGACCGTGTCCGCTGCGCCGGGCGGAATAAGGTGCGCATAGACCGTGGCGCGCGCCGCCCACGCGTTGCGCTTGTCAATGGCATTGCCGTGCTCGTCGATGGAGAGCGAGCGGTAGAACTCAGCGCCTGGATCGACGGGGCCTTTCCCATGATCCTGCCCCATGCCGCTCCAAAAGAGGACCTTGCCGCTGTCGTCGGTGGCCTTCAACTCCAGCCAGCAGTCGAAGGCATCCACCGTGCCGCCCGGGAAGAAATGGCCGACGCCGAGAGTGCGGACGACTACATCCACCCGCGCGATTTCGCCGGGAACGACAGCTCCCTCAACGCGATTGAGCGGTGCAGTCACGGGGGTGACGTTCGCCTCGCCGGTCATGCCCACCATCTCGTTCTCGGCTTCTTCGCCGACGGCGAATGTTGTCTCCGCCTGCATGGGCGACGCACCCGAGGCATGTACGATGCGGTTCTCGCTGGTTTCAGGTGAGAGGGCAAAGATATCGACGCTGACCTTGTGATCTTGGAGGAAGCGCTCCGTGTCGTCGAGCTGGGTCTGATCCTCGTTCACAAATGGCAGCGCCGTGTTTGCGCCAATAAAACGGTGCGAATGAATGAACCCGCCGATGTTGCCCGCATCGTTGGAGCGGACCTGCTCCATGTGGCAGTCAACGCAGTTTTGCGAATGAGGTGGGTAGTAAAACGAACGGGCACCGAATCCAGAAACACCGCTGGCCTGCCAGTTGTCGTAGTCGTTGAAGCCGCGCACCCAACGGTAGTGATTCACGGGCACGTCGAGGTGAACCTTGTGGCATGCGGAGCAAAAATCCGCCGGATTGTTCTTCATGAACGGCTTTAGGAAGGTTCGACGGTGCGGCTCCGGATCTTCCTCGATGAGAAAGTCGATGACCTTGCGGAGAACGGGATTCTTGGTGTCGACCAGCTTGAAGAGGGCCGGGTACTCGATGGTGTAGCTGCCGTTGCCCATGGTGCTGTGCACGTTGCGGATGGAGTGGCAAACCATGCAGCCGATGCCCGCCTGCGCGGCACGCGTGTTGATGCGGTCCTTGATGGGCGTATTGAAGTTGCCGGGAAAGAAAAGCGCCGCATCGTGGCAACCCGCACACCATTTGGATGACTGAACGCTGTCGACGTCTTGCATGTAGACGATGGCCTGGCGATACCACTGGTTATCGAAAGACGAGAAGTGGTGGGCAGAGCTTTCCCACTCGTTGTAGATGTCGGCGTGGCATTGTTTGCAGGCCGCTGAGTCGACGAAGTAATCCTCGGGAACCGTCTTCCCCGAGTAGGTCTCTGCCGAGCTGGGGAAGAACTGGCTCTTCGGCCCCGCGCCTTCGCTATCCATGGAGGCTGGCGCAATGGAGGGATTTTGAATTCTGTACGCGCGCTGCCACGGCACGGTTCGCACCAACCAGGCTCCTGCCGCTATGCCTGCCGAGATGGCGAGGCAGCAAGCCAGCCGGACCGCTTCGCGCAGGTTGCCGCCGCTGAAGCGCCGGAACCATCCCTGGCGCCCACTCCACACAAACAGCAGCACCGCGCAGCCGGCAATGGAAACAAACTCGTGGGTGTATAGCACGGGCCACATGTTGCGGCGCGCGCCTGTAAACAGGATGGCAGCGCCGGCTGCTCCGCCGAGCAGCAGCACTACCCAACCGATCTTCTCCCAAAGGCTGCGGCCGCGCATCAGCCGGGCTATCCATGGCGCGCCGATGACAAGGAAGATTGCTCCTATGAGGATATGGAGCAGAATAATGCACTCGTAGAAGATTGTGGCCGACGGAAACGCAAACAAATACAGTGCGCTCCCTGCAAGGCCAAGAATCCCTGCAATCAGGAATCGTCTCATAGACTCTTATTCCAAACTCAAAAAAGATTGGTGTGGCTGCGCAGATCAGAGACCCCCAATCGACCTCACTGCTGGTCTGCACTAGAAGCATAGCCGCTCAGCGAGACGCCTGACATCAAACTTTCGGTGGAGATTTCCGGGCCTGTCCCTCTCCAAAATTCCATCTGGCCAGAACATGCCGTGTTTTCTTTCGCATAGAAACCTTGGTTTCGGAGCCTTGGGGTGCACTTTAGGGAACTGTCTTAACTGTTAGGAGGAGGCCACGATATTTCGGACAGGATTCCAGAAAAGGAAACCGTTCGCTACTGTTGTGCCTCGCCAAAATCCCATCCGGACGAAAAATGGGGCTTGATCTTGGCCCGGGGGGCGTTCTGGACGGGGTATTCTACTGGAAGTGGGGTTGTTCGGTGACCACGAATCGTCACAACGACAGCACCAAGTGGTCGGCGAATGGTCGGCGGGCACACCTCTCCCGCGCTTCATCTTCAATTTTGACGGGAAATGTTCGTAGCCACAGCTCAGGCAGCCAGGTCGTAGCGATGATGCAAGCCGCCGAGTCTTGGCATGGAGATGATCCTGCTACCCGTTCTTGAGTAGCTCATTGCCTCACGACCGGCAGGCGTTCCCTTCGCCAACGCAAGATGTGTTCGGTCTTCGTGATAGTAACGGACGTAATCAGTCATCAGGCGTTTCAGATGCCGCTCATTGAAAACAATCACATGGTCGAGCAGATCGCGGCGGCAATTGCCAACCCAACGCTCGGCAACACCGTTCTGCCACGGGCTTCGGAAGCTGGTCCGCTTGGGCTTAATGCCGAAGCTTTTTATGGCGTCGATCATCTCCGCATTGAAGCTGGAACCGCGATCAAAGATCAGGTAGCCGGGCGCGGAGTCGTAAGGGAACGCCTCGCGCAACTGCTGAATGACCCAGGCGCTGGTAGGATGCTTGGTCACATTGCAGTGCAGGATACGCCGCCGGTCATGTGCAATGACGAAGAAGCAGTAGAGCACGCCAAAGGTGAGCGTCGGCACGGTGAGGAAATCCATTGCTGCGATGGCTTCACGATGGTTACTCAGAAAAGCCGCCCATCGCTTTGCCGCCTCAGGACTCCTCGGCGCCTTCCGCATCCAGCGCAGGACAGTTCGCTCCGAAATATCGAAGCCAAGCATTTTCAGTTCTCCATGAAGGCGCGGCGCACCCCAAGTCGGATTCTCGGCGACCATGCGAAAGATCAACTCGCGCAATTCCTTGGTAACGCATTTTCTTCCCACGCGGGTCCGATGCCGCTAGAGCCACGTCCAATACAATTTGAATCCTGCCCGATGCCAGCGAACGACGGTCTCCGGCTGCACGAGGACCAGCGCCCGCTTCCATCCCGGCCATAGCCGCCGCAAGATCATCCAGAACAATTTGTCGGGAGCGGCAAAGCGCGGCCGAGGGTACCTCTGTTTCAAAACGGAGAGCTGTTGCCGAAGAGCCAGGTTCTCCAACAGCAGGTCGCTGCGGGAACTGGTAAAGGGAAAACGTTGGCTGTTGCTGACGCGCTGGTTGCATCTGACCGCGCGCAAGAAGCAGCAACTCAACGAACTGTTTGCGCTGAACCGCAGAGTGACGAAGGCCTACCTGCTGAAAGAGAGCCTGGACAGACTGTGGACCTATCGCTATGAAGGCGCGATGTTGCGCTACCTGAAGAGCTGGATCGATCAACTGCGCTGGCAGCGGCTAAAGTGTCTGCGTGAGAACTACACAAGGTACTTGTAATCCACCGCAGAGTTGGGCGACAAAAGAGTATGTCGCGATTTAGGTTGTACAGTCCGGAGCAGGCGTACTTGTTGCCGCCGAGCGTGCGGGATGAGTTGGGCGAGGATCATCTTTGCTTTTTCGTGCGGTCGGTGGTGGAACGATTGGACCTGAGCGTGTTCCAACAGAGCTACAGCGCCGAAGGCGGCGAGTTGTACGCTCCGGAGTTGATGCTCGGAGTGTGGCTTTACGCCTATGCGCTGGGCATCACCAGCGCGCGACAGGTAGAGCGGCGCATGGTCGAGGACCTGGCGTTCCGCTATCTTGGGGCCGGGGAACGGGTGGACAACTGGGCGCTGAGCGCGTTCCGTCGCCGGCACGGGCGGGCCTTGAACGACGCCTTTACGCAGGTGCTCCCACCCCAGCGACAAAAGACCCGTCGCCGGGGACCCCGGCTGGAGTGGGCCAAGGGGATGGGTATGGTGAAGCTGGGCCGGGTGGCGATTGACTCGACGCGTGTTCAGGCCAACGCCAGCCGCGATCGCGTGGACACGGAGCAGGCGTTGCGCGATACGCGTGCGCGGCTTCGGCGCCAGGTGCGCAGCTGGCAGAAGGCGGCTGATCGCGACGACGCGGAGCCGGGCGGACTGGAGGTGGCCATCGGCGAGCTGAACCAGGCGCTGGACGAGTTGCCGCGGCGGCTGGAGCGGCTGCACAAGAGCGGATTGAAGAAGCTTTCGCGGACCGATGAAGATGCGCGTTTCATGCGCCAGCGCGGAGGCAAGTTCGTGCTCGGCTACACGGGCGAGATCGCCGTCTCGGACGACCACCTGATCGTGGCCCAGCGGGTGACGCAGAACGTGACCGACAACGACTCGTTGCAACCGATGCTCAATGAGGTGGAGCAGCGATGCGGCGCGCCGCCCGGTGCAGCCCTGGCCGACAGCGGGTTCTTTTCCGTCAGCAACCTTGAACAGATGGAGCAGCAGAACGTGGATGGTTATGTACCGGACTCGAATCTGGCGTGCGAGTTGAATCTGGGCCGGCGCTGCGGCGGCACGGTCCGCGCCGCGGCCCATCGCAGGATGCGCGCCAAGCTGCGAAGCCCTGCCGGGCAGGCCGCCTACGCGCGGCGCAAGGCGGTGGTCGAACCGGTATTCGGAGTCCTGAAACAGCAACGAGGCATACGTCAATTTCGCACCCGTGGAATGAATGGAGTCAACAACGAATTCACCCTGGCCACCCTGGCCTACAACATCACCAGGCTGCACACGATGCGGGCAGCTTGAAACTCAACCGCAAGAGCTAGTCCAACCGGCAAACAGATCAAAGCAGCACTACAGCCGGACAAATTCAACCAGAAAACCGCTGCCGAACGGGGCCGACGGCGTTCTCACGCAGACACTCAAGCCCATGGAAAAACTGGCCGACATGCTGCTTCGTCATCTGGAAGGAATCCTGAACTACTGCCGGACCAAGGTTCCCCTGGGAGTGATCGAGGCGGTCAAAGGCAACATCAAAGCGCTGCTAAGGCGGGGACGCGGCTACCGCAACCTCACATACCTGCTGCTGAAAGCGCAACGACTGGCCGCCACAAGAGCCCAACTCATCGCTTTCCAGAAAGCCGCGTAAAACGCATGTCTCTACAGATTCTCATCAAGAGCCGACTTTTCTTATGGCGGATTAGAAAGATTCCTGCAACTTCTCCGCGCGATTGTGTCAATATGAGGGTAGGGCTTTTCACGAGCTGCATACGCTTCTGTGTTGTGGCGGATGATTTGTCCAGAATTAACTTTGGGTTGCGGTGACTGTGAATCGTTGGAGCAAAGGTCGGCCATTCAGCCTCTTTGGGATGCTTGCATTCCTGGGATTGGCCTTTTGCGTATTTGCATGGGGCTTGCAATACAAGCTTTCCCTCTACGATCCACCTCAGACTGCTTCCCATCAGATTCAAAATGCCAAGCTTATATCCAGAGATGAGCAATCCAGCACTGTGGAACACCCCCTGGTAATTCGGACGAAAACATCCACCAGTGTGATCTACACCGCGCCTATAGCCGTTTTCTTGACTCTATTGCTGGCCATCAGCGTGTTGAACCCGCCAGTATCAAGAAGATTGGAGAAGCGGGCTAATAGGTTATTCCATCTACACCGCGCTGTCTTGAACACCCTCTTCGTTCGTCCCCCTCCCGTTCTCGCCTAGACATCCCTTCATCGCCACTTCTGAAGCATTCGATCAAGTTCTGTGGTCGGGTGCAACAAGCCATATTCTCCATCGGAGAACGTGTCCTGTCATCGTAACCAAGCAATCACAACTTCATATAGAGGTGCATTCGAGATATGCGAAAGCGAACCTCCTTGATCGTCGCCGCGGGAATTACACTTCCTGTTCTGGCTGGCATCATTGCATACAGTTTCAAGGATCGGCACTCAGCAACGACTGTCGCAGAGATTCCCTCCGCAACAGTAGTCGCGGTAACACGCGGCACGATTGCGCATACCTTGAAACTTGCCGGGCAGTTCCAGCCTTACCAGGTTGTAGACGTTCATGCCAAGGTATCTGGCTACATCAAGCACATCTATGTAGATATCGGCGATAGGGTACAAGCCGGCCAGACTCTTGCGGTTCTGGAAGTTCCAGAGCTGAACGCTCAGTTGAAAGGTACCGTATCCCAGTTTGGCCGTAGCAAAGACGAGATTACCCGTGCCCAGCATGAGGTCGCACGCGCCGAGTCCGAGCACAGCGCGGTTCACGCCGATTACCTCCGCTTGTTGCAAGCCTCCACTGCGCAACCTGGGCTGATTGCACAGCAGGAACTGGACAACGCCCAGTCAAAAGATCTATCCACAGCTGCTCAGATTGATGCTGCCAAGGCAACCCTAGCGGGGGCAAAGCAGGGAGCGGATGTAGCAGACGCTGATCGAGAGCGCGTGCAGGACCTCAACGACTACACGCACGTGACTGCGCCGCTGAGCGGGATCATTGTCTGGCGGTACGCGGATACCGGCGCGTTGATCCAGGCCGGCACTGCGTCCGACACCCAATCTCTTCCTCTTGTAAAACTCTCGCAAAGCAGTCTGCTTCGCCTCCGTCTACCGGTACCAGAAGACGCCGTGTCGTATATCCATGAAGGCGCTGAAGTGAACGTAACGGTCGATGCCATCCACCGTACCCTCGTGGGCAAGGTGGTTCGCTTCACGCGAGATGTCAGCTTAGCGACGGGGACCATGGAGACGGAAGTCGATGTCGAGAACAACGATCTCTCACTCACGCCCGGCATGTATGCAAACACAACCCTGGAGCTGGAACGCATGAACAATGTACTGCTCATTCCAGTGCAGGCGGTCATAAGAAATGGCAATCAAGCATCTGTGCTGATGGTTGACAGTGGGGGTCGCGTCCAGGCACGGAATGTTGCTCTTGGTATGCAGGGCACCACGTTGGTTGAGGTGAAAAGTGGCCTGAACGAGGGGGACAAAGTCATCACTGGCGGCCAGTCCAACTACCAGCCGGGTGAAGTTGTAAGATCGAGACTTGAAGATCTTCCCACGGCAGACGTAAGTCAAGAGCAGTCAGGAGGCGATAAGTAATGCCTAACTTCTCACTCAAATACCCCTTCTTCATCATTATGGCCTGCCTGGTCATTGTAGTCGTGGGCGTGGTCAGCATCGCATCGATGCCCGTGGATCTATTTCCACAAATTGATATGCCAGTAGTAGTTGTCGCGACATTTTATTCTGGAATGCCCCCGCAGCAGATAGAAGCTGACATCACAGACACGTTTGAGAGATTTTTTACACTTGGTAGCAACATCGACCACATCGAGTCTCGATCCCTGACTGGCGTAAGCCTGATCAAGATTTACTTCAAGCCAGGAACAGATGCAAATGCAGCGTTAAGCAATATCGCCAATCTGGCCATGGCTGACTTGCGACGACTACCCCCTGGCACGTTGCCGCCTGTGGTTCTCGGAATGGACGCTTCGAGTCAACCTGTCTGCCTGGTCACGTTGAAGGGTGAGGGCCTGAACGAGACCAACCTCAAGGATCTGGCGCAGTTTCAGGTGCGCAATCAAATCGCCAGCGTACCGGGAGCTTCGGTGCCACAGCCGTTTGGCGGGCGATACAGGCAGATCATGGTCTATGTGGATCCCCTGAAACTTGAGGCGCATAACCTCAGCCTGATGGATGTCGTAAGATCCGTAAACGATTCAAACTTGATTCTGCCTGCGGGCGACGTGCGCATCGGGCCTAAAGATTACAATATCTACGCAAACAGTCAGGTTTCCACTCCTGAACTGATCAATGATCTTCCACTAAAGTCCGTAGGCAATGCTTCAGTGCTTGTGGGAGACGTGGGTAAAGCTGAGGACTCAGGAACCATCCAGACGAACATTGTTCGCATCGACGGTCAGCGGTCGGTTTATGTCCCTGTTCTGAAACAAGGCGGAGACAGCAACACGATCACGATCGTGAACGGCATGAAAGAGGCGACCAAGGATCTTGTCGACATTCCATCTTCACTCAAGACGGCCGTGGTCTTCGACCAATCGGTCTTTGTCAAGACCGCTCTGAAGAATCTTGGCAGTGAGGGCGGGATAGGTCTTGTTTTGACTGCTTTGATGATCCTGCTCTTCCTCGGGAGCATACGCGCCACTTTCGCGGTCCTTCTGTCAATTCCGCTGTCTGCACTGGCTGCCTTTATCTGCATTCGCATGGGCGGCGGGTCGATCAATACCATGGTTCTGGCAGGTTTGGCGCTTGCATTCTCTCGGCTCATCGATAACTCGGTCGTCGTGCTTGAAAACATATTTCGACATCTTGAAATGGGAGAGTCGCCTGAAGTCGCAGCAGAAGCAGGTGGCAAAGAAGTGCAAATGGCAGTATTGGCCGCAACTTTCACAACTGCTATCGTCTTTTTTCCAGTGGCGCTTCTCTATGGTGTAAGCCGGTACTTGTTCACCGCACTTGCTCTATCTGTTGTCTTTTCGCTTTTCGCCTCCTATATAGTGGCAATGACTGTCGTTCCACTGTATTGCGCGCGGTTCATAAAGCCACACGCAGCGGATGCCTCTGAAGAGGAAGAGATTGACGATGAAAAGCACATCGCCTATCAGATGCCAGCATCACTCTCCTTCTTTCAGCGCATTGTCAGAGGATTCAACAGTCGCTTCCAGCAAATGCTGGAGAAATATGTGTTTGCAGTAAACCGTTCGATACTGCGACCAGTCGCAACGACTCTTGGCATTCTCGGTATGGTGTTATTGAGCTTTGGCCTGTTACCGTTCCTCGGAAGATCGTATTTTCCACGCACAGATCCCAGTCAGTTTGTCATTAACATTAAATGTCCAAGCGGCACTCGCATTGAGTTGAGCAATCAGTACATTGCACAAGTGGAAAACGAGATCCGGCAGACGATCCCTTCGCGAGATCTCGACATGATCGTCTCGAATATCGGTATTACACCCGATCTATCCGCCATCTATACCAGTAACTCATCCATGGACACGGCTTTTGTTCAGGTGAGCCTGAAGGGGGGTAACAAGCTTGGGAGCTACGAGTACATGAGGCGGGTCCGCCAGAAGCTTTCCGAGGATATGCCCATGCTGTCTACTTACTTCCAGGCAGGTGGGCTGGTGGATTCGGTGATCAATCAGGGGTTGCCCGCGCCGATCGACATTCAGGTGAGTGGAAATGACTTGGACCAGTCGTTTGTGATTGCGAGCCAGATTGCCGCAAAGGTGAAGGGTCTCAAGAATGTCAGCGACGTTCTCATTCCGCAGAATCTCCGTTTTCCCGGCCTTGAATTGAATATTGACAGGGAACGCACCAGCCTGATCGGCCTTTCACCGAAGGAAGTGGTTGACAACGTTATTACTGCATTGACCTCAAACGGGATGATTGCGCCCAGCTACTGGATCGACCCGAACACAGGTAACAACTACATGCTCACGGTTCAGTACTCCGACAACAAGATCGGGCATATGAGCATGGACGACTTCAAGCAGATTCCATTGAGGGGCGCAAGTCAGGCGGACTACACTCCATTACGATCCGTAGCGGACATCACTGAGATTAACACTCCGACGGAAGTGGATCACTATAAACTTCGTCGTGTCATCGATGTGTACGTGATGCCATCTACCGAGGCTCTGCAAGGAGTCAACAGCTCAGTCAACGATGTGATTGCGGGAATCACGGTTCCGGGGAATGTCCGCGTGACAGTGCGCGGCAGTGTGGTAAGCATGAACGAGTCGTTCAAGAGATTCGCCATCGGTCTAGTCTTATCTATTCTGTTGGTCTATCTCATTCTGATGGCGCAATTCGCGTCATTCACTGATCCATTCATTATCCTCATGGCCATTCCACCTGGATTGTCAGGAGTGCTGCTCATTCTCCTTTTGACTCATAGCACGATGAACATCATGTCGCTCATGGGCGTGCTCATGATGACGGGCATCGTTGTGTCCAACAGCATTCTGATCGTAGATTTTGCAGGGCATCTTCAAAAGGAAGGCATGACTGTGGCTGAGGCTGTAGTTCAGTCGTGCAAGATCCGGTTGCGGCCGATTCTGATGACCTCTCTAGCAACACTGCTTGGCATGATCCCCATGGCTCTGGGCATGGAGGCGGGCAGTGAACAATATGCGCCATTGGCTCGGGCCATCATTGGCGGACTTGGTGTGTCCGTTGTCGTAACTGTCTTCCTCGTTCCTGCCGTGTATCTGATTATTCACGGCAGAGAGCAGAAGAGAATCATTGTCGAGGGAAAGGTGTAGAGAATGGTGAAACAGGAAAAGAGGCACACATTTCAACCGGCAAAGTTCGGACTATTGGCGTTGGCCATATCATCTACCCTTGTTGCGCAGACAGGAGCCGCCCAGGATCGCCTTCCAGATGCGCCGCAAGCTCTTGTCACGTCTCTGCCTGAGGCTGGGCCGATTGATCAAGTGATATCGAGTGCGGCGGCTCAGGCTCCAGCGATGCCTGTTGACACTCAAACCGCAGGCTCCGGCCAGCCCCTCACGCTAATCGACGCCGAACAGATGGCCACCAAGAACAACCCTCGTGTCAGCGTTGGGCGTCTGCTTGCTCTGGCTCAGCACCAGGTGGTGCGCGAAACCAGAGCGGCGCGACTTCCCACTGCAACTGCCGCCATCACAGCCGAGGATGCGGAGGATGGATCGCGTATCTCCGCGGGATCGCTCACAGCCTCGCGCTTGTTTGAGCACGCAGGGGCAGGTGGAGCATTCTCTCAACTGATCACGGATTTCGGAAAGACTGGAAATCTTATTGCATCTTCAAAGTTACAGGAGAGAGCGCAGAATGCAAATGCGCTCGCCACGACAGAAGATATTGTCATCGCCACCGACCAGGCCTTTTTCAATGCGCTACAGGCGCAGGCACTGTTGAAGGTCGCTGAACAGAACGTCACTACGCGCCAGACGACCGAGACACTGGTAAGCGAGTTGACAAAGAACAAGCTCAAATCCACCCTTGACCTGAGCTTCGCAGATGTCAACTTATCGCAAGCGAAGCTGTTGATGTTGGATGCGCAAAACAACGCCGAATCTACGATGGCGGCATTGGATGCGGTTTTAGGCCTTGATAAACAAGTTGCGTACGCTCTGGAAGATGATCATACGGCGATGCAGCCTCCTCCTCCCGACGCCGATCAACTCACGCAACTGGCTCTTGGGCAGCGTCCAGACCTTCAGGCACTCCACTATAGCCAACAAGCGGCCGTTAAGTTCAGCCATGCACAGCGCGATCAGATGCTGCCGACCATTAGTGCCGCTGGGACCGTGGGCAGCGTGCCCATCCGTCCCTCTGCATACTATCTTACGAACTGGTGGGGCGGCATCGGCGTGAACATGAATATTCCGATCTTCAATGGCTTCCTCTACTCGGCCCAGGCGAAGGAAGCATCAATCCGCGCTCAGGCGGTCTCTGAACAGAGTCGCGATCTGCGTGACAGGATTGTCCGGGATGTTCGCACTGCATGGCTTGCGGCAAATACCGCATATCAGCGTGTTGCCGTGACAGACGAGCTTCTTAAAGAGGCTAATCTGGCGCTTTCGCTGGCACAAACACGCTATCGACTGGGACTCAGCTCGATCGTGGAACTGAGCCAGGCCCAGTTCCAGCAAACTGATGCAGCAATTGGCAACACAGATGCGCAATACCAATACCGGCTAGCTCTCGCCACACTCAACTACCAGACAGGAGCAAATCCATGATTCAGAACTTCAAAGTGAAGGTGTTTTGCGTGGTTGCAGACAATCTGAATTGTCACGGAGCAACGGACGATCTTCATATTACGCAGCCCGCGGTCACGGCTCAGATCAGGTTCCTGGCCTCTTGAGCGTCGCCGCCTTGTTGTTTAGCGCATCACGGGAGACAGCCATGACGCTCGCAATGAATGACAAGCCAGTTCTAAACCTGAAGGCGGTTGTATTCGCGACCGATTTCTCTCTTTGTTCCCAGAACGCTGGACTCTACGCGGCGAGGATGGCTGTCTATTTCTCAGCGAAGCTTCTGGTGACTCATGCCTTCACGCGTTCACAAGCTGCCATGGAGGTTGAGATCGGCGACCGAAGAGTGAGCCAGCAGAGAATGGATTTGACGCGTCTCCTATCGAAGGAGGCACTTCTTGTTGGAGCTGATTCTATTGAAACCGTTCCTACTCTTCTGGAAGGTAATCCAAAGCACGTGATTCCCGAGCTAGCTGATAGAAATCAGCCGTCTATGATCGTCTTGGGGACACATGGGGGGAACAGGCTGGAGCGAGGCATCATCGGTTCAGTCGCGGAGAAGATCCTACGGTCTACTCGTTGGCCAGCGCTCACCGTCGGTCCGCATGTCCAGGCTCTCTCATCGAAGACTCTTCCATTCGAGAGGATTCTCTTTGCCACAGACTTTACACCGGCTGCGGCCAGCGCAGCACCTTATGCGGTGACCCTGGCAGAAGTATTCGGGGCCAGGATTGACGTTCTTAATGTGATTCAGGATGACGCCATCGAGCACCCAGACCGACTATCCGATCTCCAGCACCGCTTCTATGATGCTCTCGATGGCCTTGTGCCATCACAGGCAAAAGAGTTCTGTGATCCGAGGACTTTTGTAGAGGTAGGCAGCGCACATGCCCGAATTCTTGAACACATCAGAGAACATTCTATGGACCTTCTAGTGCTGGGCATCCGAATGACTTCGCATCTCGGCATGGAGATGAGAACATCTGGAGCCTTCCGGATCATAGTGGATGCGGAATGCCCGGTCCTGACGATTAGAAGGTAAGAAATTGATCGCTCTGCTGGTGATGCAAATGGGACAAAGGAAGAAACAATCCAGCCACGATTATAATCACAGCCCGACAACATTGCTTGTGGCATTGTTTGGTGGTGCTTGCGCGTTTATCACAGTAGAGAGCATTTATGGAGACGCAAACGACGCGGGGTGGCAGGAGATGAACAGGTTTCCGGCTTGGCAGGTCCATATGGGATCGATGTGCGTGGGCATCATAACATTCTTTGTGTTCCTGTTCATTCTGGAATTCATGGAAATAAAATCAAGGATAACGGCATGGCGATCAAGTCCGCCGTGGTTGCCTCTCGTCGGATTCACGGCGTTGGCAATGATCGTTCACATCCCGTTCTGCATTGTTCTGCTAGCCGGTTCCAGCTATGCCGTGTGGGCCTACCGTCGAACGAGTAGTGTGCGCCGCGCACCGAGATCTAGCAAAGTGAAAGAAGTCTCATAATCGCATTGGGGTGATTTCGATGAGATATTCGGTTTAAGTAACGCGTAGCTTGGCATCACTCGGAGCCGCAACCAAGACTCTTTTAGTGCCCGCTATCGTTTGATGTGCCCGTATCGGTCGATACGGCCGCCTTGATGGAAGCGGTGACGCACCATGCTTTGGCCAAGTAGAAAGACGGCGACTGCCAAGGCGACCAGAAACAGGAACAGTCCAACTTGGAACCAGGGTGACTTTTCCCTTTCTGGGCCTGTCGGCTTCAAATCAGTTGCCATCTGAGCGGCCTCTCCCGTAGATTAGGGCATTTCTCCCGATGGTGT
>PMYL01000030.1 GCA_003170825.1 Acidobacteriaceae bacterium
TAGTGCCCATACTGCCCAAAGCTTTGGGGGACAACGTAGTGGCGCGCCACCAGAAATATCAGAAAAGCGAGGACAAACAGCCCCGCAAACCGGAAAAGATGTCCTGCTTCCTTGAAAACGCTCATGAAGGCAAATCTCCGTAAACCGACCAACGGCGGTGCCGCGATGTTCTTCCGTGTGATCTAGAACATTACTTATAGGTCCAACCTTATATGGATAGGCCGTACGACTGTATGTGAGGAAAATCACAAAGGAAGGGTCGTTGGCTGCGTGCAAATTCTTTAACCCTGTCAGCAATTGAGGTCCTGCGATCAATTGGCTGAACGCGATACGATGGAATTTCGGAGGGAAAGATGCCAAGGATTCTGGACGGCGTGGCGATTGCCAAAGCCATCAAACAGGAAGTGGCTGAAGAAGTGAAAGCGTTGGCCGCAAAAGGCATTCGGCCGGGGCTGGCGGCGGTGCTGGTGGGCCACGCGCCCGCGTCGGAGATCTATGTCCGCAGCAAGGTGCAAACCTGCGCCGATCTGGGCATCTTCAGTGAGCTCATCACGCCACCCGACACCGTCATCACGGAAGAGATGCTCGACCTGGTGGCCAGCCTCAACGATCGCGACGACATCGACGGCATCCTCATCCAGTTGCCGCTGCCGCCCCAGGTCGATACAAAGGCTCTGCTCGATGCCGTCTCGCCATCCAAGGATGTGGACGGCTTTCACCCGGTCAACGCGGGCCGCTTGCAGGCCGGCCGGCCGGCTCTGGCACCCTGCACCCCGGCGGGAATCATTGAGATTTTGAAGCGCAGCGGCATCCCCATTGCCGGCCAGCACGCCGTGGTCGTGGGCCGCAGCGACATTGTGGGCAAGCCGGCGGCCATGTTGCTGCTGCACCAGAACGCCACCGTCACCATCTGCCACTCGAAGACCCGCGACCTGGGCGCAGTCACCCGCCAGGCAGACATTCTGGTGGCCGCCATCGGCCGCCCCGGCTTCATCACCCGGGAGATGGTCAAGCCCGGCGCAACCCTCATCGATGTGGGCATCAATCGCATCACCACCCGCGAGGAATTCGACCGCTACTTTGCCGGAAACGCCAACCGCGAGGCTTCTTTCGCCAAGCGAGGTTCGACGATTGTAGGCGATGTCGATCCCAAAGCCTTCGAACTGGCCGGCGCTTACACGCCCGTGCCCGGCGGCGTGGGTCCGCTCACCATTGCCATGCTGATGGCCAACACCGTGCGCGCCGCCAAATTGCGGCGGGGGCTCTAGGAAGCTCTGCGTAATCCCAAAATGCAGGAACGGATTGGCGCAGCTGCCTCCTCGCATTTTTCTGTCACAAAAACCGACCCAGTGATAAAATGAGCATCCATGAAGGCGCTCACCGTTTCATTACTCATGCTGTTCCTGTCACCCTTCGCCATTGCCCAGGAACCAATCACTGGCAAACTGGTCAACATCGCGGTCGGAAATCAAGGCAGCGACATCACAACCCTCAGCTCCAACAGCCCAGTCGCATGGGCCGCTCAATCCGGCTACCCGAATACACTGTTCTTCAACATCGCAGCTACAGACGGAATACGCTACATATGCGCCGAATACGCCCGCTACACCTCCCATCTGCATTCCGGGAGATGGGTAGTGGGTGGAACCGTATCACTAAAGATCAAGGGAGACAAGGCAGAAATCAGCTCCTCGGAGGGCTTCACGGCCAATACAACTATCCTAAAGCGGGAGCGAATTCAACCTTAGAGTCAGCTTCTATTTAGGGCTATGTATGGAGGGTGCGGACCGTAGCCCCTGAGGGAATGCCAGTGTACAGATGTGAATTTGATCAGGAGTTTTCAGGGTCATGCTAAGAGTAGGTCTCACCGGCGGCCTCGGCAGCGGCAAGAGCACCGTCGCGGCCATTCTGCGCGAGCTGGGCGCCGAGGTCATCGAGTCCGATGCGCTGGGACGCGCTCTGATGGAACCGGGCCAGCCGGTCTATGCCGAAATTGTGCGCGTTTTCGGCCCTGAAGTGGTCAATCCCGATGGCCGCCTCAACCGCGCCCGGCTCGCCGCACTCGCTTTCCAGGGCGGGCGGTTGAATGAACTGAATGCCATCGTGCATCCGGCGGTGATTGCGGCGCAGCGGCGCTGGATGGACCAGGTTTTTGCCCACAATCCCGCCGCCGTGGCCGTCATCGAGTCGGCGCTGATCTTTGAGGTCGAGCGCGACGCCCGCGCCCGCGGCGAAAAGGAGAGCGTGCTGGGTCGCCGCGGCGACCGCCGCCGCATCGACCGCGTGATCCTGATTACCGCGCCCGACGAATTGAAGATCGCCCGCTATGCCGCCAGAATCAGCTCATCCAGCTCTCCCGGCTTATTGGGCGCTGCCCGCGAGGCCGCCGAAGCCGATGCCCGCCTCCGGCTGGCCCACCAGATCCCCGATGCGGAAAAGGCTGCCCGCGCCGACTATGTCCTGGAAAACACAGGAGATCAATCCGCGCTCCACTCCCAGGTAGTCGCGCTGTGGCAGCGCCTCAGGGAGGAGAGCAACAAATCTCCGCGTAACTTGTCTTTACAATAAGAAGTGTCGGTCGCGCAGCTCCCTCACGGAACTTGCGCGCGCTGCCGCCGTATCGATGAAGGAAGGTCTTCAGGTTCACAAGCTATGAAACTGCGCCGCGTTCTCCTGGTTGTCCTGCTGGTGGGCGGATTCTGGTTCCTCACCACGCATCTCTCCCCCAGTCCTGGTGGTCCGGCCTGGAGCCATTTCTCGCTCTTTGGGGCGCGTGGCTCGGGCTCCGCGCTTGAGCTTACCGAAGCTGAGGCCGCGCCCGCCTACGACGCCGAGGAGCAGAACAATATCGCCGTCTACAAAAGGGTGCTGCCCTCGGTGGTCAACATCACTTCCACCACCCTGGTCTTCAATTTCTTTTACGGAACCGTCCCGCAGCAGGGCCAGGGCTCCGGCTTCATCCTCGACAAGGCCGGCCATGTGCTCACCAATTTCCATGTTGTCGAAGGCGCCAACCGCGGCATTGAGGTGATGCTCAGCAACAAGCGCCGCTATGCGGCCAAGGTGGTGGGCACTGACAGGGTTCACGATCTGGCCCTGTTGCAAATCGACGCGCCCAACCTCCAGCCGGTTACTCTGGCCAACTCCACTGAGCTCGCCGTGGGCCAGAAGGTCTACGCCATCGGCAATCCCTTCGGCCTCAGCGGCACCATGACCCGCGGCATCATCAGCTCCATCCGCTCCATTCACGGCGCTGAAGGCGCGCCCATTGAGGACGCCATCCAGACCGACGCGGCCATCA
>PMYL01000055.1 GCA_003170825.1 Acidobacteriaceae bacterium
TCTTGACGCTCCACACCTAGTGTCCGCGCAGGAGTACGGGGATATACGAAAACTTCGTGTGCAGGAGCTTATACGGCTGAGTGAAGAAAACGGCCGCTATGCCGAATCGCAAGGCATGACGGACGAACTCCTTGCTGAACTGCTGGCCGGCGAGGCATGAGTCAACGGGTCGTCATCGTCACCAACATGTATGTGAGTCGGTTCATTCGCCCCAATTCGGTTCCAGGTCAGGCCGTATTGAAGGCATAGGCCGAAGCGGAGACGCTTGTTTCGACGGCCACTTGGTCGGAGTTATGCATAGTCCTCAAACGGCCAAAGCTTGCGCGTTACATTGGTGCTGGTCTTCTGACTCCGTATCTGAACTATCTCTGGTTGGCCGCTAAACCAGTGACCATACTCTCGCCTGTCCGCGCCTGCCGCGACCCCAGGGACGACAAGTTTCTTGAGGTTGCCGTGCATGGGCGAGCCGATGCCATTGTGACAGGAGACCGCGACCTGCTGGACCTCAATCCGTTCAGAGGGATTGCGATTCTGACCCCGGCGGAGTACCTGGAGTGGGGTAGTCCTGGATGCCCACCCGTTATTCTTGAGACACTATGACAGCTTCCCATATTCCTCAGCGGCGTGTGGCCGTTTATTGCGGATCGGCAAACGGAAACAATCCTGCATTTCTGGCGGAGGCTCGGGCGCTGGGCGAGGCGATTGCCGCGGCCGGGCTGGGGCTGGTGTATGGCGGGGCCTGCGTGGGGCTGATGGGCGCGGTGGCCGATGCGGCGCTGGCCGGCGGCGCGGAGGCGATCGGCGTGCTGCCCGAGGTGCTGGCGGGGCGGGAGATCGCCCATACCGGGCTGAGTTCGCTCGAATTGGTTTCCACCATGCACGAACGGAAGGCGCGGATGGCTGAGCTGGCCGATGCGTTTCTGGTGCTGCCGGGCGGCTACGGGACGCTGGAGGAGCTGCTGGAGGTGGTCACATGGGCGCAATTGCGCCTGCACGCCAAGCCTTGCATCCTGATCAATACGGCCGGATATTGGGATGGGCTGCTCAAGTTCCTCGATACGGCGGTGACGGCGGGGTTTTTGAAGCAGAAGAACCGGGAGTTGATGCGGGTGGCTGCGAGTGCGGAAGAGGCGGTGGGGATGGTGGTTGGCGGTCTATCTTGACTTGGCGATTCCGGACTCGGACAAACGGAAGTTATTTTCAAATTCCGGTAGCTTCTCGGCCATCTTATCGACCTGCAAATACATCCAGCCACGATTATTGGTTTCTTCCTTGCCGGATTGAAAACGCTTATCCGCCTCAGCTTTGGGGATAATGAAGATTCTGCGTTCTTTTTCACCTGGACAAGAAACTGGACAAGCAAGTAGAACGATTGCAAGCCAATCGAAGTTGTTCTTTCTTACTTTGCAATAGTCTACATTCGCACTTCCGCCGCGCTTGAATGTCCGGGTCTTCACCGAAATTCGTTGTGGATGCTCAGCGCCTTCCGGATCTGCAATCACATCGTAGCTTGGCCAATTATCGGGCATCTTCGCGGCGGGAGCCCCAGCCAGTGTCAATTCGAATACAACAAGCGCTTCACCAGCATCGCCCATCTGCTTAGGCGTGTAACCTTTTGGATTCATGCCTATACGATAGCAGGCCGAACCTGTAGTCTATGTTGCACGAGTGTCGGCGTATGCACAATTTGTGACTAGCTGGGCGTTCCCGTCGCTTCTTCAGCGGCGAACGTGCATTCCCTGCACTGGCAGACGCGGCGGAGGTATTCCCAGGAGTAGATGCCTGAGGTGTGGCCGTCTTGCCAGTTGAACTGGAGGGCGTAGCGGCCAACGGCGTGGGCGCTGGCTGGCTTGGCGGGCGGGGTATACATGGGCAGGACGGCGGTGGGCCTGGGCTTGGGCTGGCCGGGTTTGCGGCCCTCCAGCTTGCGCTCTTCGACGCAGGTGGCACAGGGGCAGGCGTCGCGCAGCCAGGCAAAGCTCCAGGCGCTCTTGTGGCCGTCGACCCAGTCGATTTCCAGGCCCTTGCCCTCGGAGAGCAGCACACGGACCTTCTCCGGGGTGACGGCGATGCGGGGCAAGGGGCGGTCCGTTTCGGTCTCGCTCGCGGCATGGTCCTTCGAGACAAAGCGAATGCCTTCGTGGCTCATGAGTCCAGTTTACAGTGGACAGTGAACAGTGGTCAGTGGTCAACGTTATCAGCGGACGATTGTCTCTTGTTCCCTGCTGCTTGAAAACTGCCCACTGACCACTGTTCACTGTTCACTGATAAAGAACCATGCGGCCATGGAGAGGCCGATGAAGACGACCAGCCCGCGGAGCACCGTTTGGGGAACCATGCGGGCGAAGCGGGCAGAGGTGTAGCCGCCGATGGCGCAGACGACCATGGCCAGCAGACAGTAGCGCCAGACGACCTGGCCATTGACGGTAAAGATGACAAAGGCGATGCCGTTGGCCAGGGTGGTGGAGACCACTTTGAGGGCGTTGATCTCGTGGATGTCCTGAAAGCCGAAGAGCGAGAGCAGGGTGATGAGCAGAAATCCGGCGCCGGCGCCAAAGTAACCGATGTAAAAGCAGACCGCGATGGTCAGGAGGAAGACCGGCAGGCGGCGCGGCGGATGGGCGGCGCTGCCGGCCGTGCCTTTACGGCGCTCGAGCCAGCGGGAGACTGGGCCGCTGAGGGCGAAGATGGTGGCGGATACGAGGAGCAGCCAGGGCACCAGGTGCAGAAAGGTCATCTGCGGCGTGTTGAGCAGGACTGCGGCTCCGGCGGCACCGCCCAGCAGGCCGGCGAGGCCCATGGGCAGGGCGAGACGCAGGTTTTTGCGGATGTCGTCACGGTAGGCGGCGACGGAGGTGAGCTGGCCGGGCCACAGGGCCACGGTGTTGGTGGCGTTGGCCTGGACGGGCAGCATCTTCATCCCCAGCATGGCGGGAAAAAGCAAAAAGGAACCGCCGCCGGCCACGGCGTTGAGCACTCCGGCCAGAAAGGCAGCCACGGTGAGCCAGACCCAGTGCCAGTCCATGGATTGGGGAAGGCTGGAGAGGAACGTCATCTGTCCTTCATTGTAGAAGGACGATCGAGACGGCCAGGGAACAGAGAACAACAGGGTCGATGGCGCGGCAGGTTGCCGACTTTGGCCTGGAATACAACTTCGGGCAGGCCAGGGCCATCGTACCGGACAGCAAGGGTGGGAATTGGAAAGGCCGGAGGTATACGAATGACAAAGCTCACGTCCGCGGAACGGGAAGATTTGCCCAAAGGCGATTTTGTATTTCCAAAAACTCGGCGCTATCCGATCGAAGACGCCGCTCACGCCCGCGATGCGCTGGCTCGCTCCAGCGGAAAGCCTGAACACGCCGCGGTCGTGGCGGCGGTCAGGCGAAAGTTCCCGGAGATTGACGTTGAGAAGTAGAGGGTCGGGGGAACAGGGAACAGTGTAATGGAGCGTCCTTGCGGCCCATTTCGATGCAAGCGGGTGAAACCACGGACTCAACCGGGTGCGATTCCCCTGATCCCTGATCGTTTGTTTCTTCCTTTCACGCAAATTATTGATATTGCTTGGGATATTTCTTTACATAAACATGAGCGTATAACGCGCATATTTTATGAATCATTTGCGCTATAATCCAATCAGATTTGTTGAGTGATGTAAAGGCAGTTGTCAGTGATCAGTGGTCAGAAGGAAGCATCCGCAAGCAAGATGGGGCCTCCAGGATTTAAAGAAGTTCACGATATGCTGCCAAGTCGGCAATGCATTCGTCCGAACACTGAAAACTGATTACTTACCACTGACATCGAGGCACACAATCATGGCGATTCGTTGGGAAAAATTGACTGTCAAGTCGCAGCAGGCGGTCGAGCAGGCGCGGGGGCGGGCAACGGAGTTGGGCAACCCCGAGTTGCAGCCAGTACACCTGTTGCTGGCGCTGGTTGAGGACCGCGAGGGCGTGATTCCCGCGGTGCTGGAGAAGATTGGCGTTCCCACCGAACGGCTGGAGCACGAACTGCACACCATAGAGGAAAAATTGCCTCGGATGGCAGGAGCGGCCACGCAGCCGGGGCTGAGCCAGGCGCTGAACAAGGTGCTGGAACAGGCGTTTCGCGAGGCCGCCAACTTCAAGGACGAGTACGTATCCACGGAACATCTTTTACTGGGCGCGGCTCATTTGAAGGGCGATGCGGCGCGCGATGCGCTGGTGGCGCTGGGCGCTACGCACGAGGCGATTCTGAAAGCACTGACGGCGGTGCGCGGATCGCAGAGGGTGACGGACCAGAATCCCGAGGGCAAGTTTCAGGCGCTTGAGAAGTACGCCAAGGACCTGACCGAACTGGCGCGGCGGGGCAAGCTGGACCCGGTGATTGGGCGCGACGAGGAGATTCGGCGGGTGATCCAGGTGCTGAGCCGGCGGACGAAGAACAATCCTGTGCTGATCGGCGAGCCTGGCGTGGGCAAGACGGCCATCGTCGAGGGGCTGGCGCGGCGCATCGTCTCCGGCGACGTGCCGGAGAGCCTGAAAGACAAGCGTGTGATCTCGCTGGACCTGGGCTCGATGCTTGCGGGCGCGAAGTACCGCGGCGAGTTCGAGGACCGGCTCAAGGCGGTGCTGAAAGAAATTGAGGAATCGAACGGCGAGATTGTGCTGTTCATCGACGAGCTGCACACGCTGGTTGGCGCGGGCGCGGCCGAGGGGGCCATCGACGCCAGCAATATGCTCAAGCCGGCGCTGGCGCGCGGCGAGCTGCGGGCCATCGGCGCGACCACGCTGAACGAGTACCGCAAATACATCGAAAAGGACAAGGCGCTGGAGCGGCGATTCCAGATCGTCTATGTTGGCGAGCCCAACGTCGAGGACACGATCGCGATTCTGCGCGGTCTGAAAGAGCGCTACGAGGCGCACCACAACGTGCGCATCAAGGACGCGGCGATTGTGGCCGCGGCGACGCTCTCGCATCGCTACATCAGCGACAGGTTTCTGCCGGACAAAGCCATCGATCTGGTAGACGAGGCCGCGGCGTCGCTGGCCATTCAGATCGGCTCGGTGCCCACGGAGATCGACCAGTTGGAGCGCGAGAAGACGTCGCTCGAAATTGAACGCGAGGCTTTGAAGCGCGAGACCGATCCGAACAGCGTCGAGCGCCGTGAGGTTGTGGAGCGCGAGGCGGCTGCGCTGACAGAGCAGATCACCGCGCTGCGGGCGCGCTGGACCAAAGAGCGCGAGGCCATCAGCCGCATCAGCGAATTGAAGAAGCGGATCGAGGCGCTGCGCTTCGAGGCCGAAGAGCAGACGCGCAAGGGACAGCTCGATCGGGCCGCGCAGATCCAGTATGGCGAGCTGCCCAAGCTCGAAGCAGAGCTGAAAAAGTTGAGCGCCGTGCAAGACGGCAACGCTGGCGTGGCGCGCATGTTGAAGGAAGAGGTGGACGAGGAAGACATTGCCAAGATCGTAAGCAAGTGGACGGGGATTCCTGTTTCGCGCATGCTGGAAGGCGAAGTAAAAAAACTTGTCGAGATGGAGACGCGGCTGCGCGAGCGCGTCATCGGGCAGGATGCGGCGCTGACCATCGTGGCGAATGCGATTCGCCGGTCGCGCGCGGGTTTGAGCGATCCACGCCGGCCCATTGGCTCGTTTATTTTTCTTGGACCCACGGGCGTGGGCAAGACGGAGACAGCGCGCGCGCTGGCGGAGTTTCTCTTCGACGATGAGCAGTCGATGATCCGCATCGACATGAGCGAGTACATGGAAAAGCACGCCGTGGCGCGGTTGATTGGCGCGCCGCCGGGGTATGTAGGCTACGACGAAGGCGGGCAGTTGACTGAGGCCGTGCATCGCAGGCCTTACGCGGTGATTCTGTTCGACGAGATCGAGAAGGCGCACCCGGATGTGTTCAACATTCTGCTGCAAGTGATGGACGATGGGCGGCTGACCGATGCCAAGGGCCGCACGGTGGACTTCAAGAACACGGTGCTCATCATGACCTCGAACCTGGGCGCGGCGCTGCTGCAAGGCGACGCGCTCAAGAGCGAGCACGACTTCGACATGGCGCGCGAGTCTGTCATGCGGGTGTTGCGCGAGCACTTCCGCCCGGAGTTTTTGAATCGCGTGGACGACATCGTGATCTTCCGTCCGCTGGGCGCGGCGCAGATGAGCAAGATTCTGGATCTGCGGCTGAACGAGGTGAGCAAGCTGCTGGAAGACCGGCAGATTTCGCTCGAACTCACCGAGCCGGCGCGGCAACTGATTCTGGCCGCGGGCTCCGATGCGGCTTATGGCGCGCGTCCGCTGAAGCGCGCCTTGCAGCGCATGATTCAGGATCCGCTGGCGATCAAGATACTCGACGGCGAGGTTCTGCACGGCGCGCATGTTCGCATCGACGTGGACCGCAAGACAAACCAGTTGCGCTTTGAGCCAATGGGGCGGGAAGCGATGGCATAACGCTGGCGACGAGTTAGCGAGTTGGCGAACAGGCTCCGCGATGCGGAGCCTGTTCTGTTAGCAAGTTAGCGGATTGCCCGGTGATGGATGAGGCCTCAGCTATTGACGCAGTTCGACCAGCGTTGCCCCTTGGCCGCCTTCGTTTTGGGGGGCTTCGGCGATGGTGGCTACGTGGGGATGGCTCTTAAGGAATTCGCGGACGCCGCGGCGGAGGATGCCGGCGCCGTGGCCGTGGATGACGCGGACGCGCGGCAGGCCGGCGAGGAAGGCGCGGTCTAGATACTTTTCCAGCTCCCCTGTGGCCTCGTCCACGGTCCGGCCGATGAGGTTGATCTCCATGCGCATCTCGTCGGTGTTGGCGCTGGTGACGGTGACGCGGACGTTTTTCTGCTGGCGGGCGGCGGCCAGTGGGCTAGCCTCTGCGCTACTCCGAGAGTCTCCCGTCCGCAGGACCACTTCGGCGATGTCGTCGCGCTTGACGCGCATCTTGATGGGGCCGAGCGCAACTTCAAAGAGGTCTTTCTCGACCTCGCGCTGCACCACCGCAACCTTGTTCATCGACTTGAGGCGGACTTGGTCGCCGGCTGTGACGTGCTTCACGATGTGCGGCTGGGCGTTGGCGTCGCCCTGATCTGCGCCGGTTCGATGCGCGACGACGGTCTGGTTGAAACTCTCCTGAAACTCGCGGCGCAGGCGCAGGATACGGCGTTCGGCTTCCTTGGATAACTTCTGCTGGGCCGCGCGATCTTCGATGGCGCGCACCGTCTCGCGCATCTGGAACTCGAAGTCCTTGAGCAGCGAGGCCAGTTTGGTTTCGAGGTCGCGGGTGCGGTTGCGCAGCTCGACATCGCCCTCGCGGGCCAGCTTGGCGCGCTCCTGGTTGAGCGCGTATTGCTGCTCGCGGGCGGCCTTGCGATCGCCTTCGAGTTGGGTGAGTTCGTTGTGCAGACGGTCGAGGAAGCGGGCGATGTCCACCTGCTGCGAACCGAGGCGTTGGCGGGCTGCGGCGACGATGCCGGCGTTGAGGCCCAGCCGCTCGGCTTGCTGAATGCCGGCTGATGCGCCGGGAACGCCGAGGCGGAGCTGATAGTTGGGCGCGAGGGTCACTTCGTCCACGCCGGCCGCTGCGTTGAGCGCGCCGGGGGTGTTGGCGGCGTAGACCTTGAGCGAGGTGTGGTGTGTGGAGATGAGCGACCACGCGCCGGCCACGAGAAAGTGGCTGGCAATGGCTACGGCCAGAGCGGAGCCTTCCTCGGGATCGGTGGAGGAACCGAGTTCGTCGAGCAGAACCAGCGAGCCAGGGCCGGCGAGTCGCGAGAGGCGGTCGAGATTGGTGATGTGCGCGGAAAAGGTGGAGAGTTCGGCCTCGATCGACTGCGCGTCGCCGATGTCGGCCAGGAATGCGGTGAAGACGGGAAAAATGGCTGCCGTGGCGGGGACGGGCAGGCCGGCCTGGGCCATCATGGCCAGCAGCGCAGTGGTCTTGAGCGTGACGGTTTTGCCGCCGGTGTTTGGACCGCTGACAATGAGCTGACGAACTTCGGCGGTGAGTTCAAGCGTGAGCGGGACAACACACGTATTGGGGCGGACGCCATTCAAGCGGAAATGCCTTTCGAGCAGAGGATGGCGGGCGGCTTCGAGGCGGAGAAGATCGGGCGCAATCGCCGGGGCTATGCAGTCGTAGTCGCGGGCAAAGCGGGCTCGGGCCTGGAGGCTATCGACCAGCGCAAGGACGCGCGCGCCTTCCACCAGGCCATGGGCATAGCCGCCGACCTGGCGGGTGAGGGCGACAAAGATGCGGTGGATTTCGGCCTGTTCTTCCTCGATGAGCCGGACCAGCTCGTTGTTCTGCTCGATGGTCTCGAGAGGCTCGACGTAGACGGTCTGGCCCGAGGAGCTGGCGCCGTGGACCACGCCGCTGATACGCCGCTTCAACTCGGCGCGGACGGGAATGACGAAGCGGTCGCCGCGAATGGTGATGAGATCTTCCTGGGTGGCGCCCTCCTGGGAGAGCTTGCGCAGGGCGGCGCGGAGGCTCTCTTCGATGAGGCGCTGCTGCCGCTCCTGGTCGCGGCGGATGCGGCCCAGTTCGGGCGAGGCGCTATCGGCCAGCGAGCCGTCCGGCTGAATCGTGCGCTCGATGGACTCGGCCAGCGGGCGGAGGCTTGTGGTCAAGGCCGCGGAGAGCTCGGAGAGGCCGGGCAGCTTGCCGGCCAGGCGCGCCGGCGGCGATTGCAGCAGCGATTGCCAGGAGGCGACGTCGTTGGCCAGGCGGGCGACGGCCTGGAGTTCGCCGGCTTCGAGGGCCGCGCCGGGAATCTGGGCCTTGGCGACGTGCTGCGTGGGGTCGAAGAGGCCGCCGAGGGGGATGGAAACCTGCTCGCTGAGCGCCAGACGGACTTCGCCGGTGAGCTGGTGCTGGCGGGCGATCCAGGCTTCGTCGGTAGAGGGCTGAAGCGAAAGGATTGCGCCGCGGCCGACGGGCGAAGCGGCAAAGCCGGCCACCAGAGCCAACAGCGGCTCCCACTCCAGAGCGGCAAAGTCGGCGTGTTCCACCGGCGACGGGATGGGATCGAGCAGGGGCATGTCTATCTGTTCTGAAACCATCTTAGCGTTCCAGGGGCAGAGAGACTCGATGGGGATGGTTGTCTTAAGAGGTTGAGCCTGGTGTCGTGGTGGGAGCAGCCGCGGGCGTGGGAGCGGGGGCGCTGGCGGTGCTTTCGCTGGGGGTCGAAGGCGTTTGGGTCTCTGCCGGAGCGGACTCGGAGGCGGATTCGGAGGCGGGCGCGCTGCTCTTGGCCGCGTAGTCGTTCACATACCAACCGGCGCCCTTGAAGTGCAGGCCGGGAGCGGTGAGCGGGCGCTCGAGCGCGCCGCCGCATTCAGGGCACACAAGCTCCGGCTCGGCCGAGAAGTTCTGGATTTTCTCAAAACGGTGGCCACACTGGGTGCAGCGATACGCATACAACGGCAAAGTCATTCACCTGTTCGGGAATAGATCACCCACTTTGCCTATTGTATCGGCAGGGCGGCAATTGCCTGCAAAACACCGCCCTGCGTTCTCCGATCATCGTCTCCACACTGGCTCCAGACGCTGTTTTCTGGCGCTGGCCCTCAATGCACTACTAGCGGGACGGTGGCAATGTGGTTTTCCCAGGCCAGCGTCAGGTTAGCCGCGGGACCGCCCGTGCCTCTGATGCTGTATTTCAGGTTCTCAATTGTCTCTGCCGGCTTGGCCATGGTCATCATCACCTTGCCCAGATCCTGCGACTTGTCGTATACCGTTCCCCACTGGCCGGTTTGCTTGCTGACGACGAGCACCCAGTGGTCAGGGTCGGAGAGGTCGACGTACAGGGTGTAGTCGCCCTTGGGGACGGTCAGGCCGCCGATCTTGAGGTCGCCTTCGGTATGCAATTTGGTGGCGGCATTGGCCCCCGCGCGCCAGATCGGATAGGTGGGATCCTTGCCGATGAGGCCATCCTTGCTGAAGATGTGGCCGGCGCGGCCTTTGACTCCGGGCGAGTTGTAGGTGATGGTGATGGCCTTTCCGGCGATGGTCGCCGACTCGGTGGCTGGCTGGCTGGCAGGCGGTTTCTGTTGCGCGAATACGGTGGCGGCGATGAGAAGGCCCGTACAGACTAAGAGACGCTTCATGACGATGTTCTCCTTCGGGAGAGTCCCTGTTTGGTCAGGACGCCCCGACGGGATGATTGTCGCACCATGTGCCGGGGCTCGGAAAGGGGGAGCGGACCCCAGGACACACTCTTCGCCGCCGGCCAGCGCGGCGGAGGGTGCGGTATACTCCGGTACGCAGCAGAAACATGGAGGTTTCAGGATGCGTAACCAGGCAATTTTGAGGATGGCGGCGGCCGGAATGATGGCCGTGGCGATGATGGCGGCGCCGGGGGCAATCCAGGCGCAGGGCAGCGATACGGTGTTGAAGCCGGCGGAAATTCAGAAGCTCCTTCCGGCGAGCGTGTATTACCGCGGGCAGTTGGCGCCCACGCAGTTGCGGAACTCCGGGGGCGTGAAGCTGGCCGACGGGCTCTATGTGCTGGCTACACTGGTGGACACCAGCGGATACGCGACCAGCGTGGCGGCGAAGTACCAGGCTTACTTCATCGCCGAGGTTCCCCTCAAGGTGGGCGGAGAGAACCTGGCGGCGGGCGTCTATGGCGTGGGCTTCATTGGGGACAACAAGTTTGTGGTGACCGACGTGGGCGGGCATGACGTGCTGACGGTGAACGCGGGCGAGGATGCGGGACTCAAGCGGCCCGTGCCGCTGCAGATTGTGGTCGACCCGGCCGGCGGCTTCCGGCTCTATACCGGGCGCAAGTATGTGATCTTCAGCCGGTAGGGTTCAGTGGACCGTGGACAGTTGGCGTGCGGTCGAAACGTTTGCCTATGGGGTTGCGCGAAGCGGCCAGATGTTCGCTCAAAGGGTTGGGAAAAGCGGCGAATGTTCGTTGGGAGGGTTGCACTTTTTTGAAGGGTTAACCTTTCCGACGACCCGGATTTCAGTGTTGGGCTGCTGAGAATTATCCGTTTTAGAGCAAAGGGTTGCTGAGAATTGAACACTGATTTTTTGAAAGCGGGGATTCTTCGGTCTCCAAAGGGGCGAAGCTGGCGGGATCTACAGGCTGGAGAGCGAAGAGGAGGCTTGCGTGGGCAGGATTTGGGGTGCAATTTTCGCGGCGGGCGCTACTGTGCGGAGGGTCGTGGGTTGGGGTGGTTGGAAGGCGCAGCGCCGCTACATCACGGCCGATCCGGAGTGGGATGCGTTGCTGCGCCGCACACGCGCCAGCGGCAAGGCGCTGGGCATCGCCATGGAGGCGGATGTGGAGCGGCTGTCGGATGAATTCCGGCAGGAGCGGCTGCAGGCCTCAAATCACGGAGGCGCAGAATAGGAGTCAGTGGTATCTTTTCCAATGAGGGCCGAAACAAGCCTTTGGCGTCACCGAGGGGCAACAGATGAAAGAAATTGTCTTTGAAGTGGTGCAAGAGAGCGATGGAGGGTTCTGCGCCGAAGCGCTCGGCGAGAACATCTTCACGCAGGCCGATAGTTGGGAGGAACTGAAGGCCAATGCGCAGGAAGCCGTCCACGCCTACTATTTTGACTCGCCCGCTCCCGCTTCGATCCGCCTGCGCTTGGTGCGCGATGAAGTGCTGGCGGTGGCATGAAGCTGCCGCGCGATTTGAGCGGTGAGACCTGATCAAACACCTTTGCAAGCACTGGAGATACGAGCGGGTGCATCAGGTCGGGAGCCATGTCATTCTGCAAACCGGACAGCCTACGCCTCATCGAATCGCTGTTCCGGTCCACAATCCCCTCAGAGTTGGGACGCTGAACGCGATCCTCTCTGCTGTTGCCGCGCACAAGGGCGTGATGAAAGAGGATGTTCTCAAAGGGGTATGACAGCGATCCCAGGTCCCAGAAGCGGGACCCTGGGGCACCCGGCGGTGTACTCGCAAAAACATTACCTGTAAACTACTCTTTTGAGAGAACATTGAATCAACACAATTCCGCACGCATTGGAGATCGGAAAGACTATGGCCGTTTACGCAATTTGGAACAACAAGGGAGGGGTCGGAAAGAGCTATCTGACCTTTCAGATTGCTTCGGAATATGCCAAAACCCATCCGGATCAACCGGTATTGGTAGTGGATTTATGTCCTCAGGCGAACGCCTCAAGCATGCTGCTGGGTGGAATCGTCGACGGTGAGGAGCGTCTAACGCGAATCGCAGGACGCGCTTCAAGGAAGACCATCGCTGGATACATCGACGAGCGAATTCGTAGTCCATATGTCAGCCCGCGAGTTGGGTCTAGGTACGTGTTGAATGTCAACAGGTACAACGATCAGGTACCACAGAATCTCTCCCTTGTGGTAGGCGACGAAGGTCTAGAGATTCAAACCTCCCGCGTATCTAACGCGACAAACCCTGGACCCACGGACGCCTGGCGTATCGTACACGGATGGATCAGTGATCTTATTTCGGACATTCGGGAATCGTGGAATGTTACTGACTCTACCGTCTTCATCGATTGCAATCCAAGCTTTTCGGTCTACACAGAGCTCGCGATGTCGGCTTCAGATCACTTGATAATCCCGTTCTCCGCTGACGGCTCTTCGAAGAGAGCTGTACGGGCAGTTCTTGCGCTGCTTTACGGCATAACACGAGTGCCCGGGGCAGAACAGTCGGAGTTTTATTTGAATACCCAACGTTTCCGAATGTCCGTACCAAGGATTTACAGCTACGTTGGAAATCGTTTGACGCAGATGAACCTGGGTGCTGCAAAGGCATTCAAAACGGTAGTTTTGGAGATCGGTAAGGAGATCTGGAATGTTTGGCAACAGAGCCCGAACAACTTCGCGATACATCCTGCCGGGGAACCGTCTCCCCGAAATTCAATTGAGTTTCGGAGAATGTTTCAGGCGGAAATCAATGACGCGAATACCGCTTCGGTTGTCTCGGGTGGGCTTGGGATTCCGATAACTACTTTGGCCTCCGGGACTAAAAACCTAGCGGGCCGAAGGATAATGGTGAATCAATCTCAATTGGATCGCCAGCAGCCGAACATCCGCAGATTCGTTCGCACTATCGAATAGTTCAAATCTGGGCTTTTCTACACCTGAGAATTCGCACTGACCGTCAACTAAGGATTGTAGATCTGGAATAACCGGTTAAGAAACAACCCCTACCCCTTGGGCAGGAAGCGGAGCCAGCCCCTCGGGGCACAACTGCTTAATGGGCGAGCTTTCCTATCGTCCGCTCCCTACGGGAGTGACGGGCTGGTCCAGCGGGAGGATTGCGGTCGAGGTTTGTGGTATCCCAGGTCCGAAAATCCGGACCTGGGGCACCCGGCATTATCTCGGACTCCTCCTTTTGCTTCCAGGTTCGAGGCGTGCTTTGATAACGGCTTTGACCTTTCCCTTCCATCCCGATCCATGCATCACCCTTTCGAAATTGCGCCCAAATCGCCCCGAGAGCAATTCCGTCCGTGTTTTTTGGCTTAGTTCTCTCCAATTTTCAAACATTATGTAAATTGCATTCCCATATTCGATGTTCTCAAACACCACGAGATCATCCTTAATGAGCCCGCCAAAGTACCTTTCTAATCCGCTCAGTCCATAGACGAGTTTCGCAGGCTTGAGGCTCATCATAAAATCATAGCGCTCCGCAACTGCGGCCTTTTCCTGAGTGGACGGAACCTTCCCCCGGAATAGACGAGCTATCGCCTCTTCCCGCGTACCAGGGGGAAGCACCTCCCAAGAGACTTTCAGGGTTTGTAGGTAGTCCGCGATTGTTGCATCACTTGGTTGAACGCTAAAAGAACCCACATTCTCTAGAAGCAGATTCAAACATTCCAGGAGATCGTCTTTGAATCGCTTGGCTTTTTGGTCAAGAACCCGATCCACTTCGAATACGATCATGTAGCTCTTCTGTCCGGCATCAGGATGAGGAACGAGTATCTTCAGCCGAGTAAGACGCGGGCCGATGAAGTCACGGGGATATTGTTCATGAGGTAGATAGACGGTATGCGTCCCTTTGTATGAATCGCCCCAGTTCGGCGATTCAATTGCACTGTAATGCGTCTCCTTTTCGAGATCCTTTCTTATGATTTCCTCGCCATTTACGTTTCTCTTGCTGTACTTCCCACTCCCTTCGGGCGGCAGGACCGACGGTGAGAAAAGCAACTTACCGCCAGTCAGCGTAATGCCAAGATGGCTCAATTTACCATCGAGAAGCTCTTGCGCTGAATACACTCGTGAACATGCGGCTATCACGCTCGTGGCTTTGAGTTCTTTGAGTCTGAGTTGTATCGACGGTGGGATCGTGCGAAGATTCTTTCTTGCCATGTCCATGCCTCGCAGCAAAAGCATTCCATGAAACGAGAGGTTAGTTTTAATGATACGCGTTAACAATCTAAAGTCAAGAGTGCCGGAATCCCAGGTCTGGATTCTCAGACCTGGGATTCCGACGCTGACTGGAAGATTGGTTTATACCGTGGCCAGTATGCCGCCTGTTAGACGCTCTTTCAGTAACTCGTGGGCGTGGGCGAGGAATTCTTCCAGCGGGAGTTTGCCGGAGTCGACTTCGGCGAGGAGGTCGCGCTGGGCGGCGTATTCCTTGTTTACTATTCCCGCTTTCGATTGCAACATGCGCCAGGCCTTGCGGCGCTCTACGCAGAACATGACCAGTTGGCGGGAGATGGCGCGGACCTCGGTTTTGCCGTTTTCCTCGAAGGTGATGTAGACGCCGAAGTCGGGAATGAAGGCGCGGTGGGCGGGGTCGAGGTAACGGCGGTAGACGACGTCCTGCTGGGTGATGCGGACCAGCATGTTGTCGAGCGGGATGAGCCTGGCTGCTGCTTCGGGCTTGATCTTCTTGAGGTGGTTGCGGAAGCGGGCTTCCGTGGTGCACCAGTGGGCGACGGTGTAGCGCTGGGTTTCGCCGGTGACCTTGTTTTTGGTCTCGTACCAGTCGAGATCGATGGACGGATTGCCCTTGAGGTCGAGGGCTTCCTGATAGGTTTCGCCGAGGCGGGGGTTAAAAACAAACTCTGGAGCGCCGCGGCTGTCGCGCACGCGCTGGGCCTGGATGAGGGCCATGTCGTCGGCTACGCCGTGCTCGGGCTGGCAGGTGGTGAAGGCCTGGATGAACATGGTGCCGCGGTACTCCAGACCGTCCAAAATGGCGCGGTAGAGCTTGGGAGCATTGGCCATGGAGACCTGGGCAATGAAGGGCGAACCGTGGCCGGCGAGGAAGGTTTCGGCCACGGTCTTCTTCTCAGTGTTCTTGCCCTGCGTGGCCGCGCCGAAGACGTTCATGTCGTTGCCGCCGAGCATGGGGGTGGAGTCGCTGTTCTGGCCGCCGGTGTTGGAGTAGACCTGGGTATCGAGCATGAGGACCTTGACGTTGGGCCTATTCTGCAGGATCACCTTGGACATGTTCTGGTAGCCGATGTCGCCCATGCCGCCGTCACCGCCGACCGCCCAGACCTTGGGCAGTTCGACGATCTCCTGGTCGGTCATCAGCGCGTCGGTGAAGTGGCTGAGGTGGTAATACTCCTCGGCGTCGATGACGTCCGCACTCCCCCCCACGGACGAAGATCCGTCCGCTGAGGCCCCGGCGTCTCGCGTGAGGAGGATGTCGGCCAGGCGCTCGGGAATGACGGAGCGGCGGGCGTGATCAACGATGAAGCTCTCGCCCATGAGCCAGCCGACGGTGACGCCGTCCTGGAAGAGCGAGTTCATCCAGGGGTAGGGGTGGGGGTTGTTGGGCGCGGTGGAACCGTAGACGGTGTTGCAGCCGGTGTGGGCGGCCATGGCCATGACGGACATGCCGTTGGCCAGGCGGCCATCGACGGCTTGCAGGTTCTTGTGGTTGAAGGCCTCGGTGAGCAGGACGGCGGCGATGGCCTCGACCAACTGGGCGTCGGTGAGGAGGCCGTTGGCAGCTTCATAGGCGGCGATGCGGGCGAGGGTGTCCGGCTCGTCCTCGCCGCCCAGGCCGAGGACCAGGTGGGCGATGGCCTGGCGGAGCAGTGCGTACTCAGCGGGGCTGGTTGCCTGCAGCCTGGCGAGGCGGGCCACGCCGACCTTCTCCAGCTCGCCGGCCTTGGCCAGGAAGCGGTCGCTCTTGGCGTGGTAGACGGGGCGCATGTAGGCCTCAGTGACGGCGGCGATGGAGCGCAGCACGCTCTTTTCTCCGCAGCCGGCGCAGGCGCCGTCGCCGGAGACGAGGGCGTCGTAATTGGTGCGCACCATGAGCATGTTGCGCAGCGTGGCGGTCTTCGAGTCCGCGGGATTGGCTGCGTTGAAGAGGCCGAGGTACTTCTGCGCGGTGTCTGGCAGCAGGTCAAGGAAGCGGGCGCCGCTGGTGTGCTCGGCGTTGACTTCTTCGGTTTCCGCGACCATGCGGAGGGCGTTGTGGTCGCCGCAGGCGGTGACGCAGGCCGCGCAGCCCTTGCACAGATCGCTCACAAAGATGGAGAAGATGCCGCCTGAACCGGGCGACTTGCGCTCCGGTGAGCTGAAGATGGCATTCACCTTCTGATAGGCCATGGGAACCTTGGCGATGATGTCGAAGAACTGCTGCTTGGATGCGGCGGAGAAACCGTCGACCGAATCCGTGACTTCGCGAAGGATGGTGGGCAGCGGCGTGCCTGTTTTTATCTCGGCGACCATGCGCTGACGGGCGAGCTTCTCAATCTCCGGCAGGGCGCTCAGCAGCTTGGTGCGCTCGGCAGGGTCGGCGATGTAGTAGCGGACGGCAGTGCTCAGCAACGTGCTCAGATCCTGCGAGCAGTTGGGCAGCGCGGTATCCGGGCAGGCGGAGATGCACTCCATGCACTGGGTGCAGTTCTCGGCGATGAAGAGCGGAGTCTCGCGGCGGGCGACGTACTTTGAGGCTGTGTCTCCGGTGGCAGCGGCGATGACGCCCATGGCGGACAGCGGCGTGGCCGGCTGGTTGTAGCCGTAGGTGGAGCGGAACTGCGCGTCGAAGTTGGCGACGCTGGCGACCGGGGTGCGCTTTGCCTGGCCGGCAGGCAGCGGTGTGGAACGGCAGCCGGTGCCGCAGGAACCGCCGGCGGTGGCGAGTTCAAGAATGGGAAGGAGAGCCTGGCCGCGGAGGCTGGAGCGGTCGGCCGCCGTGAGCACGCCGATCTTGATTTCTTTTACCTGCTCGAAGCCCTGGAGCATGACCTCCATGTTGGATTGGACGACGGCATCGCCCAGCTTGCCGAACTTGCTCACATACTGTTTGTGGACGACCGCGCGATACTGCTCCTGGGTGATGCCGAAGTCGCGGAGCATGGTGCTGACGGCGAAAAATGCGCCCAGGAAAGCGTTGCCCTGCATGCGCAGTTGCAGATCGCCGCGGTCGGTGGCTTTCTTGGCGATGGCAAAGCCGGGCAGCGTGAAGACGCGAATGTTTTTATCAATGATCTGTTTGCGGGCCCAGAGCGGCAACTGTTCCCAGGCCTGTTCGCCTTCCTGATCGGACTCCCAGACCAGGCTGCCGCCCTCGGCCATGCCGTCCAGCGGGTTGGTGTGGGTGAAGGCCTTGGGGTCGCAACAGAGAACGACGGTGACGTGGCGCAGGTCGCAGTTGACGCGAATGCGATCCTTGGCGGCGACCATGAAGTAGCTGGTGGGCGCGCCCTTTTTCTCGGAGCCGTATTTGGGATTGGCGCTGACGTGGATGACTTCCCTGGGGTTGCCGAGGTCGTCGCGCTCCCCGTCCCGTTCAAAGATCAGGTCGTTGAGGTCGCCCAGGATGGCGCCCAGGTTTTTGCCGGTGGTGATGGCGCCCCATCCGCCGATGGAGTGGAAGCGCACGGCCACCGCTCCCTCGGGAAGCAGGGATGGGGTTTCATCGCCGATGACCGAGTAGGGGTGGTCGATGCCGAGGACGATAAAAGATACTCCATCCGATGCGCGCTTGCCGTCTTTGCGGGCGCGGTTGGCGGCGGCGAACTCATAGGCTCCGATAATGTGCTCGGGGCGAAAGTCGCGCGAGCCGAGGCCGTAGGTGCCGGAAAAGATCTTGGGCACTTCATTCAGGTGCAGGGCGGGCAGGCCCGCGGAGGCCGGACGGTTTTCAGAGTGAATAGCCTTCGACAGGGCGGTGCGAATGTCGCGGCCGAGCGGATTGTCGCCGGCCAGGGCCTCGTCGGTGCGCTCCAGAATGATGACGTTCTTCTTGCCCTTGAGCGCGGCAACAATGGCGGCTTCAGGGAAGGGACGAATCACGTTGACGTGAATGGAGCCGACGCTCGCGCCGCGGGTCTGGCGCAGGTAGTCCACCGCGGCCTCGATGTTCTCAGCAGCCGAGCCGAGGGAGACAAAGACCGTCTCGGCGTCGTCTGTTTTGTATTTGGAGATAAGGCCGTAGTGGCGGCCAGTGAGTTCGCCGAAATCCTTATAGGCAGCCTCAAGAAAATCGAGAATCGGCTCTGCAAAGTTGTTGCGCCGGGCCACCACGCCCTGCATATAGTGTTCCTGATTCTGCACCGGGCCAAGCAGGACGGGGTTGGCCAGGTCCATCATCTTTGGTACGCGGCGGCGAGTGGGGCCAAAGAGAACGCGCTGGGCCTCGGTGGGGCAGTCGATGATGTCCGCTGGTGAGCCGAGGTATTCGCGGATCAACTCCGACTCGTGCTTGTAGAAGGTGCGCTCCAGGTGCGTAGTGAGGAAGCCGTCCATGATGTTCATGCCGGGGGTGAGCGAGAGCTCGGTCACGCGGCGGAGGATGAGCGCCTGGTCGGCGGCCTGCTGCGCGTCCTTGCCGAAAAGCATGATCCAACCCGTGTCGAGCGCGCCGTAGATATCGTCGTGGCCGCAGTGCACGTTGAGGGCGTGCTTGGTGAGAGCGCGCGCGCCCACTTCAAGCACCATGGTGGAGGCCTTGCCCGGCGCGTGGTAGTACTGCTCGACGCCGTAGACTACGCCCTGGCCGGAGGTGAAGTTGACCACACGCTTGCCGCACACCGAGTGGGCAATCGCGCCGCCCTGGGCCGCATGTTCGCCCTCGGTCTCAATGGCGATGGTGTTGTGCCCGAAGACGTTCAGGTGCCCTTCGGCATAGGCCTGCTGGAAGAGCTCGCCACCCTCTGTGGAAGGCGTAATCGGATAAAACACGCCGGCGTCGGCGATCCGCGTCTCGGTGTGGTAGGAGACGAGCTGATTTCCGTTAGCGGTGACCCGAATGCCGGGATAGCGAGCAGCAACTGTCATGAATCTCCCTCTGTGCGACCAATTCGTGTTTCAGCGTCTTCGCCGAGCGGCGTGCGTGTACGAATGCGGGATGAGGCTTCGAAAGCCCGCCTTGCGTCCGGCGCCCGCGGTTCACCGGTTCGCCGGTTCATGCGCCAGCGCGGGCCGGCCGGATGCCCTTGTAAGTCTAGCGGCCGGGATGGTGACCGGGGAACCCAAGGGGAGGATTGCCACGTCAAAGCGGCCTGCTATAAGTATGCACCCCAAAGAGGCGAGGCGCATTTTGCCGGGCGGACAGCGTACCAAGAGGTGGGATTTCGTTTTATTTCCGATTCGAAGGTCCGAAGGGATGGATCGATCCACGGGTCCCATCGGCGTCCTCTCGTCCCGCGCGAATGGCTTAAGATGCTTCGGGGGAGGGAATGGACATGGTTTCCGCTTTCAAACTGCATTGCCGTAACCGGATGGCCGTTCTTCTTGTAGCTTTCCTGGCGGGGACGTGCGGAGCGTTGCTGTTTGCGGGCCGCGTAACGGCCCAGAACGCCGGCGAGGCTGCCAGGATCGCCGCCAACCTGCAGCCGGAGTCTCGCGCCGTGATCGAGCGGCTCTCCAGCCTGCGCGAGTTGCCGGACGGCGCCTGGAAGCTCCATGCCGGCGACCTGGCGCATGGGGAGGCGGTGAACCTGGACGAGTCCGGCTGGCAGGCGATCAAGCCGCGGACCAAGGCCCCCAATGAGGCGGTCTGGTTTCGCCAGACCTATCAAATTCCGGCCACGCTGAACGGCTACGATCTCAGCGGCGCGCGCATCTGGTTTCAGTTCCAGGCCTACGCCAACGGGCCGATGCCGCAGATTCTCTACTTCAACGGGCGCCGGGTGGCCATGGGCGACGATCTGGAGCCGATTGTGCTGCTCGATCAGGCCCGGCCCGGCGACCGGGTGACGGTGGCTGTCAAACTGCTGCACACAGTGGATGACAAGCACGTGCAGGGCGCGACGCTGAAGATCGACTTCCCCGAAGGCCGCCCCAATCCGGAGGATTTGCGCGAGGAGTTTTTGTCGGCGGCGCTGCTGGTACCCGCGCTGGCGCCGAATGACGCCGCCCAACTGGCCACGCTTGCCGACGCCATCCGCGCCGTAGATCTCGCCGCTCTGGATGCTCATGACCAGGCGAAGTTTGACGCCAGCCTGAAAGCGGCGCACGCCAAGCTCGAAACCCTCACGCCGCTCTTGCAGCAGGCCACGCTGCACCTGACCGGCAACTCGCACATCGACGCGGCTTGGCTGTGGCCGTGGACAGAGACGGTGGACGTGGTGAAGCGGACCTTCGGCACCGCGCTGCAACTGATGTACGAGTACCCCGATTACACCTTCACTCAGTCCGCCGCGGCTTACAACGAGTGGCTGGCGCAAAAGTATCCGGAGATGAACGCCGAGATTGCCCGGCGCATCAAGGAAGGGCGCTGGGAGATTGTGGGCGGAATGTGGGTGGAGCCGGACCTGAATATGCCCGACGGCGAGTCGCTGGTGCGCCAGTTGCTGGTAGGCAAGCGCTGGTTCAAGCAGCAGTACGGCGTGGACACGAGGATCGGCTGGAATCCGGATTCGTTTGGCTACACGTGGCAGTTGCCGCAGATCTACAAGAAGAGCGGCGTGGATTATTTTGTGACGCAGAAGATGGCCTGGTGCGACACCAACCAGTTGCCCTTCAAGTTTTTCTGGTGGGAGTCGCCGGATGGCTCGAAGGTGCTGACTTACTTCCCGCACGACTACGCCAACGACAACCTGAACCTGGTGCGTCTGGCGCGCGATTTCACCATCGCGCAAAAGCAGGCCACGGGACTGCCGGGCATCATGGACCTCTACGGCATCGGCGATCACGGCGGCGGACCGACGAGGGCGATTCTGGACGAGGGCTTCCATTGGGAGCAGCCGGGGCACGCGACGCCCAAAATCGAATTCGGCACGGCGCAGAGTTATTTCTCGTTGCTCGAATATCAGATTGCACCCAACAGCCCGGAATGGAACTACCAGTCGATTGCCAAGGGCTACACGCCGCCGCCATTGGTGCCCGGCAAGGTGAACATTCCGACGTGGAAGAGTGAGCTTTACTTCGAGTACCACCGCGGCGTGATGACCACCCAGGCCAACCACAAGCGCAATATGCGCGAGGCCGAGGTCGAGATGCTCAACGCTGAAAAGTGGGCATCACTCGCTTGGTTAAGTGGACGCGAGTATCCGGGGAAAGAACTCACCGAAGATTGGAAGAAGGTGCTCTTCAACCAGTTTCACGATTTAGCCGCAGGCTCCGGTATCGGCGCAATCTACAAGGACGCGCAGAAAGATTACGACGTCGTCCGCTGGTCAACGAATGAGATTGATGCGACGGCGCTGGAAGCGGTGGCGGAGAGGATTGACACGAGAGAAGAGGACAGAGACGCTGAAGGTCAATCAATTGTAATTTTCAATCCATTGGGGTGGTCGAGGTCCGGTGTAGTCATTGCGAGAATGAAACATTTGGGCACGAGCGATAAGGTTGCGGCGCTATTGGATGGAGAGGGCGAAGTGACAATCGCGAATATCCTGTCGCTCGACCCGAAAAGCAGAATGGCAGAGGTGCAGATTCCGGTCAAGGACGTACCTGCGATGGGCTACAAGGTACTCAGTGTTCCATCTCCGAAGATTGGCAAGAATGGGAAGGGCCATGATGCCGGGACGGGCCAAGGCTTGGTCCTCGAAAACAATCTTACGATCAAGGAAACTGGGGATCCAAAGTACGACGCTGAGAGCATTGACAACCATCTGATTCGATTCGAAGTGGACTCTAAGACCGGATGCATAAGCAGTTTGCGCGATGATAGGACAAATTTTGAGCTACTTGCGCCGGGAGCGTGTGGCAACGAGCTTCAAGCCTTCAAAGATACACCGAAGGACTACGATGCCTGGAACATCGATCCGGGGACACTCGATCAGGAGCCAACTCGGATCAACCAAGCGGATTCTGTTGAATGGGTGAATTCGCCCGGAGAACACGAAGCCATCCGTGTAACTCGCCACTGGAAAAATTCAAAGTTTGTGCAGACTATTAGCCTAGAGGAAGGTTCTGACCAAATCGACATCGACAACGAGATCGACTGGCATGAGTCGCATGTTCTGCTGAAAGCGGCCTTCCCGCTGGCGGCTTCAGGGCCGTTTGCGACGTACGAGATTCCCTACGGAACCATTGACCGGGCGACCACGCGCAACAACAGTTGGGAGCAGGCGCAGTTTGAGGTTGCAGCGATGCGCTGGGCCGACCTCGGCGGTATCGGGTCCGACGGCAAGCAGCACGGCCTGAGCATTCTGAACCAGAGCAAGTACGGCTACGACGCGGTGGGCAACGTGCTGCGGCTGACGCTGCTGCGCTCGCCCAAATGGCCCGACGCCGAGGCTGATATGGGCCACCACCACTTCTACTACGCGCTCTATCCCCACGCGGGGACGTGGAAGGACGCGCTTACCGTGCGCCACGGCTACGAGTACAACTACCCGCTCACGGCGGTCGTCACCACGGCGCATCCCGGCACGCTGCCCGCCAGCCACTCCTTCGCCTCGGTCGCGCCGGAGAATGTCGTCCTGACCGCGGTCAAGAAGGCTGAAGACGCAAACGGCCTCATCTTCCGCGTCTACGAGTGGGCGGGAAAAGACTCGATAGCCGAGTTCCACGTGCCGCCGGGGGCGACGGGAGCCACCGTGACCAACCTGATGGAGACGCCGGAGGGCGGCCCACTCGCGGTAACCGGCGACGTAGTCAAGGCGCCGATCCACCCCTACGAGATTCTGACCATCCGGGTGGATTACCCCAACGGCGGGCCGAAGCAGTAGGGGAATCGAGAAGGTTATCGATCCGGCGCGAAACGATTGCATCGTGCTATCCCACCCTTTCCGCAAAGAACGCGGAAAGGATGGGGCACGGAGCATTTGTGCGGCACCCGGCACGGAGCATTTGTGGGGCACCCGCATCAACATTCGAGGAACCTTTTCATGGATGCGGACGTATAAGGGGGTGGAGGGCGATTGCCATGAATCTCAACACGACGCGAACAGCGGCAACTTTGGCGGTAGGCCTGGCGCTGGCGGCCGGAATGACAGGATGCATGATTCATACCGAAAAGGGCGCCAACGGCGAGGACAAGAACGTCCAGGTGGATACACCCTTTGGCGGTATCCACGTGAATACCGACCAGACCACGGCTTCGGACCTGGGATTGCCGGTCTATCCGGGCGCCCAGACGGTGAGAGACGACGACAAGCACAAGTCGGCGGACGTGCGCCTGGGATTTGGCGAGTGGGAGTTGCGGGTGCGGGCAGTGAGCTATGCCACTCCGGACACAAAGGAGAAGGTGACCGCTTTCTACAAGAAGGCTCTGGGCCGCTACGGCGACGTGATTGCCTGCCAAGGCAATGCGCCGGTAGGGACCCCAACGAAGACCTCCGAGGGGCTGACCTGCGACGAGGACAAGAACCCCAAGGTGCAGATCGACCAGGGAGATTATGGAACCGGCAAAGGCGGCCTGGAGTTGAAGGCCGGCTCAAAGCGCCACCAGCACATTGTGGGCTTCGAGAATCCCAAAGACGGCAAGACACGCTTTGCCCTGGTGGCGCTGGATTTGCCTGCCGGAATGGATAAGAACTCGGGGAAGAGCGACTAGGGCGCCCGCGGTTGACCTTTAGAGATCCGGCAAAGCCGCGCCCCGCAATACCCCGGATTCTGCTACACTGGTTGAAGCGCATTCAAGGGGCCAAATTCGCCAGGCCGCGCCCCAACGATACGCTCCTGCAACCCAAGTTCGGGGAGTGGCTCAGCCTGGTAGAGCACCTGGTTCGGGACCAGGGGGTCGGAGGTTCAAATCCTCTCTCCCCGACCAACAAATCCCATTAAATCAATAGATTAGCGGGCTGCAAGTTCCGGGCTGCAGCGGAACCTGGGTCCATTTGGGTCTAAGTAGCCTTTCCGCATCTCCCACCGCTCGACGCGCGTCCGCCGGGGACCGAGTGAGTGTACGTTTTTCGGGTGACTTCCGAAATAGGATGGGCGGAAGCAGCGAAAGAATGCGATGGGCGGCCGACTGCCGCGTGTACCCAATTGCTCAGCACTTCGGCTTCCAGGATGAAAAACTCAAGCAGCTAGCCAGACGGGTTCCGCGGCGGACCTTCATGCATCCATACAGGGCTCTGGCCGGCTTGCTGACAATCCGTCTTTGTTGCTGCGTCCGCATGTGTTCTGCAGGCGCTCAAAATACCTTCAAGACGACCCATGAACATGGAGAAGATGATGATCGCCCCTGTCGAGTCCATGCAGCTTGGCGGTCTGGCAGGATTGACCGCATTGCCCATGAGACTGGGTCAGGAACGATCAAAGAAAGAGAAGCGATGACGGGAAACAAACACAACTACGAAGGAATGAGCACCGACAGCGGTGAACCAGATCCTGGTCCTTACTGGAAGCGCATGCACCGTGACTGGCGTTTCTGGGTGGGCGCCGTCTTCATGTTTGCGGCGCTTGCAATCTACGTGCTGAGCGGCGACCTGGCGTGGGTTCCGCGCGGCCAACCACGACAGCCGGTCCCAGCAGCCACCAGGAATTAGCTTGCCCCTCCGATCATTCAGGTCAACGAGCCATCGCTGGCAACCTGCCGGTACAAGCAACCGCAGCGGTCCGCTGCTGAAATGGATCAAAGCCCGCTGTTGCGGATCGTGAGACTTCAGCGTTGGAGAAGGATGAAGAAGCTCATCGTGTTCGATCTGGACGGCACCCTGGCGCTTAGCAAGTCGCGCCTGGAGGCCGAGACCGCGGCGTTGCTGCATGACCTTCTAGGCATCCTCAAAGTGGCAGTGATTTCAGGAGGCGCCTGGTTGCAGTTTGAAGAGCAACTGCTTTCCGGACTTCCCCATGACGATCGCCTGGCAAATCTGTCGCTGCTTCCTACCTGCGGAACAAAATTCTTTCAATACACAGGGGATTGGAAGGAGCTTTATTCAGAAGACTTCAGCGCGGAGCAAAAGGATAAGATCGTCAGTTCTCTCAGGAAGGCGATCGCAATCGCCGGCTTTCCTGTCGAAAGGACGTGGGGAGAGCCAATTGAAGACCGGGGAAGCCAGATAACTTACTCCGCGCTGGGCCAGCAGGCCCCTTTGGAAGAAAAGAATAAATGGGACTCGGACTTTGCCAAGCGGAAAAAGATCAAAGCAATCCTGGACACACTTATTCCAGAGTTCTCTGTCCGGCTGGGCGGAGCGACATCGATCGATGTCACCAAGCCAGGCATTGACAAAGGCTATGGAATTCGAAAGCTGCGAGACATACTTGGCATTTCGCTGAAGGAAATGATTTTCATCGGTGACGCCTTGTTTGTAGGTGGAAACGACTACCCGGCTAAACAGGCAGGGGTTATCTCGATTCCGGTTCAAGGCCCCAATGAGACCAGGCGGGTGATCGAAGCCATCATCGCGTGTTTGGACGTTTCTCAAGAAGTGCGATCTTTTGAGGTGGCGTAATGAGCTGGCTTATGCTGCGCCGCCTGGGGATCGTGATGGAGCCGGAGCCGGGAAATCCCCTGGAGGTCGAAGGCGTCCTGAATCCGGCTGCCGCGCGTGGACCGGATGGCGAACTCTACCTATTCCCTCGATTGACCGCACAGGGCAATTATTCCCGGATCGGCATTGCGCGAGTGCGGTTCAATGAAGCCGGCGATCCGGCAGGGGTGGAGAGGCTCGGCATCGCGCTGGAGCCGGAAGCGGATTACGAACGGCGGCCAAACGGCAGTGGCGGTTGCGAGGATCCGCGCATCACGTTTATGGAGCCGCTTCAGCGGTACTTGATGACTTACACGGCATGGTCGTCCCATGGCCCGCGGATTGCCCTGGCTGTATCGGAAGACCTCTTCCACTGGAGGCGTTTGGGGCTCGCGACCTTTGCTTCGAGCGATGGCATCGAGTTCGGCAACGTGGACGACAAGGATGCCAGTCTCTTCCCGGCCGTAATTCCCGATCCATCGGGGCAGCCGGAACTGGCGATGCTCCACCGGCCGCTTTTTCCAGGCACTCGTCCCGAGGAAACTGTCCGTTCTCCCGAGACCCGCGAGGTGGATATAGATAGGGAGAGCATCTGGATTTCGTACTGTCGAATGACGGTGAACCATAAGCCATTTCACACCGGCCAGTTTACTTTTCATCACCGGCTGGCGTCTCCGGTGTCGCCCTGGGAACGGCTCAAAATCGGCGGCGGAACCCCGCCTATCCTGACTCAGCACGGCTGGATGATCGTTTACCACGGTGTTAGCGAGATAGACGAGCCTAACACCGAGAAGCATCCGTTGTGCTACTCGGCAGGGGTGATGGTGTTTTCAAAGGAGCATCCGCTCGTGATTCGCTATCGCTCGGAGGAGCCGGTGTTGACGCCGACTCTGCCGCAAGAGCGCCACGGAACCATCGCAAACGTCGTATTCCCCACGGGCATCGACCGGCGCGACGATCTTGGCGCGCCAAACCGTTTCGATGTCTACTATGGGATGGCCGACTGCCGCATAGGCGTGGCCCGGCTTGATTTGCCGGATACCCTGCCGCCGGAAGGGGTCGCCGATCCGCCGGAAGCAAAGGTGTGACGCTCCGATTGCGTCCCTGCAAGAAGACTTCCAATATCTCCATCACGCGGCCATACTGGCCACGGTCTTCATCGATCGAGACAATCTCAGCCATTGAGCACCATATAAATGAGTCTTCTCTATTTTGCCAGCTGCTTACGGATCGAAAGCAACTCTGCGCGTCGCTTTTCAGTGGTCTTGGGATATGCCATCTTGAGTTCATTGAGAGCTTCCAGAACGATTCCCGAAACGATCAACCGGGCGTTCTCCTTATCGTCGGCTGGAACAATGTACCAAGGCGCATGGCGCGTGCTTGTCGCGCTCAGGCACAATTCATATGCTTTCATGTACTGCTTCCAATATTTCCTTTCGTGAATGTCCGCGAGACTGAACTTCCAGTTCTTGTCAAACTCATCGATGCGTTCGAGGAATCGCTTTCGCTGCTCGTCGCGAGAAAGATGGAGGAAAATTTTGACCGTTCGGGTTCCGTTTCGATAGAGATGGCGCTCCATGCCGGCGATAGAGCGATACCGCTCTTCCCAGATGGATTTATCATCCCGCAGCTCTTCGGGAATGCCCTGGCTGCGAAGCAGCTCCGGATGTACCCGAACGACCAGCACCTCCTCGTAATAGGAGCGATTGAAGATGCCGATCCGTCCGCGTTCCGGGAGCCGGCACGTGGTACGCCAAAGGAAATCATGCTCCAGTTCCTCGGCGCTCGGCTGCTTGAAACTGAAAACCTCGCAGCCTTGCGGATTGATCCCGGACATGACGTGCCGGATGGCGCCGTCCTTGCCGGCGGCATCCATCCCCTGAAAGATCAGCAGGAATGCATAACGGTTAGAGGCATAATGGAGGCGTTGCAACGCGCTGAGGGTCTCCATGTGTTCCTGCATCAGTTCCTGGAACTGCCTCTTCGACTTGCAAAGAGGCTTCACCGTCGTAGGCCACTCGGCCATGTCTACTTTATTCCCAGTCGATACACGGAAGTCCTTTGGATTGATTTTCATGTTTTCCATTCGCCATTACGAACTGCAAACGTGCATTGAATACTTTTGAGGGTCATACGGAAGCCTACGCAGACTTCGTATGTCCTGCCTGACCGCTTCGAGCCTCCCGCTCGGCCTGAAGCCAATCTTGATCCGCCTGGCTTTCGCCGCGGACACGCTGCTGGTAGAGTTCATAAGCGCGCTTGGCAATCTGCGGCGTGAGATCGAGCGGCTTCTTTGTCAGCAATGGAGCTTGAGTGGGATCGAAAATCCGATAAGCGAGCAGCTTCACGCGGTCATTGACCAGGAACCAGGCCAGGGCATAGCCCCAAACGAACATTGCCCAGCGCCAGCCGAGGGGTGTCATGAACACGCCATACACCGCAATGAGAGTCGCCAGGATCTGCGTGCCGAGCACCGCTATCCATAGAATGCGTGCGGGGCGGATCGACCAGAACGGGCCGCGCGTGCGAGTCAGGAAGATTGTCAGATGCCCGGCCACGGACAGCTTCAGGTACATGAGTGTCTGGATGTGCAAGCGGTCGAGGTGAAATACGCGCTCACCAAGATAGAATAGCCCGAATGCGGCCACAACCCCGATAACGCCCAGCATCGTGGATACACCCAGTACCAGGCGCATGTTCCATGCCTCGGGCTTGTCCTTGTAATGAACGTTGTCGTACGCGATGGACAGGATGGCTCCATCGTTGAGCAAGGCCAGCATCACGATCATCACCGCGGTCACAGGATAGAAGTTGAACACCAGAATCGACAGCGTCATGAACAGCAAAACGCGCAAGGTTTCAGCAATGCGGTATATGGCGTAGCTATTCATCCTCTGGAAGATGCGGCGGCTCTCTTTGATCGCGTCGATGATCACTGATAGGCCTGACGCCAGCAGCACAATGGACGCCGCCGCGCGCGCCGCGTCTGTCGCGCCGGAGACAGCGATGCCGCAGTCGGCTTTCTTGAGCGCGGGCGCATCATTCACACCATCGCCGGTCATGCCGACGATATGGCCGCGCTTCTGCAGGACATCGACAATATGGAACTTGTGCTCGGGAAATACCTGGGCGAAGCCGTCCGCATTTTCGATGGCCTCCGCAGTCTGCGGAGACTCTTGCTTCTTCGTGTCTCCCAGTGCGCCGGCATCCAGGATGTTCGTGCCCAGCCCCAGTTGTCTTGAGGTCTCCCGTGCGATTGCAATTTGATCGCCCGTCACCATCTTGACGTCCACGCCCATTTGCCGGGCGCTGGCGATGGTTACTTTAGCCTGCTCGCGTGGCGGATCGAACAGCGGCAACATGCCGATGAACTTCCATTTGCCTTCCTCATCCGCTCTGGCTACACCCAGGGAACGGAAGCCGCGTGCCGCGAATTCATTGATGGCTTTCTCCACAGCCGGCTTCACCTCACCGGCGTTGATCGACATCTCCAGAATCACCTGGGGGGCGCCCTTGGCCACAAAGAACTGTTTCCCGTCCGCGCCTTTCACAGCGGCTTCCGTCCGCTTATGCACCGGATCGAACGGCTGGAAATGCAAGACCTGATTGCTCTTCAAGGCTTGATCGTCCTTCACGCCACCGATCACGGCCAGGTCGATGGTGTCCTTGTCTTCAGCGCGCGATGCAAGCGCAGCCCATAGAATGACTTGGTCGGGAGCAATACCGTTCACGCTGAATGGATCGCCCAAGGTCAGCTTGTTCTCGGTCAGGGTGCCGGTCTTGTCCGAGCACAACACGTCCACGCCGGCAAGTTCCTCGATAGCCGATAAGCGAGTTACAATCGCTTCCTTCTTCGCCAGCAGCCGCGCGCCGACCGCCATCGTCACGGACAGCACCGTGGGCATCGCGACAGGGATTGCGGCCACCAGAAGCACCAGGCAGAATTCCAGCGTAGTGAGGACCGGATCGCGACGAAAGAGCGCGACGACGAGTATCAGCAGTACCAACGACACTGCGAGAACGATCAGATAATCGCCAATCTTCAGCACGGCGCGCTGGAAGTGGCTGACGGTGTGAGCCTCCTGCACCAGTTGTGCGGTCTTGCCGAAGTAGGTGTTCGTCCCGGTGGCGTAAACCATCGCGTCGATTTCCCCCTGGCGGAGAATCGACCCCGAGAACACCGCTCCGCCGGGTTTGCACGTGACGGGCAAAGACTCCCCAGTCAACGCGGATTGATCGACTTCTACTGGATCGCCATCCAACAAGCGTGCATCCGCCGGCACAATGTCGCCTAGCCGCAGGCGGATGACGTCGCCGGGCACCAGCTCACTGGCCTTTGGGTTAACCCACTTCCCATCTCGCCGGACTTTTGCCTTGATGGCCAGCTTGGCCTTCAGAGCGGCGATGGCGTTGCCCGCCTGGTGTTCTTCCCAGAATCCGACCACGGCATTCGAACAAAGCAGAAGCAGGATGATGAAGAAGTCCAGCCAGTGCTGGACAATCCCCGATAGAATCACTGCCGCTTCAATCATCCACGGGATGGGACCCCAGAAATAGGTGAGGAACTTCAGAATCTGATTCGTTTTCTTTTCGGTGATCTCGTTAGGACCATATTGCGCCAGCCGCTTCTGAGCCTCGGCTTGACTGAGGCCGTCCGCAGAGGACTCCAACTTCTTCTGCAACTCCGGCATCGGGAGGGACTTCAAATCGTCTTTGGGCTCGGGACTCTCAGCGATTGGTTTCAAAATGAACACCCATCGACGCTAGTTGCGTATGTGAGGTTCCGGCTGTGAGGACGCCTGAAATGTCATAGGCCAGGCATGGCCCGTTCGGAGAGGCTGTGCGGCACTCCCCACGACGTTGGGAACCCTCCCAACAATATCTTTCCTCGGTTGTGCGCAAGCTGTGCATTTCTGCTCAAGAGGGGCGTAGATGCAAGTCAGGGAATCATCGCGCTGTCGCCGCCGGTCACTTTCCGGTCCCATTGTGCTCGCAGCGGATGACTTGCGAATCGCCGGTTGGGAGGAGCTCACGAAGTGGTTGAAATAGGCGGCTGCTCTGAGTTGTGCTCGGGCAATTGATCGAGCAGGACCACATTGAGGAGCGACTTATGCACCTGGATGCGGCCGTTGTAATCGATAAAGCCGAGCTTGCGAAAGCGATTCATAAAGAAGCTGACGCGGGACCGGGTGGTGCCGATCATGTCTGCCAGAGTTTCCTGCGTGATCGGGGGAATGAAGGTTTCCGGTTCGCCGGGCTTGCCAAATTCCGCCATGATCAGGAGAATCCGCGCCAGGCGCTTTTCACTGGAATTGAAGAGCTGATCGATAAGATCGGCCTGGGTGCGCATGCTGCGGGCCAGCAGGAACTTCAAGAAGATGTCAACGAACGCAGGTTCGTCATGCATCACGCGGACCATCTCCTCCCTTTTGATCTTGAGCGCCGTGCAGTTGTTGATGGCAGTGGCCGTTGCCAGCCGCAGCCCAGCCACTGCCGCAAGGCATTCCTCTCCAACGAAGTCGCCGGAGGAAAGAAGCGTGATGGTGGCCTCTTTACCGTTCCGCGAAACGACAGTGACCTTTGCGCGGCCCTTCTGAAGATAAAAGACGGAGTCTGTCGGGTCTCCCTGGCAAAAAAAGGTCTCCTTCGGCTCCAATTCAACGATTCTTCGGCCAAGGCCGGCGTTGGCAAGAAAGACAGCGGGGGAAAATGCCGTGTGGTTCGCATCGCTCATCAATGGGCAACCTCGTTGCAGGCGGTTCGTTTGGCGTGGACGGCTCATGCTCAGCAAGCAGCCACCTTGGATATGGCAGAGGAGAGGATTGTGGCGGACTGATCGAACACCGCGAACGAAATGTTACAAACGGTGAAAAAACCCTCGCTGCCTGGCATCGGCAACACGATCAGAAGCTGCCTTTTTTGGGGCCGCGCCATATTCGAGGCAAACTACCCCGCGCTTGAGTTCAATTCCGCGCCAGCTTTCACCCATCATGCCCTTGAGCCCGGGCTCTTGTATGGTCCGTATTGCTCAACTCCGAGGAATGCCCGGAAAGCAGGCAAGAAGCGGGCTGACGCGTCAGAAGGGCGATAGGCCTATGCTGTTCATCTGGCAGAAAATGAGGGCATGCAACCTGCCGCGCCCTTCCCGCGTCTCATCTAACGAAGGTTTGCGGGACGCCTGGTCTATTGGGCCTGTCTTCGGGGAGTGGGCGGAACTTGCAATTGCGCGGGATTCCTGCGATTCTGCGGAGTACACCTCCTCAAATGTGTTTGAACGCGGAGTCGTAAATGTCTGGAATGGAAGGCAAAGCAGATGGTCGGCACGTGGGCGCTGGCCACCAGTTGTCTGCGCCCCCCCCCTGGTATCGCAAGCGATGGGTTCTGTGGACAGGCTTGCTTTTACTGCTGCTTCTGGCCATAGTCGTTGTCGCCATCATCCATAAGAATAACGCCAAGGCAGCGGCGGCGAAGAGTGCGGCGGCTGCCGTCAAGCCGCCCGTTTCAGCCACGGTCGCAACTGCCACGAAGGGCAGCATTGGCGTATACCTCGATGCGATCGGCACGGTCACTCCGGTCTACACCACTTCCATCACCGCGCAGGCAAACGGAGTCCTGACCGCGGTGCATTACAACGAAGGGCAATTCGTCCAGAAGGGGGATGCGCTGATCGACATCGATTCGCGGCCCTACCAGGCGCAGTTACTCGAAGCCGAGGGTACACTGGAGCGCGATACCAATGTTCTGGCACAGGCCCAGATGGATGTGGACCGCTACCGCACGGCGTGGGCGCGAAACGGAATCAACAAGCAACTGCTGGACGACCAGGAAAAGATTGTGCTGCAGGATCAGGGCACGGTGAAGAACGATCAAGGCACCGTGAATTACGACCAGGTCCAGCTCAGCTACTGCCACATCACCGCGCCGATTGCCGGCCAGACAAGCCTTCGCCTGGTGGACCCAGGGAACGTGGTGCAGGCAGGCGGAACCACCGTTCTGGTGGTTATCACGCAAATGCAGCCCATTACCGTGATTTTCATAATGCCGGAAGACAGCCTGGGACAGGTGCAAGCGCGATTGCGCAAGATGCACACGTTGCCCGTCGAGGCCTGGGATCGCGCTCAGACCGCCAAGATTGCATCGGGCAAGTTGCAGACCATCGACAACCAGATTGACACCACGACGGGAACGGTCAAGCTGCGCGCCCTCTTCGACAACAGGAACAGCGCATTGTTCCCGAACCAGTTTGTCAACACAAGGTTGCTGGTGAACACGCTGGACGGCGTCACCCTGGTTCCCTCCGCGGCCGTTCAACACAATGGGCAGATAGCCTTTGTCTATGCAATTGCGAACGGAGTGGCGAGCGTGCGCAACGTCAAGACGGGCGTTTCGGATGGCGGCATGATCGCGGTGCAGGGAATCAACCCCGGCGAGGTTGTGGCCACCGGCAGCTTCGATAAATTGCAGGGAGGGAGCAAAGTGATCGTGTCGAAGCAGGCGATTGCAGCTAACCCTGCGGAGGGCAATGCCCCGTGAGTCCTTCCGGGCCTTTCATTCAGCGTCCCGTTGCAACCTCGCTGCTGATGGCCGCAATCCTGCTGGTGGGTATCGTAGCGTATACCCAGTTGGCGGTCTCTGCGTTGCCGGAGGTCGATTACCCCACCATCCAGGTGGTGACCTTCTATCCAGGCGCCAGCCCGGACGTGATGGCCACCACGGTGACTGCCCCTTTGGAGCGGCAGTTCGGCCAACTGCAGGGACTGAGCCAGATGACGTCGACCAGTTCCGGCGGTTCCTCTGTCATAGTGGTGCAGTTCACCCTCAGCCTGACCATCGACATCGCCGAAGAAGAGGTTCAGTCCTCGATTAACGCCGCGCAGAGTTATCTGCCGTCGAACCTGCCCTCGCCGCCGGTGTATAGCAAGACAAATCCAGCGGACGCCCCCGTCCTCACGCTGGCCGTAACATCCAACTCCATACCGCTCTCGCAGGTCGAGGATATGGTGGATACGCGCCTTGCGCCCAAGCTCTCGCAGTTGAACGGGGTCGGCCTGGTGAGCATCAGCGGAGGGCAAAAGCCCGCAGTACGCATTCAGGCCAACCCGACGGCGCTGTCGTCCTACGGGCTCAACCTCGAGGATCTGCGCACGGCGCTCGTCCAAAGCAGCGTCAATGCCGCCAAGGGCAACTTCGACGGACCTCATCAGGACTACCAGATCAATGCCAACGATCAGTTGGTGACCAGCGGCGACTATCGAAAGGTTGTGGTTGCCTACCGCAACGGCGCGCCCATCATGCTGAGTAATGTCGCGCAGGTGGTGGACGGCATCGAGAACAAGAATCAGGCAGCCTGGATGAACGAGACGCCGGCGGTCATCGTCAACATTCAAAGGCAGTCCGGCGCCAATACCATCAAAGTTGTGAAGGCCATCAAGGCGGTTCTGCCCCAGCTTGAGGTGAACCTGCCGGCTTCGATTCAGGTTACGCCGCTTACCGATCTCACCACGTCTATCAACGCCTCCGTCGCCGACGTCGAGTTTGAGTTGATGCTGACCGTTGCGCTGGTGGTGATGGTCATCTTTCTGTTTCTGCGCAATGTTTACGCCACCATCATCCCCAGCGTTGCCGTGCCGCTCTCATTGGTGGGCACCTTCGGCGCCATGTATGCGCTGGGCTATAGCCTGGATAATCTTTCGCTGATGGCGCTCACCATCTCCACGGGCTTTGTGGTGGATGACGCGATCGTCATGATCGAGAATATCTCCCGCTATCTCGAGGCCGGAGATTCTCCCATGCAGGCCGCCCTGAAGGGCGCGGAGCAGATCGGCTTCACCATCATCTCTCTCACTGTCTCCCTCATCGCGGTGCTTATTCCGCTGTTCTTCATGGGGGGTGTCATCGGCCGTCTCTTTCGCGAATTCGCGGTTACCCTGGCCGTCACCATCATCCTGTCCGCCGTAGTTTCCCTCACGCTGACGCCCATGATGTGCTCGCGGATTCTGCGTCACACTCCTGAAGAAGAACAGGGCCGGTTCTTCAAGGCCTCCGGGCGTGTCTTCGAGAACATCATCGCGTTTTACGGCCGCACGCTCAAGTTCGTCCTTGAGTACCAGACCATCACGTTGCTGGTAGCCGCGGCCACGCTAGTGCTGACCGTTGTCCTCTACATCTTTATCCCCAAGGGATTCTTCCCCACACAGGATACGGGCGTCATCCAGGGCATCTCGCAGGCGCCGGCGACCATTTCCTTCGCGGCCATGACGCAGAAGCAGCAGCAACTGTCAGCCATCGTCCTTCAGGATCCGGCGGTCGAAAGTTTGTCTTCCTTTATCGGAGCGGACGGGACCAACACGACGCTGAACAGCGGACGCATGTCCATCAACCTGAAGCCGGTGGAGGTGCGCAATCTGAGCGCCTCTGACGTGATTCGCAGGCTGCAGACGAACCTCAAGCAGGTAGACGGCGTCGAGCTTTTCATGGAACCGGTGCAGAACATTACCGTGGACGACCGCGTGAGCCGCACCCAGTACCAGTACACGCTGGAGGATCCCGACCCGAACGAGCTGAATTTGTGGACCGGCCAGCTTGTCGGCAAGATGAAGCAATTGCCTCAGCTTGCCGATGTGGCGACCGATCAGCAAACCGGGGGCCTGGCGGTATCGCTGGTCATCGATCGCGTCACCGCATCGCGGCTTGGCATTGCGCCGTCCACCATCGACAACATTCTCTATGACGCGTATGGCCAGCGCCAGATCAGCACCATGTACACGCAGTTGAACCAGTATCACGTGATTCTGGAAACTTCTCCAAGCAACCAGCAAAGCCCCGGCAAACTCCAGGATCTGTATATCCGGACCAATACGTCTTCAGGAGCCTCGGGGCCAGGCGCCTCCTCGTCCTATTCGTCCTCGGGATCCTCGTCCGCCGGCTCGAATGCGACCACGGGCTCGGCGGCATACACTCCATCATCGGCGGTACTGACCCCGCCCGCGAATGCCATAACTTCCGGCATCGGCGCCAGCAGCACTGCTTCCACCGCAAATGCAACCACCAGTTCAACGCCATCCAATGTCGTACCCCTCAGCGCGTTCACTCATGTTGAGAAAGCGACCGAGCCGCTCTCGATCAATCACCAGGGCCAGTTCCCGGCCGTGACCGTGTCGTTCAATCTCGCCCCCAACGCCGCGCTGGGAGGCGCAATCACGGCCATCGAGAAAGTTCAGAAGGACCTGAACATGCCGGCCAGCATTCAGTATGGATTCCAGGGGACTGCGGCTTCATTTGAGGGCTCGCTCTCCAATGAAGGCCTGCTGATTCTCGCCGCGCTGGCCGCGGTCTATATCGTGCTCGGCATCCTTTACGAGAGTTTCATTCACCCCATCACCATTCTCTCCACACTGCCCTCGGCAGGCGTGGGCGCGTTGCTGGCCCTCATTCTTTTCAAGCAGGATCTCAACGTCGTCGCCATCATCGGCATCATCCTGCTGATCGGTATTGTGAATAAAAACGGCATCATTATGATCGACTTCGCTTTGGAGGGCGAGCGTGAGCGCGGGATGAATTCCCGCGATGCGATTTACGAGGCCTGCCTGCTGCGCTTTCGCCCCATCATGATGACAACCATGGCGGCGCTGCTGGCGGGCATTCCATTGGCGGTTGGTCAAGGGATGGGTTCGGAGTTGAGGCGCCCTCTGGGCATCGCCATGGTTGGCGGGCTGCTGCTTAGCCAAGTGCTCACGCTTTACACCACTCCTGTCATCTACATCTTCATTGATCGCATCGGCCATCGCATCATCCGTTCGCCGAAAACTACAGAAACCGGCAGCCAGCCACAACCGGCGGAGGAGACATGAATATCTCCGCCCCCTTCATCCGCCGGCCAGTAGCCACCACCCTGCTGACGGCGGGCATCACGCTTGTCGGGGCCATCGCCTTCAACGTTCTGCCTGTTTCTCCTTTGCCACAAGTCGATTTTCCGACGATCTCGGTTTCGTCCGGCTTGCCCGGCGGAAGTCCGGAGATCATGGCGTCTTCCATTGCCACTCCTTTGGAGCGCCAATTCAGCCACATCGCCGGCGTGACCGAAATGACATCGTCGAGTTCGCTTGGTAGCACCTCGATCACCATGCAGTTCGATTTGAGCCGCAACATCGACGGCGCGGCGAGAGACGTTGAAGCGGCCATCAACGCGGCGCGCACCTACCTGCCCGCAAACCTGCCAGCCAATCCAACTTATCGCAAGGTGAATCCAGCGGATTCACCGATCATGATTTTGGGGCTAACCTCGGATAAGTACGACAAGCCGACACTCTATGACGAGGCGTCGTCGGTCGTTGCACAGAAGCTCTCGCAGATTCAGGGTGTTGGGCAGGTGTCGGTCGGCGGAGGCGCCGGTCCTTCCGTGCGCGTGGAAGTGAATCCCACGCTGCTCAACAGCTATGGACTGACAATGCAGAATATCCAGTCTGTGTTGAGCCAGCAAAATGTTCACGAGCCGGTTGGCCAGATCTCAGACGGGACCACGACCGCGGATATCGTCGTCAACGACCAGATGTCCCGTGCGGGTCAATACAGGCCGCTCGTTATCGGTTACAACAAAGGAGCCGCGGTCAGGCTCGCTGACGTAGCCGACGTATCGAATTCCGCGCAGAACATCCGCACGGCAGGCTACCTGAACGGCATACCCTCGATCACCGTCATCATTTTTCGCCAACCGGGCGCCAACATCATAGAAACCGTCGATCGAATTCAAAGCGAGTTGCCTGGGATCGAAGCTTCCATTCCGCAAGGCATCAAGACCACGATTGTTCTTGACCGCACCACGACCATACGCGCGTCGGTCAACGATGTAGAGCGCACTCTCATGCTCTCTGTCCTCCTGGTGATTCTTGTTGTCTTCGTCTTCCTGCGCAACTGGCGCGCCACGCTCATTCCCACGGTCGCCGTTCCCGCCTCGCTCATTGGCACCTTTGCAGTCATGTACCTGCTTGGCTTCAGCATCGACAATCTCTCGCTGATGGCATTGACGATCGCGACGGGATTCGTCGTCGACGATGCCATCGTAGTGATGGAGAATATCTCCCGCCATCGTGAAGCAGGCATGCCGCCCTTGAAGGCCGCCTTCCAAGGCTCCAAGGAAATCGGGTTTACCGTCTTCTCCATCAGCATGTCGTTGATTGCGGTGTTCATCCCCATCCTTCTCATGAGCGGCATCGTCGGCAGGCTATTCCGCGAATTTGCCATCACGCTGGCGACGGCCATTGTTGTGTCCATGGTCATCTCCCTGACGACTACGCCCATGATGTGTGCCTATCTGCTCAAGGATGAGCGGGCGATCAAGCACGGCCGCGCGTTTCGGATCAGCGAGAGGGGATTCACATGGGTGCTCTCCGGTTACAGCCGCTCTCTGGCGTGGGTGTTGAAGAACCCATGGCCGATATTCACTCTGCTGCTGCTCACCATTGCATTGAACTTTTACCTGATTTTCATCATCCCCACGGGATTCTTCCCGCAGCAGGATACCGGGGCCATCACAGGCAGCGTGCGAGGACCACAGGACGCATCGTTTCCGGTGATGGACAACTCGATTCGGCAACTGGTGAATGTGATCAAGGCAGACCCTGCCGTGGCCAATGTCAATGCGTATACGGGTACAGGGAACGGCGGCTTCATCTTTATCGCACTGAAGCCGCTGAATGTGCGCAAAGATACGGCGCCGATGATTATAGATCGCCTGCGGCCCAAGCTGAACCGGCTTCCGGTTGCTTCGGCCTTCCTGCAGGCGGCGCAGGACCTGCGCATCGGAGGGCGATCGAGCAATGCGCTCTACCAATACACCATACAGTCGGACAACGTGCAGGATCTCTCGCACTGGGGCCCCATCCTGCTTGCGGGGATGCAGAAGATTCCCGGCTTCCAGGACGTGAGCAGCGATGCCCAGAATAGCGGCCTGCAAGAGCTGATCAGCTACGATCGCCCCACTGCGGCCAGGCTTGGCATCACGCCGCAGTCTCTTGACCAGTCCCTATACGGCGCTTTTGGACAGTCGGAAGTCTCCATCATCTACACGCAACTCAACCAGTACTATGTAGTGTTGGAAGTTGCGCCGCCCTACTCGCAGAGTCCCGATGGCTTGAAGAATATCTACCTGAATACTTCCGGCAGAGGCATCGTTCCACTCTCCACGGTCACCTCGGCGCAGGCGAGCACGACGCCACTCGTCCTCAATCACACCAGTTCGTTTCCCTCCGTCACTGTGTCGTTCAATCTTGCAACAGGTATGTCGTTGAGCGACGCAACCCGCATGGTTTCGCAGATGCAGCAGCGACTGAATATGCCTCAAACCGTCCGCGGCTTCTTCGCCGGAACCGCTGCGGCCTATCAGACCTCGCTCGCAAGCGAACCCATTCTCGTAGGGACGGCCTTGCTCGCGGTCTATATTGTTCTCGGCATACTTTATGAGAGCCTGGTGCATCCTATCACCATCATCTCCACCTTGCCTTCGGCAAGCGTCGGGGCCATGCTCGCGCTGATGTTGTTCAAGATCGACCTCAACGTAATCTCGATCATCGGCATCATCCTGCTGATCGGCATTGTGAAAAAGAACGGGATCATGATGATCGACTTTGCCCTGGTTGCGGAGCGCGAGCAAGGGAAGACCACAGCAGAGGCCATTTTTGAAGCGTGCCAGCTTCGCTTCCGTCCCATCCTGATGACAACCATGGCCGCCTTGTTTGGCGCGCTGCCGCTGGCCTTCGGCACCGGAACCGGCTCCGAACTCAGGCGTCCGCTTGGCATCACCATCGCCGGCGGACTGATCGTGAGCCAGATGCTGACTCTCTACACCACGCCCGTTGTCTATCTGCTCTTTGATCGGTTGCGTCTGTGGCTCCGAGGCAAACAACCGGCGACTCTCCACCAGGGAACCGCAGAGGCCTCCTAGCAAAGGGGGTCATGGAGTATTGGTTATGAAGAATTCGATCTTGCAAACCCGGAAAGTATCTTCAGCTTTGTGCGCGCTCCATGCCACAGTGCTCTGTGCGATGCTGGCTGGATGCAACGTCGGGCCGAAGTATGTTCCACCCACGATAACGGCGCCGCCGGCCTTCAAGGAGTCTCCCACGCAGTTCAAGGAGACCACCGATGAATGGACTGTCGCGCAGCCCCAGGACGCGGCTCTCCGCGGCAAATGGTGGGAGATCTACAACGATCCGGAATTGAATGCGCTCGAAGAACAACTCAATATCGACAACCAGAATATCCGGGAGGCTTTCGCGAACTTTATGGAGGCTCGCACCCTGGTGCGCGAGGCACGATCCCAGTATTTTCCCACAGTGAGCGTAGGCGGCTCCTATACCCGGTCCCAGACATCTTCCAACGTCGGGTCCGCGGCAGGAGCTGGCTCGACAGGCGGTCAGCAGTCTCAGTTGTTTTCTCTCCCGTTCGATGTGTCGTGGGAACCCGATCTCTGGGAAAAAGTCCGCAACACAGTGCGCGCCAACCAATATAATGCCCAACTGAGCGCGGCCGATCTTGAGAATGAACGGCTGACAGAACAAGCGAGCCTTGCCCAGTACTTCTTTGAGATACGCGGCCAGGATGCACTGCAGAAGCTCCTCAACGACACGGTGGAAGCCGACAAGAAGGCCCTGGAGTCTGAGCAGGCTCGCTATGACACGGGCGTTGACGATCGGATATCCCTTGTTGAAGCGCAGACAACTCTGGAGAGCGCGGAATCGGCGGCAATCAATATTGGAATTGCACGAGCCCAGTATGAGCATGCGATTGCAATGCTGGTTGGCAAGCCGGCCTCGACGTTCTCCATTCCGGTCAAGCCCGCGACGAGCGCGCCGCCACCGATCCCCGTCGGATTACCGTCCCAACTGCTCGAGCGGCGCCCGGACGTTGCTGCCGCGGAGCGGAGCATGGCCTCTGCGAATGCCCAGATCGGGGTTGCTTACGCAGCCTTTTATCCGGTTCTGACGCTCTCCGCCAGCGGCGGCGCGGAGAGTTCAGCCATCAAGAACCTCCTGAAGTGGCCCAGCCGCTTCTGGTCTGTCGGTCCATCCATCACTGAGACTGTTTATGATGGGGGCCTGCGCCGGGCGACTGTAAATCAGTACATAGCCACTTACAATGCAGATCTTGCCGCCTATCGCCAGTCTGTACTGACAGCATTCGAGCAGGTGGAAGACTACCTTGCGGCGGTTCGCATCCTGTCGCAGCAGATCCGGCGCCAACAGGAAGCCGTCGAATCATCCCGGACGTTCCTGAAGCTCGAGCAGGGGCGATACGATACAGGCATCGATCCCTATATCGATGTGGTCATAGCGCAAACCACATTGCTCTCCAACCAGCAGTCTCTGGCAAACCTGCAGGTGCAGCAGATGACGGCGTCGGTTGAACTGATTCAAGCCCTGGGTGGTGGTTGGGACCGTTCGCAATTGCCTACGCCGGCACAGGTCACGCAGAAGCCGGCGAAAACGGAGACCACGATTCAGCATTAGATTGCGAGGGTGATTGTTGAAAGGGTAATTGCCGATTGTGCTCCGGCAATACTCAAGAACACTAGGAGATCCGGAGACGAGTAAAGACGGGGATCTTTACCACGTCCAGGACCAATCCAAATGCGATAGCCGCGGCAAACTCACAGGCAATAACCGCGATGGGCAATGGCGCCATGGCGATTCCCAAAACCGCGAGCGTTGAGATGATAAGGACGTCGGCGATTGAAGAAAGCACAAGCCAAACACTGGGGCGCAATCCCCACAGATGTTGGCGCCCGCGAATGACGTAGGTTGTAGCCTGGCTGCCAAACACAATGCCGACCACGGAGAGGGTTTGGAGTGCCGCGATTCCGAAGTGCAGCTCGAACTTGCCCACTGCCAGGATGGCCGTGGAGAACGCAAGAAAGCAGATTCCGAGGATAACCCCTGCACTTGTAATCCCGCCGATTTGCCACGAGTTCGGCATCTTCGATGGCCGCACTCTATCGGTGGTCAGCGACATGGCGAGGAAGTCGCCGGTGATCATCACAATGACCATCAGCATGGGAGTCAGGACGGCATGCCCGGTCATAACCAGGCCGACCGCCAACAGAAGCACCTGCAATATCTTCTTCATCACCGAGTTCAGCGTGTAGGTGAGGATGCGCTGAAACGTGATCCTGCCCTCTTTTACAGCGGCCACAATGCCGCCCAGGCCAGCTTCGGTCAATACAACGCCTGCCGCGGATTTCGCAACATCGGTTGCGGTCGATACGGCTATGCCGATCTGCGCCTGGCGGAGCGCAGGAGCGTCGTTGGCGCCGTCCCCGCACATCCCAACCGTATGCCCGCTCTTCTGGAAGGCTTTGACGAGGTCATACTTGCCTTCCGGAAGAATGCCTGCGAAGACCGCAAAATCGCCAGGCTTGACAGCACGGGGGAGTTTTCCGGGCGGGCAGACGGCGCCGTTCAATCCAACTGCGTGAGCGACGATTGCCGCTGTGGCCGGAGCGTCTCCCGTCACCATGACCGTGCGCACGCCGAGGGTATGCAACTCCGAGATGAGAGAGCTCGAGTCAGTCCGCGGCGGGTCGCTAAGGGCGATCATGCCGATAACCTTTGCGGACGCCGTGGGCCCCGCGGCTACTGCCAGAACCCTGAAGCCTTGTTTCTCGAGTTCGCCGGCGATCGCAGCCGCAGCAGGCGACGGAGCAGTGAGGGCTACGACCGCGGTAAACGCGCCCTTGATGATCCGCTCTGCACCACCTTTTGCATCTGTCGCGGTCGCTTCTGAAGTCTTCTTGACGGGATCGAACGGCACAAACGTGGCCAGCATTGGAAGATCCGACGCAGGCTTGTGCGAGGCAGCAGCGCGAATCGCTTGATCGACGGGGTCCTGACCGCCCTCAGAACTGGCCAGGGCTGCCATCCCGAGAACGTGGGCTTCGTCAAACCCGGGCATGGGGCGAACGCTGGTTACTGAAAGCTCATTGCGGGTCAGAGTTCCGGTTTTGTCCGAGCACAAGACATCGATCGATGCAGCTTCGTCCACGGCAGAGAGCCGTGTGGGCAACACACCCAGCTTCGCCAGAGAGCGAGCTCCAACCGCGGCGGCCAGGGTGAATGTTGCGGGCAATGCCACCGGGATGGCCGCCAAGACCGACGTGAGCAACAGGGGAACGATCTCACTCCACGGCATCGCATGGGTATAGGCGTATATGCCCATAGCAAGGATTAAGACACCATTGAAGATCGCCAGGTTGCGCACGATCTTGAGCACAGCCTTCTGTTGTGTGCTCACGACGTGTGCGGTGCGAACGAGTTCCGCAGTGCGGCCAAATTTGGTGCGGGCGCCCGTAGCCGTCACCACGGCTGTTGCTTCACCGCGCCGAACGAGAGCTCCTGCATAGGTGTCTACACCTGCACCGGCTTCAATAGGCAGGGATTCGCCTGTGAGCATCGACTGATCGAGCTCGACCGATCCACCGGTCAGATGCACATCGGCAGCGACCACACCGCCAAGCGACAGCTTCACCAGGTCGCCACATGCCAATTCCGCGGCCGGCACAGTCTTCCATGCGCCATCGCGCTGGACAGAGGCGTTGAGGGCGAGACGCGACTTCAGGGCCGTCAGGGTAGCCTGGGCGCGACTCTCCTGGAAGTAGGCAAGCGCGGCATTGAACACCAGCAGGGCTGCGATGACAGCAGCCTCGTAATATTTATGCAGTACTATCTCAAGCACAATCGAAGCTTCGAGCAACCATGGAACAGGCGCCCAGAACTTAGCCAATGCATTTTGAAGCGGATGAGCCGACGTATCCGGCATCGCATTGGGCCCGTCTTTTTCAAGACGTGCGCGCGCCTCATCGCTCGTGAGTCCTTTTGAGGCGACGTCCTGAACCGGCTTTGCCGGCTGACTGGGCAATGCGGGGGCGACAACGTTTTTTGCACTCATAGATGGGCGATCGGTACCGCCGCCTCGGCTACCACCATTCCATGGAACGCCCCGATCGGCTCTTCACGCTGGTATCGGGTTTGGCAGAGCGAAGAAGCAGGAGCGGGCACTGCACGAGCTTCACGACCTTTTCGGCAATCGACCCGAAGACCAGCGGATGCCAACCGGAGATACCGTGCGTGGATATCACGACCATGTCGATATGTTCCCGCTCCACCACCTCCATGATGTTCCCAACTATGTCATTTCCAACTTCGACGCTTGAACCTGACTTGATTCCCCTGGCCGCAAGAGCGGCGTGACACTTCGCCAGATGCAGATCTGCGAATGTTCGTGCCTCCTTGATAAATTCGGTTTCGGGAATCAGGTCAGGGAGAGTCGTGGTGGGAAACATCGGGATCACGTTCACAAGATAGAGTTCCGCATGAAAGTGCTGAGCAAGGTCGGCCGCCATCTCCAATGCCGCCTGGGAGGATGGGCTGAAGTCAATGGGCAACAGGATTTTCGTGGGGATGGAAGGGGAAGCAGGCACTTCAGGCATGACGGTCTCCTTGCCTAACCATGAAGGTGGCAGGAGTCTGATTCTCCTCAATTACGAAGGGAAAGGCTGTGCTCTTTTGGACACCGGGCTCCCGGCCTATACGCACCGATGGTACAGATTTCGCTTCGATCGCATGGAACGGCCGATTCACAGGAAGGCCAATTGCAATTCCGTGCAAATATGACCATCTTTAGAGATCCCAATTCTGACAACATCTCTGAGAGCGCAGCTAAACGCCGGCATCTTTCATGGGCAACGCCAAACGTGTCTTAGAGAGGCGATGCCGATCCGAGGAGAAACCTTGACACCATTAATGACGGTATGGAATTCGGAGCCCTTGCAGGTTGGCCATCGTGATCTGGCATGCGGGCAGGGCAGCCGATCGAACAAGGGGCCTCTCGGCATGAAGATCGGCAGGGCAATCCTCCTGCTGTTGGTCGCCGCAGTCCTGGCAGCTCTGCCGTGGATGGCAAGAGCGCAATCACTGCTCGATTCGGCAGGCTCCTCCGGCACTCAATCACTGCTCGATTCGGGAGACTCCTCCGGCACTCAAGCAAGCACGACCACAAGCCAACTGGACCTGAGCTACGAGCGGCCGACGCAGAGAACAAAGGTCAACAACTACCTTTTCGACGCGTTCGGTCCGTATCCGATTGTCGGCGCAGCGTTCGGCGCTGGCATTAACCAGGGGAATAGTACTCCGCCGGAGTGGGGACAAGGATCTGAGGGTTACGCCAGGCGATTCGGGTCTGACTTGGGCATCGCAGCGGTGGGCACCACGACGCGCTATGCGCTGTCAGAAGCCTTCAAGGAAGATACCTTGTACTACCGCTGTGAATGCAGAGGCGTGCTTCCGCGACTGCGCCACGCCATGATTTCGACCTTGACGGCACGCCGCGGTGAAGACGGCCACCGTGTCTTCTCTGTCCCTTCGCTTGTCGCGCCCTATGCAGGTTCGATGACTGCGGTCTATGGTTGGTACCCCAACCGCTACGGCGCCAAGGACGCGTTCCGTACGGGCAACTACAGCCTGCTGGCATATATGGGCAGCAACATTGCCCTGGAATTCTTGTATAGCGGACCCCACTCCTTGCTTCATCGCATGCATCTGAACAATGCGCACGGCTCGCCGGAGCCAGGTCCAAACCATTGAGCAACAGCGGATTCACTACCGTCGCAGGCATCAACCCGCCACTTCCGGGACGGAGGACCGTACTCATGACCACCGCTGCGAGTTCTGCCACGGGACTGGTCAACGGTTTCTTTGAGTGGTTCGGGAACCTGGGTATCTTTTCCTGGCAAGTTTTCCGGGCCGCAGTTACACCGCCGTTTGAGTGGCGCGAGTTGATTCGCCAGCTCGACGAGGTCGGATCGAAGTCTTTCCCATTGGTCGTCATGGCCGGCTCCGCCATCGGCGTGATCATCTCGTTGGAAGCTCGTTACAGTCTAAGTCGATTCGGCGCGAAATCGATGTTTCCCGCCACTCTGGTGTACTCGGTTATCCAGGTGATGGGCCCGATCATCACCGGCCTGGTGGTGAGCGGCCGCGTGGGCGCGGGCATCGGCGCGGAGCTGGCGTCGATGAAAGTGACCGAGCAGATCGACGCCATCGAGGCATCGGCGATCAACCCCTACAGACTCCTGGCGGCAACACGAATCCTGGCTTGCATCCTGATGCTTCCACTCCTGACCCTTGCCACAGACGCATGCGCCTTGCTGACGGGCTGGTTTGCACAGACGCTGGTCGAGCCGCTCTCGTTCCATCAGTTCATCCAGGACGGCTTCAAGGGATCGACCTTCAGTGCATTCATGCCGCAGACATTCAAGACCGCCGTGTATGGCCTGATTATCGGGCTCATCGCGTGCTTTCAGGGAATGCGCACGCGCGGAGGCGCCGAGGGCGTGGGCCGCGCAGCCACAAACTCAGTGGTCCTGGCATCGCTCTTCCTTATACTGGCCGACGTTGTGCTGGTGAAATTCATTCTCGTTGTCTTCCCATAACCGTTGATGCAAGGGTTCGTGATACAAACATGGCCACAGCCTATGACATTGCGATGAAGCACGGGGACACTGAGAAAGACGGCGGTGCGCCGGTTGTTGCCGTCGAGAATCTGCACAAGTCCTTCGAGGGCCTCAAGGTCTTGAACGGGATTAGCTTATCGGTAAGCCGCGGCGAAACCCTGGCGGTGCTGGGACGCAGCGGCACAGGCAAGAGCGTATTGCTGCGGCTCATCATCGGCCTCGAAAAGCCTGACTCGGGATCGATTCGCATCCATGGCCGGAATATCGTCGGCCTGGCTCTTGACCGGGTGGGCGAAATCAGAAAGAAGATGGGTTTCCTGTTTCAGCATGCAGCGCTCTACGATTCGCTCACCGTAGCTGAGAACGTGGCGTTCCCTCTTGAACACCATCGGAGAGACATATCCAGGTCAGAGCGCGGCGACCGTGTGAAGCGGTTGCTGGCTGAGGTGGGCATGGAAGGCGACTTCGGTAAGATGCCTTCTGATATCTCAGGCGGAATGCAGAAGCGCGTGGGCCTGGCGCGCGCGCTGGCTCTGGAGCCGGAGATTCTGCTTCTCGACGAACCCACGGCAGGTCTCGACCCCATCAGTTCAGCGGAGATCGACGATTTGATTCTCAAACTCCAGCGGGAGCGTCAGATGGCATCCATCGTCGTAACTCACGATCTGCACAGCGCCAGGATAATCGCCAACCGCCTGGCCCTTTTGGATCAGGGCAATGTGGTGATCGAGGGCGCGTTTGAAGACCTTCAACAAAGCGACATCGTGCTTGTGAAGGAATTTCTGAAGTTGTCGTAGGAGGATATATGTCGAGGGTGGCAAGGCTGGGAGCATTCATCGTTGTGACACTGGCAGTTCTGGCCGCCGGGGTCTTCATTATCGGGGGCAAGGAGTATCTTTTCCGCTCCACTTATCAACTGAAGGCGCAATTCGACAATGTGGGGGGCCTGGCTTCTGGCGCCGACGTGCAGGTGGGCGGGGTTCACAGCGGAACTGTGCATAGCATCGATTTGCCTCGCAAGCCCGGTGATAAGGTCACGGTAGTCATGGATCTCGACAAATCGACGCACGAGATCGTCAAGCAGGACTCTGTGGCTTCGATCGAAACCGAGGGGTTGTTGGGCAATCAGTACCTGGCGATTTCGTTTGGAACTGCCGGGCAAGCCGACGTGAAGAATGGCGACACCATCCAGAGCCTGCCGCCCTTGCAGATGGGGGAACTGCTCAAGAAGGCCGGCGTCATCCTGGATGGCGCCCAGGAAGCTATCCAAAACGTGACTCAGGCGGCGGGGAATCTGAAATCGGTAACCGGTAAGGTCGACTCGGGCCAGGGAACCGTGGGAGCGCTGGTGAACGACAAGCAAATCTATAGCAACCTGGATCAGAGCATGACCACCCTGCATGCAACGATGCTCCAGGCGCAGGTCGCGGTGACTGACTTCCAGGAGAACATGGAAGCCCTGAAGCATAACATCCTCTTGAGCGCGTTTTTCAAGAAGCGCGGATACGAAGATTCCTCCGGCCTGACTGCGAATAGTATTGGCGGTCTTCCGCAGGCTGCGCCTGTAAAGTCGTTTACCTACACGGCCAAGCAGCTCTTCGACGGCCGCGATTCGGCCAAGCTGAAGGATCAGAAATCTCTCAATGCCGGCGGCGAGTTCCTGGCACAGAATCAATTCGGGTATGCGGTAGTCGTGGTCTCCGCTGGCATGGAAGGTGATACCCAGAAGGACCTGGTGCTCACCGAGGCCAGGGCCATGGTGATACGCGAGTACCTGGTCGAGAACTTTGCATTTGACGATAGCCAGCTTAAAACGCTGGGAATGGGCAAGCAGGCAGGCGCGAACCTGGATGCCGACTGGGGTTCGATCCAGATACTTGTCTTCCCTGCGGGAACCGAAATACCGCCCAACAAACCGGCGCCGGCGGTTGGCTCATCCACAACAGATTCCAGCAAGCCGGCTCAGGCTACTGCCGCATCAACGCAAAAACCATAGCGCGTAAAACGTCGGGTGGAAGCGGCGAGTGCACGCGCGAAGGGCCGTCCTCCGTTTTGTGTGCCCAATTGCTCAGCACGCCGCCTTCCAAAAATGAAAGACTTTTTCAGTAGGCGATCCGGGTTCCGCCGCGGACTTTCATGCGTCCCGGCACAGGGCTGCATTTAGCTTGCCAAACCAGACCGCACCATCGTCTATCGAATTGAGAGCCGATCGGCCTCAGAACTTGGATAGGAGAACATGACATGCCACTTATCAACATCGTTGTCGTAATCGCCATAGTAGGCCTCCTGTTATGGCTGGTGAACCGCTACATTCCAATGCAGGGAACGATCAAGGGAATCCTGAATGGCGTTGTAGTGATTGCTCTGATCATCTGGCTCTTGAAGATATTTGGGCTCTTGGCCTCCATTTCGCAGTACCGCGCCGGACAGTGAGAAACAGAGTTTCAGGCGCCGCAAAGCATCAACCCGCCGGAGCAAGACCGGCACAACGCAACAAGGCAGATGTATGCCCGCAGGAGATACGATGAAGCTCAAGGTTTTGTTAGTGATCGGAAGCATCCTCGGTTTGGGCGTGTTTGCCCAGGCCAGTTCCCAAGCGACGATGGTCGTCGAAACCGTAGGCCCTACGACCACATACCGCGTGATCGTGGTCAGCCGCACAGTGCAGGCGATCAACTACCGGCATCGCGAAGGAGCCACGGATGTGGATTTCGCCGGCACGGCTCTGCTGCCTTCAGCCGACGGAAAAGCCAAAGTGCGAAGCAAGCGCGGCACCATGGAAGTCGAAGCGGAATTCGGAAACCTGCAAAATCCCACCACCTTCGGCGGCGAATATCTCACATACGTTTTGTGGGCGATCTCACCCGAGGGTAGAGCGGTGAACCTGGGCGAGGTTCTGGTAGGCGACAACAATCGAAGCAAACTGACCGCAACCACCGACCTGCAGGCATTCGCCTTGGTCGTTACCGCGGAGCCTTACTACGCCGTCCGGCAGCCCAGCAATGTCGTCGTGCTCGAGAACGTGGTGCGCGCCGATACCAAGGGAACCACCGAAGCGGTGAATGCGAAGTATGAACTGATGGAGCGTGGGGGCTATATTCCCACGGGCTACAAGTTCGACCCCGTGGTATTGAGCGTCAATCTGCCTTTGGAATTCTACGAGGCGCGGAATGCGCTGCGCATCGCTCAGTCCGAAGGGGCGGAGACCTATGCAAGCGAGAGTTATCAGAACGCCGTTCAGTTGATGAATCGTGCCGACGGGTATGCCTCCGACAAACACATCGACAAAAAGCCGTTGATTTCAGTTTCGCGGCAGGCAGTACAGACGGCCGAAGATGCGCGGGAGATTGCAGTCAAGAAGATCGATGAGGTGCGCCGGACGGACGAGCGTCAGGCTTCCGCCGACGCACAGGCAAGATCGCAAGCGCAAGCCGACGACGCGACCCGCCTCAAGGAACAGGCGCAGTTGGATGCGGCAAAGTCTCAAGCCGATGCGGCAAGGTCCCAGGCCGATACAGCAAAGGCGCAGGCCGACGCAGCCAAGGCCCAAGCCGACGCGGCCGCGAACCAAACGGCATCGGCAGCGGCAATCAGCGCGGCCCAGGCAGATGCAGACCGGTCTCGCCTGGCTGCACAACAGGCGAACAGCGACAAGGCCACAATGCGCGCACAATTGTCCGAGCAACTGAACCGGATTCTTGCAACTCGCGATAGCGCACGTGGACTGATTGTAAGCATGTCCGATGTATTGTTCGACACCGGGCAATACTCGTTGAAGCCCGGAGCGCGGGAGAAACTGGCCAAGGTTGCCGGAATTCTGATCGCCTACCCTGGGCTCAACATTGAGGTTGACGGATACACCGACAATGTCGGCGGCGACGACATGAATCAGAAGCTGTCGGAGAACCGCGCAGGCGCCGTGCGCGATTACCTGGTGAATCAAGGCGTAGGGGCAAACTCGGTAAGCGCAAAGGGCTTCGGCAATTCTTTGCCGGTAGCCTCCAACGATAACTCCGCCGGGAGGCAGGAAAACCGGAGAGTGGAACTAGTCGTATCGGGAGACGCAATAGGGAACCCCGCTATTGTGCCGACGGGGAGCCTGCGCTAACGCAACCGTGTACGCGCTGCGGCCCAGATAGACGCCGCAGCGCGTATTGGATGAGCCCGGCTGCAGACGTGCCGGGGGTGTTGGAAGAACGCAAGAGACTGCGACCCATCATGCGCTGGTTCACACCCTCAATAAAGTGATGCGTTGCGCCGATACGAGTGAAAGCAGGGCAATATGTCATTCGTTGATTTAGTTCATCCTGAAGATCTGGCCGGGGACCATCTTCCAGCGGCTTCCTTGCCCGTCGAGTTGAAAGCGTGCAGCCTGCCATTGCCTACGCGCATTGCGTTTGTAGGGAACTATCTTCCGCGCCAGTGCGGCATCGCCACATTCACGACGGACCTGTGCACTGCGCTTGCAACCGAATACGGCACGGAACGCCTCTTTGCCATTCCCGTCAACGATCCTGAGTCAAGCTATCAATATCCGGAGCGGGTGCGCCTCGAGCTTGCGCAGGAGGATATCGGCTCCTACGAGCGAGCCGCGGAGTTCCTCAACTTCAACGGCAACGATCTTGTCTGCCTGCAACATGAGTACGGCATCTACGGCGGGGTTGCCGGCCGCCATATTCTAACGCTGCTGCGCAAATTGAAGATGCCGCTGGTCACAACGCTCCACACAGTTTTGCGCGATCCGGATCCGTATCAGCGCGCTGTCCTCGACGAGATTGCGCAGCTTTCCGACCGCCTCGTTGTCATGAGCGAGCAAGCGGCCCGCTTTCTGCGCGAAGTGTACGCGGTCCCCGACGGAAAGATCGATGTTATCCCGCACGGCGTGCCCGATCTTCCGTTCATGGATCCCAACTATTTCAAGGACAGGTTTGGCGCAGAAGGCAAATCCGTCCTGCTGACGTTTGGGTTGCTGTCTCCAAACAAGGGCATCGAGAACGTGATTCGGGCACTGCCTGCGATCCTGGCACAGCATCCGGACGTGATGTATATCGTCTCCGGTGTGACGCACCCGCATATCCGGCGGCGGGAGGGCGAGCGTTACCGCGAACAACTGCAAGCGCTGGCGGAACAGCTTGGCGTTGCCGATCACCTGATCCTCAACAATCGGTTTGTGAGCGCCGAGGAACTGGTCGAACATGTAGGCGCTGCGGATATCTACATTACGCCTTATCAGCAGGAGGCGCAGGTTGTTTCCGGCACGCTGGCCATTGCTTTTGGCGCGGGGAAAGCCATCATCTCCACGCCCTACTGGCACGCGAAAGAGCTGCTCGCGGATAACAGAGGCGTGCTTGTACCGTTCGAGAATCCGGATGCGATTGCCGAGGCAGTTGTGAAGTTGCTGGAGAACGACGGCGAGCGTCACGCCATGCGGAAGAGGGCCTATCTCTACTCAAGGGCAACCACATGGCCCAAGACGGCTCGGGCGTATATGGCGAGCTTTCAGCGGGCGCGTTTCGAGCGCACTTTGCAGCCCAGGGCGGCCCAGAAGGACGATGTAGCGGTGAACGCTACCGATAGCCTGCCTGTGGTGAACACCGCTCACATGTTGAGGATGACCGACGATACGGGCATGTTGCAGCATGCAATCTTTTCCGTGCCCAATACCCGCGAGGGGTATACAACCGACGACAACGCGCGCGCGCTCATCGTGTCGACCCTTCTGGATGAGTTCCCGGCGCATGCGGGCAGACTCGAGTATCCAAACCTCTCCCATCGCTACCTGGCCTTCCTGTGGTATGCCTTTCACGCCGACACGGGAAGGTTCAGAAACTTTCTCGGCTACGACCGGAAGTGGCTGGAAGACGTTGGGTCGGATGACAGCCATGGCCGCGCCTTGTGGTCCCTTGGGAGGGTACTCGGCCATTCGCGGGATGCGGGATTGAGAGCAGCGGCCGGGAGGCTGTTTGAAGCAGCGGTCCCCGCGACACTCTCGTTCACCAGCCCGCGCGCGTGGGCGTTTTGCATTCTGGGCATGCAAGCTTATCTGGACTGGTTCCCAGGAGACAGAGCGATACAAGGCGCTCGCAATACGCTTGCGAACCGGCTCCTCGATATCTATGAGCGCAGCCGGGCAGAGAATTGGCATTGGTTCGAGAAGAGTCTTTCCTACTCGAATGCCAGGCTGCCGCAGGCGCTGATTCTCGTGGGGTGGCGCAGCGACGACCAGAGGATGATCCAGGCGGGGATGGAGTCGCTCAAATGGCTCGTTGGAGAGCAGCACCGCGGCGGTGAAGAGGTTTTTGTTCCGATCGGATCGAGTGGATTCTTCGCAGAGGGCGGGGAGAAGGCGCGCTTCGACCAACAGCCGGTGGAGGCTTGTGCTACGATCTCAGCTTGCCTCGAAGTTTACAGGCTGACGCACAGAAGGTATTGGCTTGAGGAAGCCCAGAGTGTCTTTCGCTGGTTTCTTGGCAAGAACGACTTGCAGGCGCCGCTTTACGACGCAACTACTGGCGGCTGCAAAGACGGACTCCATCCCGACCGCGTGAATGAAAATCAGGGCGCGGAATCGACGCTTTCGTTTTTGATGGCTCTCCTCGAAATGAATGAGGCGAAGGTGGCAAACGCAGAAGAACTGCACATGGAAATGAGTAACTTCTCTTGACTACAACTGTCCCTCTTATAGCATCGACAGATCCTATTGCTCCCGAGCAACTGCATGTGGAGACACATACCGGGCTTCCTCTGTTCACCCGCTATGCCGGCAACCCGATCCTCACCCAGGACAACTGGTCCTATCCGATCAACAGTGTCTTCAACGCGGGGGCCGTGCGGCTGGCCGACGGAGAGACTTTGCTGCTTTGCCGGGTGGAAGACCGGCGCGGCTTGTCTCATCTTTGCGCCGCACGATCCGCGAATGGGCTCGATGGATGGCGCATCGACGCGCAACCCACGCTGCCGGCAGATCCGACCGGGCATCCGGAGGAGATATGGGGCATCGAAGATCCGCGCATTACCTACGTCCCCGAACTGGAACAGTATGCGGTGGCGTATACCTCGTTTGCGCGAGGCGGTCCGGGAGTTTCGCTGGCAACAACCCAAGACTTCAAGAACTTTCTGCGATACGGCGTGATTATGCCGCCGGAGGACAAGGATGCCGCGTTACTGCCGCGCAGGATCGGCGGCAACTGGGCATTGATTCACCGGCCGGTGACGACGCTGGGCGCGCATATGTGGATCTCCTACTCGCCCGATCTGCGGAATTGGGGAGGCCACAAGATCATCCTCGCTGCGCGTCGCGGCGGATGGTGGGATGCAAACAAGATCGGTCTATGCTCGCCTCCGATAGAGACGGCAAAGGGTTGGCTGACAATCTATCACGGAGTGCGCCAAACAGCATCGGGAAGCATTTATCGCCTGGGCCTTGCACTGTTCGACCTGGAGAAGCCGGAAATCTGCCTGCAGCGCGGAGACTCCTGGGTGTTCGGGCCGGAAGCCAGTTATGAGCGAGGCGGAGATGTGAAAGACGTCGTGTTTCCCTGCGGGCAGACGATCGGCGCGGACGGAGATACCATTCACCTGTATTACGGAGCCGGAGATTCCTGCATTGCCTTGGCCACCGGCAGCATACGTTCTCTGCTCGCATGGCTGGACACAAACTCGAGCCCTGAAGAAGTAAGCGCACTTTAACGCGTACCGTTCGCGGATAGTGAAGAGCAACCAAGATGCATGCTGAAAGCCGGCGCTGGCCGGATTGGTTACCGCAGTTGCTTTGGATTCGGCGAGAATGCCCTCGCTGCAATTCACTCCAATTCAAGCCAGCTGAGTTGCGTTCCTACGACGGACTGCTGGGCATGTTTGCGCTGCGGCCCGTTCGTTGCATGTTTTGTTGGCGGCGATACTACTGGTTTGCATTGCGCGGCGCGAATGCCGCATAAGTCCACCCCTTCGGGCCGCGTACACCTCTTGGACCGTGCAAGCCGCCTGTGCCGGCCCTTCTGAATGTCACAGAGGGTTATAATTTGCCCATGGCGGCGAGTGCGCACACGAATCCATCGAAAGCCGAAGACACGCGGAGTGAGCCGGACCGCGCCTTTGCCGGCGAGCCGGGCACGGCCTCCAAACTGCTCGCCCTTGAAGCGCGGCTTCGGCAATTGGGAAGCCTGATGGTGGCTTACTCCGGCGGCGTGGACTCCGCGTTCCTGGCGGCTACGGCGCATCGTGTCCTGGGTCCCCGGATGCTGGCCGTGCTGGCCGACTCGCCCAGCCTGGCCCGGCGCGACCTGGAGCAGGCCCGCTCCTTTGCCCACGGGCTTGAGATGCCGCTGCACGTGGTTGCGACCGAAGAACTGGAGCGGCCCGAGTATGCCCGCAATGAGGCCGACCGCTGTTTCCACTGCAAGGACGAGCTCTTTGCCGCGATGGAAGCTCTGGGCGCCAAGCTGGGATTCGACCGCATCGCCTATGGCATGAACGCCGACGACACCCGCGATTTTCGTCCCGGCCAGCGCGCCGCCGAGGACCACGCTGTGCTGGCGCCGCTGGCGGAGGCCGGCCTGACAAAAATCGAGATTCGCTCGCTGGCCAAGGCCGCCGGCTATTCCTTGTGGGATCGCCCGGCGGCGCCCTGCCTGTCCTCGCGCGTCGAATATGGCCGCACCGTGACCCGCGAGGTGCTCGAACAGGTGGAGCGGGCCGAGGAGAGCCTGCGCCAGTTGGGCTTTCGCGAACTGCGCGTCCGCCATCACGGCGAGTTGGCCCGCGTTGAGATCGCGCGCGCAGAACTGCCGCGCGCCCTTTCGATGGAGATGCTCGACGCCATCTCCGCGGCTCTCAAGCAGGCCGGTTTCCAATACGTGACCCTGGATTGCGCCGGCTTTCGCTCCGGCTCAATGAATGTAATTCTCCCCGCCGATGTCCTTGCCAGGCGCGGAGCATAGCCGGCAGTTTAAAATCACAAAGCGATGCGTATTGGATATTTGGAGTGTTTTTCCGGCATAAGCGGCGACATGCTGCTGGGCGCCCTGGTGGATGCAGGCGTTCCCTTCGCCTGTCTTGAAGAAACGGCGGTCGCGCTCGGTGTGGGCGCACGCCTTGAGATGCGCAAGGTGAGCCGGGGCGGCCTGGCCGCAACCAAAGTGGACGTGATTGCGCCGGACCAACCGGCGAGCGGGCCGGAGCACTCTCATGAAGCTCATCCGGTGCACGCGCCTCATCGTCACTTGTCGGCAATTCTCGCCATCATTCGCTCTGCCCCGCTCACGGAAACGGTGAAAGCCCGCTCCATCCGCGCCTTCCAACTGCTGGGCGAGGCCGAAGCCGCTATTCATTCCATCCCCATTGAAAAGGTCCATTTTCATGAAGTTGGCGCGGTAGACACTATCGTCGATATCGTCTGCGCTGCCGCGGGCGCTGAGGCGCTCGGTGTGGATCGTTGGCTTGCGTCGCCCCTGAACGTGGGCAGCGGAACGGTCGTCTGCCAGCACGGCACGCTTCCTGTTCCGGCGCCGGCCACGCTGGCCCTGCTCGGCGATGCGCCCATCTATGCCGCCGGTTCTCCCATGGAGCGTGTAACCCCCACCGGCGCAGCCGTATTACGAATGCTCGATGTGTGCTACGCGCCGCTCCCGCCCATGCGCATCAAGGCCTCCGGTTACGGAGCCGGTGGCCGCGAAACGCCGGGCCAGCCCAACCTGCTGCGTCTGCTGGTGGGCGAGGAAGAGGCGGCACAGGCGGACGAAGCGGAATCCGTTGCGGTGATCGAAACCGTGATTGACGACTCCAGCCCGCAGTTGCTCGCCTATGTCAGCGAGTTGCTGCTGGCGTCCGGCGCCTGGGATGTTTATCGCGCCGCGGTGCAGATGAAGAAGGGGCGCGCCGGCGTGCAGATGACCGTGCTCTGCCGCCCCGATCTCGTGCCTGCGCTGCGCGATCTTTTGTTCCGCGAAACCACCACCATTGGCCTGCGCTGGAGGCTCGAAAAAAAGGTGGGGCTGGCGCGCGAGTTTGGTAAGGTGCAAACCGCATGGGGCGAAGTGACCATCAAAATTGCCCGCTGGCCCTCCGGCAAGATCGCCAACGCCGCACCGGAATATGAGGATTGCCGCCTGCTCGCCACCGGGCACTCGATCCCTCTCAAACAGGTCATGCAGGAGGCCATGCGGATTTACGCGGAAACCACGGGAACGGCCACGAGCACGAGAAAGGAAGGTCTCTGATGGATCGCGCTCTTATCGAGGCTCTGCTTAACGAAGTACGCGAGGGCCGCACCGCCGTGAACGAAGCGCTGGACCGCCTCCGCGACCTGCCCTTCGAGGACCTTGGTTTCGCCAAGCTCGATCATCACCGCGCTCTGCGCACCGGCATGCCCGAGGTGATTTTTGCCACGGGCAAAACCCCCGCGCAGGTGGCTCAGATATTTGCCCGCATGGCCCAGGCGGGCGGCAACGTGCTGGCCACCCGCGCCTCTCGCGAAATGTTTGAGGCGGTCCGCGCCCTGGAACCACGAGATAAAGAACCGCGAGCCGAGTTTCACGAGACAGCTCGCGCCATCGCGCTTGCCCAGGCGCCCACCACTCCCGGCATGGGAACCATCGCCGTAGTCTGCGCCGGCACCAGCGACCTGCCGGTGGCCGAAGAAGCCGTGGTCACCGCACGCCTGATGGGCAACACGGTCGAGCTAATCGCCGACGTCGGCGTAGCCGGCATTCACCGCCTGCTGGCGCAAAAGCACGGGCTGCAATCGGCCCGCGTGCTCATCGTCTGCGCCGGCATGGAGGGTGCGCTGCCCACCGTGGTCGGCGGGCTGGTCAATGCCCCGGTCCTGGCCGTGCCCACCAGTATTGGTTATGGCGCGTCGTTCGGAGGCGTGGCCGCGCTTCTGGGCATGTTGAACACCTGCTCGCCCAACGTCTCCGTGGTCAACATCGACAACGGCTTTGGCGCCGCCTGCATCGCCTCGCTCATCAATCACCTGTGAGCCACCTGCGGTGGGGCAGACGGCGCTTGCGCGCCATGGGGTTCGTGGTTTCCCAGGCTGTGAGAAAAGCTCCACGAATCGGGCTCAAAGCCGCCCAAAAGGCAGGTTTTTTCGTCAAAATACTCATGTTTTGAGGCGATTTTTGCCTGTTTTCGGCTTTGCCGTGGAGCTTTTCCATAGGAATGCTCTTCGCAAGATGTTGATTATAAATATCATAAAATTATCTGCAAGCTTTGGCGG